>JAFGEY010000457.1 GCA_016931365.1 Anaerolineae bacterium
CGCCGCCGACCATCCCCACACTGACCGCGGCCACCGGCGCTTTGAACGCCCACGGCGAAACCAGTCCTTGTTCGATCAGCCTGCGTAGGGCCAGCGCCAGCGCCACATACCCGCCGGTGATCGACGCGGTGCGCGTACCGCCGTCGGCCTGGATCACATCGCAGTCGACGATGATCTGGCGCTCGCCAAGCTGTTCCAGATCCACCGCCGCGCGCAGCGAGCGCCCGATCAGGCGCTGAATTTCCTGCGTCCGCCCCCCCAGCCCGCGCGTCTCCCGTTGTGTGCGCGTGTGCGTCGAGCGGGGCAACAGCGCGTATTCCGCCGTCACCCAGCCGCGCCCCTGGCCGATCAGCCAGGCGGGAATGGCCGCATCGACGGTGGCGTTGCAGATCACCCGCGTTTGTCCCATCTCGATCAGCACCGATCCCTCCGGATAAGCGATAAACTCCGGCCGGATCTTGACCGCCCTCAGCTCATCCAACGCACGTCCATCCACACGCTTGCCCATCATCTCGCTCCCGACTTGCGCACACATAGGTGCGCCTCTACTGGAATTCAACCCACCAGGCGGCCACGGCGACCAGTGCGAGGCAAATAAAAGCCAGCGCGCTGTCGCGGATGCAACTCAGCGGTGTCTGGTCGAAATAGATATGATACACCCAAAATCCAACCCCGGCAACGACGGCGACCAGAGCCGCCATTCTAAAGTCGATGCCACCGATCCAGAAATGCCCGGCGACGGCCAGCGCCATCAACAATCCAATGCACAACGCGGCAATACCGGTCAGTAACGACAGCGACGTGCGTCGGGGGAACTGGTCACGAATGCGCGACACGCGCTGTTCCAGATAATAGATGCCGCCCGCAGTGAAAGCCAGGGCATACAGACTCAAAATACCGGGCACAAGTAAGGTCAAGAGTAGCGAACCGGTAAGCGTCATGTTTTCATCTCGTCTTCAAAGGTGATGACGCGCACCGATTGGAATGCCCTGAGTCGAGACTGTAGATCGGGCGACATGGTTTCGATCAGGGTCTGTGCGTTGCCATTGATGCCAGGCAGACGCAGTTCTAGTTTAAAGTCACCCGCCTGGCGCTTGCCCTGGGCAATCGCCGCTTGCAGTTGAGTGACGCCGGCCAGCGTGCCCGCCCAGCGCGCCAGCAGCGGGTGCGCAGCTATGCCGTTGCCCTGGCGGCTCTTACCATCTGACAGGCGGGTGAGCCGCCAGCGATAGTGAATGTCCGCGCCCTCCTCGGCGGCAAGCCATACGGTCAGGGCATATTCGGTATCAAAAGGCGGAACGGAGAAAAAGCGGTACACGTCAGCAAAATTGCGGCTGACTCTGGCTGATGGCAGTGAAGCGACAACGCCACTGCCATACCGTTTGACACTCAGTCGATTGTCGAGAATGGCCACGATGCCGCGATCAGACTTGGTACGGATCAGGCGGCCAAAGCCCTGCTTGAGGTTAAGGGTCATAATCGGCAATGTGTACTCGATAAAGGCATTGCCACCTTGCTCGGTGATCTGCTCCGATCGCGCCTCATGCAGGGGATCGTTTGGCGAAGGGAAGGGCAGCTTGTCAATGATCACCAACGAAAGCGCGTCTCCAGGAACATCAACCCCCTCCCAAAAGGACTTGGTGGCAAAAAGCACGCTGTGCGATGTGCTCTTGAACAGACGCAGCAGTTCGGAGCGCGGCTGTTCGCCCTGAACGAGCACCGGCCAGGGCAGCGTTTCACGCAGCTTGTCGACCACATGCTCCATGCCCGACCAACTGGTAAACAGGCAAAAGGCGCGCCCCCGGCTGACTTCGAGCAAACGGGCCGTCTCTTCGGCGACGGTGTCAAAGTATTGTTCGCGGTTTTGCCAGTCAAAGGTGGGCAGTTGCGGCAAATAGATCATCGCCTGCTGCTGGTAGTCGAACACCGGCGCGCCGATCAGATCCAATGCGTTCTCCGGCACGCCGCAACGGGAGCGAAAGAGGTCGAAATTTCCCCCCGCCGATAGCGTCGCCGAAGTACAGATCACCGTGTGCTCGCCAAAAAGGTATTTGCCCAACGGCTCAGCCGCCGAGATCGGCGCGGCGTGAACGATCAGCCCGATGTGGCGTTGCCGGACCTGCTCGGCGTAACGCACCACATCGCCGTCCTTGTCGCCCCGGCTGACCGCCTTGATCGCGTCGCTCGCCGCGTTGACGGCCTGGATCGTCATCCCGAAACGGATGTTATCCTCCGATTCCGGCTCACCCTTGTAGGGGTTGTTCTTTTCCAGCGTCTTACCCACGTCACGCAGCGTGCGGCTCAGGCGCAGGCCCTCCTCCCAATCACCCACCAGCTTGGCCGCCGACTCGCTCATCGCCGCGCGCACACGGTCGAAAAAGGTGCGGTTGTCTTCGGCCAGCTTGTCGAGCTGGTTGGCCGGGACGTGATCGCGGACCAGCCGCCGCAGCAGCAGCGCGGGAACAAGGTAGTCGGTGACGGTGGTCTCGAAAATCGAGGTGGCGACGGCTTCAATCTGGTGCGCTTCGTCGCAGATCAACACCTCGCTGTCGGGCAAACTGACCCCGCCGATGGCGCGCAGACGCAGGTCGCTGATCAGGAGGTGATGGTTGGTGATCACCACCTGCGCTTCAGCAGCTGCCTGGCGCACCTTCATCACGAAACAGCGGTCATAATAAAGACACTCGCGGTGCAGACATTCTTCGGCCGGGCAGGTCATATTGGCAAGCGTATCACCGTCGAGCACAATGGGCAGTTCTTCCAGGTCGCCGCTGTCGGTGCTGCGCACCCAACGGTCCAACTCGTCCAGGTCGTACACCTGCACGCCGTCGATCTGGGCGAATGCGCGCTGCTGGGGCAACTCGACCTGATATTTGCGCCAGCAGACGTAATTTTGACGCCCTTTGATCAGCACCGTGTCAAAATCCAGCCCCAAGGCGTCGCGGACAAAGGGCACGTCCTTTTCATAGAGCTGGCTTTGCAACGCCTTGTTCGCTGTCGAGATGATCAGCGTTTTGCCGCTCAGCAGCACGGGCACCAGGTAAGCGATACTCTTGCCCGTACCCGTGCCGGCTTCGATCAGTGCATCGCGTTCTTCCTGAATCGCCCGCCAGACCACCTGGGCCATCTTGATCTGCGCCGGACGGTGCTCATATTCGCCGAGGTGACCGGCGATGGGCCCATTCGGCCCCAATATAAATTTGAAATCAGGGGTTGGTTGAGTCATATAAAGGGTTCAATATCCCGCTTCTAAACTCACCGCTCAACGATCAGCCGATCATAGATGTCGCGACCGGTTTCTTTTGTGAGCCAACTTGAGGCGGCAGCGAGGTCGCTGCGCAAACTGGACGCGAGGTCAATGTTGGTCGCCCGGCGCACCTGCTCTACTGCCATCGCCGCATACCCGATGTTGTTGCGCGTCTCGATGCGGCTCAAGTCTTCAAAGAACCAGCCGGACGACGTATACATCGCCTGGCAATAACGCCCGGCTTCGAGCAGGTGCAAAATGCGCACGGCGTCTTGAGTGGGAATCGCTTGTGCTGAGAATTGTTGCAGCAAGTCCAGCCCGTCGATACGGTCGAGAATGACATTGATGTAGCTGTCGCGCAAGGGCCACGGCTTGTCGATCCAACGGCGGCACTCGCTTTCATACAATGCATCGACGGCCCCGGCCAGTCGGTCGAGTGCCGTGCGCAGGCGTGATTTCCACTGCTGGTCGCTGCTCGTACAGCTACAGCCAATGCCCCAACGCGCCACGCCATGCGCGCAGCTCCACGCCGTGTTGCCGACGATCCTCACCTCTTCAGTGGGGCGATGCTCCGCCAGGTACATACCCGGTGTCGAAACCTGGAAACCGACCCTGGGCAGATCGACGTGCAGCAGCGAATCCAGAAAATATTGTCTTTGCGCCTGGTGGTGACCAAACGTCTCACCTTCGGTGGCAATGATAAACAACCCGCTGTCGTTTCCTGCCACGTCGCGGCTCCAGCGCGCAAAGCGCGCCGCATCCGTGGTCAGGTCTGGATCAAAGGCCAGGCGATTGGAAAGCTCTTCATCGCGCATAAAGACGATAAAGGTGTTCTGATTTGGCAAACGCACAAAGTAAGGGCGGGGTGAATCCGCCCACTCGCCGTTGAGGCGTTCTACCTGATGTGGGCACAAGATGGTATAGCGCAAGCCCAGGCTTTCCATCACCGCCAGCGTTTCCAGGTCGACGGCCATTTCGGGCAGCCACAGCCCCTCTGGATGGTGGCCGAAACGATGCACAAAGTCGGCGACGCCCCAAGCAATCTGCGTCTGCTTGTCCCGTTCGCGGGCCAGGGGAAGAATGGTATGGTTATACGCTTGGGCCATCGCATTGCCAACACCAAACAGCCGCCGGTGATGTCGGTCGGCAGCCACAATGCGCGCGTGCGTCGATGGAAAACCGCGATTCAACCAGGCGGCCAACGTGGGGCCAAAATTAAAGCTGATCAGATCCCAATTGCCGAGATCTGCGTTGGGCTTGTAGCACTCGTGGTGGATTTTCTCGTTAAAGTTCCTGAAAGGCTCGGCACCGGGCTCGTCGGGTATGGCGCCGGTGAATGGATTTTCACGCGGCGGCTGATAGAAATGCCCGTGAATGCACACCTTGAGATCGGACATTGATCTTTCTCTTCTCCTCTGAAAACTCGCTTTCGCCGGTCAACCTGAGGTCGGATCGACCGTTCTGCCGCTCTCCAGTGTTTCGGCTTCAAAAGCCTGCGCAGGCAAATCGCTGGCGATCACACAGTTTCGTCCGACAGTCATTCGCGGTGGAATGACCGTATTTTTGCCGACCAGAGTGATGCCGGTGTTCAGGTACGACTCGGTTTCGTTAGGCACGTGCATGTCATTACCATACCCAACCCGTGACCTTGCACCAATGCGCACATTTTTGTCCAGGATAGCGCGATCGACGACGGTCATCTCTTCAATCACAGCGTCGGTCATCACGATCGAATTGCGCACAATAGCCCCTTGCCTGACACAGACTCCCGGCGACAGCACCGAGTATTCGACCGCCCCTTCGATCACACAGCCGTCTGAAATGAGACTATGCCCGATCGACGCACCGGTGCGGATGTTTACCGGCGGACGCTCTTCGCTGCGGGTATGAATAACCCACCCTCGATCAAGCAGGTTGAGCAGCGGATTTTCCTCAAGCAAATCCATATGCGCTTCCCAATAAGCCTGCACCGTACCCACATCGACCCAGTAATTATCGAACTGATAACAAAACACCCGGTATCCCTCAGACACCATCCTGGGCAAAACATCGCGGCCAAAATCATGCCTTGATTCCGGATTGGCAGCATCCTCGTCGAGCAGTCTGAGCATCGTCTGGGTATTAAAAACATAAATACCCATCGAGGCCAGATCGCTTTGAGGGTGTTGGGGCTTTTCCTCAAACCGGGCGACACGCCCAGATTCGTCCAAAGCCAGGGTGAGAATGCCAAACCGCGAGGCCTCAGAAATCGGCACTCGGAAAGCACAAACGGTCAGATCGGCCTGACGCGATTGATGGTAACCAAGCAGCGGACCATAGTCCATCTTGTAGATGTGGTCGCTGGCCAAAATCAAGGTTTGAGCCGGGTGATGATGCAGCACAAAGTCCTGGTTCTGGTAAACTGCGTCCGCTGTGCCGCGATACCAGGGCTGGATGCCCTGTGATACCTCGTAGGGTTGTAAAAGTGTCACGCCGCCATACATCCGGTCCAGATCCCAGGGGCGACCATTGCGAATGTGATCGTTGAGCGAGCGAGGGCGGTATTGGGTGGCAATGCCGATCGTGACGATGTCCGAGTTAACACAGTTGGACAGGGGAAAATCAATGATCCGGTATTTGCCAGCGAAAGGCACGGCCGGCTTGGCGCGCTTTTGAGACAAAATGCTCAACCGGGTTCCCTGCCCACCGGCCAGAATCAAGGCCAGAACTCTCATCGCCGTCAGCTCCTTTGCGCGACCCTATTCAATCCATTCCAGGCCGGGAAGCAGGTAATCGCGCGCTACGACTTCCCAGCTCATTTTTTGTCCCAGCGCATACCCATCGACGAGCAGTTTCTGCGCCGCGAGATCATCTTGCGGCAAACGTTGGACGATCTGCCGGGCGACGAGGCCCGCCTGCTGTACCTCGATCTCGTTGCGCTGCACCTGATCGATGGACAAAGCAGCCTCGGCGCTCTGTCCCAGCACACCGGCGTCGGTGTAGTCGGCGACGATGACGTTGGGCATCGCCGACCCGCCGACGCGGTCAACAAAACCCACACAGCCGCAGACATTCGAAACCACGCACAGTGCGCCAAAACTGAGTGGCTCTAGTTGAGCGATGCCGAAAGGCTCATAGATGCTTTGGCCAAATTCCAGGTCTGTCCCCTGGCGGATGTCCATAAACTGCATCTCTGCCGGCATACGCAGGCCGCAGCGATCCTGACTCCAACCAAACTGGTTAACCAGGACGATTTTGCTCGCCCTGGCCTGCCAGTTGAAGGCTTCAACGGCATGATAAAAGGGCGTTTCGTGCGCCACCAGGTCGGGCACATCGGTGCCATCCACGTGAATGGTCGATTCGCGGTGCGTTACCGGCCAGCCATAGGCGGCCTCCATTGCCTGGACAGCCCTGGGTGAGCGTCCCATCGGGATCACGCTAGAAAGCACAAAGAACAAGGCGGTCTGCCTTCGTTCGGCCAGGAGAGCGTCCAGGTGCTCCATCACTCGCAAATCGCGCCACAAGCCTTTGGATGGGATGAACCGCGTGACGTGGCTGAACACGTAATCGGGCCAAAAAGCCAACAGATTCTCGCTGTACTGCTTGAGTTTGTTCTGCGCTGCCTTTTTATCATCCAGTGCGATCTCGACGCTGGGCACGCCGTTGTACACTAGGTCAATTCTCGCCCTGGCCCAGGCGTCGCCGAGAAAGCGCATTTCCTGCACGACCCGGTCACCGACGGCAAAGATACGATCGCAGTGTTCTACTGCCGGTTTGACCAGCGCGTGCTTGAAAAAGCCCGACTGATCGCCGAACACGTCTTCCAGGTAACGACCCTGTTCGCGCGCCTGGGCCATCACGTTGTAAAACATCGTGTCGTGCCCAGAATGGAATTCGACGATGGGGCGTGCCGTGGTCACCTCGTGGCCGTAGAAAACGGTGTGCCAGACACCGGGAACATTGAGCATCGCACAATAACAAAAAGGCAAGCCCATAAACTCGTGAGCGATCAACCAGCGGTTTGGCCCGACATCGCCGGCGACCGCCTCTAATACCTCAAAAGAAGGCAAGGCCGCATTGATGTAAATGGCAAACTCGGGGTTATATTCGTAGCGATCCGACTGAATGCCGAATCGGTCGTATAGTTGACCTTTGAACGCATTGACCTGTTCTGGCGCAGCGTAACGCCCATCAACCAGAATCACCTCATGGCGGGCAGCCCCAAAAGCGCGCGCGCCATAGAGGATACGAACATTGTGCTGTTGCTCGATCCTGCGTATATGGTTGCCCAAAGATGTGTCCAGGCCGTCGATAGTATGGTATGAAGAATAGGCAATTTCTAGTCGGTTGCGCGGCGAGGTCAGGCGTTCCATCTCTTCGGGATTTTGGGTGTCCATCGGGCCAACGAGGACTGTGCGTGACACATGTTCAGTGTAGGCATGCGCGCTCAACAATCCATCGAGGACTGCGCCGATCCCCCCCACTTTGACGCCTGCCTCATGCGTTGCGTGGACCAAGAGATCGATATATGCATTTTTGCCCATCGCGCAACCTCTCTATCTATCGTCGAGCCAACCAGGACACTGTCAGCCTATGCTCGACAGAATGCCCGAAACAGCGCATATCATAACACGGGAGACCGAATTAGTCAAAGGTTTGCTTTTTGACCAAAGGCATGTTATGATCTGTGCAATGGCTATCGTAGATGGATCAAAAGTAATTCCAGAGGACGGTGTGACTGCCCTTACAAAACGGATCCGGAATCTGCACGCGTTGGTCGAAGCGCTGCCAACTGATGAACGGACGATATTTGAGCGCATCTTTTACCTTCAAGTATCGACTGGCAAACTGATTGTTCCCCCTACGATGCGCGAGTGGGTCGAACAACGGTTCGGCAATGTCGAAACTGTACAAACTCAGCAGGTGGTCAAATTGACCAATCTGATCACACTCGACGGGGCACTCTTTAACCCGTTGCGTGGTATGCGCCCGCTCGATCTGACACCTAAAGAAGACGTTCACCAAGCAATTGAGCAAACGCGGG
Source organism: Anaerolineae bacterium (assembly GCA_016931365.1). The sequence continues at coordinate 8,271 of JAFGEY010000457.1, forward strand.
GTGATCCGTTTTGCCATCCAGAAACCCTTACACCAGAAGACATCCTTGGCGATGGAGACTCGGGACGCGTGCGCGGCAAATACTGCATCACGGCGAGCAACATTGCCAAATATGACGGTTATCACAGCCTTGTAATCTTTGACGAGCACAATCCGCTCCAAATCACCACCGATCGCATCCACGACTATATTGATACAGCGCTACGTTGGGCTAAACGGGCTCACAACGCGGACAATGACGCCAAATACTTTTTCCTGATGTGGAACTGCCTGTGGAAAGGCGGCGCATCGGTGGTTCACGGCCACATGCAAATCGTCCTGGGACGAGGTATGCACTATGCGCGCGTCGAACACTGGCGCAGGCAAGCATTGCTCTATCGACTGGCTCATAGCAGCAACTATTTTGACGATCTCTACCGCATTCACGAGGACTTGGGCTTGGGCATCCGCCTGGGCGAAACCCGCGTGCTGGCCTACCTGACCCCGGTCAAAGAGCGAGAGGTTCTGCTCATTTCACCCACGCGCTGGGTTCAGAGCGACGATTTCAAAAACGCAATCGGCCAAGTGTTGCGCAGCTATGTCGATGTGCTGGGAGTATCAAGTTTTAATATGGCCTTGTACCAGCGGCCGATTGATGCTGCGATAGAAGATTGGGACGAATTCCCGGCTATCGTAAGGCTCGTGGATCGCGGCAAGCTTCAAGCGCGCACTGTTGACATTGGTTGTATGGAGTTGTATGGTTCCAGCGTCATTGTGTCCGACCCTTTTGATGTGATTCAAGCCATTGACAAACGTGAGTAGCACGTTTTTGCACCTTGGAGAGGGTAATGAGTAAACAGCGGATTTTGGTGATTGATGACGATGATAAATTGACCCACTTGCTCCAGATATTTTTAAGCCGCAACGGCTTTGAAGTGTCGGTGGCTAATTCGGGTCAAGATGGCCTCAAGCTGGCCTACCAGGCACATCCAGACATGATCATTCTGGACGTGATGATGCCCGGAATGGACGGCTTGGTGACTTGCGAGCGACTGCGCGAGGTTTCCGATGTGCCCATCGTTATGCTTACAGCCAAAGGCACCGAAGAGGACATTGTCGGTGGGTTGGAGAGGGGCGCCGACGACTATATCGTCAAACCATTTCGTGTTGGCGAACTTTTGGCACGTCTCAAAGCCGTGCTCCGACGTTCCAAAGGCAAACCCGAAGTGGATGAAACCGGTGCTTATGCCGACGGTGAACTGATGATCAACTTTTCCCGCCGCGAAGTTATCGTCCGTGGCGAGCAGATCAGCCTCACACCGACTGAATATGACCTGCTGCTGTGCCTGGTCCGCAATGAAGGACGCGTCTTGCCACGTGAACTGCTGCTGGCACAAGTGTGGGGTGATGAATTTGTCGAATCAACGCAATATTTGAAATTATACATTCGTTATCTGCGTCAAAAGATCGAAAAAGACCCCAGCAATCCCGAATACATCCTTACCGAATGGGGTGTGGGCTATCGGTTTGAGGGTAAATAAGCGCATCGCCGAACTTGAAATATCGACAGTACCGCCGATATGGGGGAAAAGGGAGTAGGTGCCTTGGCCGGAGAAAAAATACTGGTCATAGACGACAAGGCAGAGAGCGTTGAACTCCTGGCTGAATACTTGTTGCGACCCAACCATTACGTGCCATTGATCGCTCGCGACGGCGAGCACGGGTTGCAAATGGTGAGAGATCAGCATCCCGATCTGATCGTCCTCGATCAAAAAATGCCCAAAAAATCCGGGTTGGAAGTCCTGCGCGAACTACGCGAACAGATGATCGACACGCCGGTCATTTTGATGACCGCCTTTGGCACCGAGTCGGTGATCATTGAAGCACTGCGCCTGGGCGCGTGCGACTATATCACCAAACCATTCAGCATTGACCAAATGCTCAAAGCGATCCAGAAAGGTCTGGGCAATAAACGCACCCAGCGCAACCGCGATCACGCCTGGGACGATTTGCAAACCTGGGTCAAACGACTTGGCTCATTGCACGGGACAAGTTCGGACAAAGTGCTCAACCTGATCGTCGAATCGGCAGTGCAGGTCACGCAGGCCGAAGAAGGATACCTGCTCTTGCTCGATGATGCAAGCAACGAATTGTATCTGCGCGCCGAAAAAAACCTTGATGATCAGGTCGCTCGGACGCTGCGCGTGCGCGTTGACGACTCGATGGCTGGACACGTGCTCCAGACCGGTAAGCCGGTGCTCTCCAACCCACTCGAAGATCAACAGCAGTTTAGAGTCAAAACCGGCTACCTGGTTCACTCGATGATCAACGTGCCATTGCGCACCAACGATCACATCATCGGCGTCCTGGGATTGGCCAATAAACTACGATCCGAATTCTTTACCCTGGCCGATGTAGAGCTTGCGTCTTCGCTGGCCGATTACGCTGCTATTGCCATTGAAAACGCTCAACTCTTTGACCAGATCCGCGATACCCTCGACCGGCGAATGCGCGAACTGAACGCGATTCACGACCTGAACCGCGAATTCAACAGCACACCTGGTGTCGATCGCGTCGTCGGTCTGGTGCTGGATCATCTCGTCCGTACCGTCGACGCTGAAGCCGGAATGATTGGCTTGTTCAACAACGACGACGCGCGATGGGTGTCACGAGGATACCTGACCGAATTCATCCGTCAAACGCCAGCGTCACAATGGGGCAAAGGGGTCATCGAACGCGCGATCAAGACGAAACAGCCCGTATTGCTGCCCGATGTGTCTACCAACGCCGGATGGCCGGGCATTCCTGCCAGGACGGCTTCGGCCCTGATCGTTCCCATCGTCAGGCAGAAAAAGACTGTTGGCCTAATTTGCCTGCATAGCTCACAACCGTACGCGTTCGACAACAACAGCCTCAGATTTGCAAGCAGCCTTGCCGATTACGTTCTGGTCGCGCTCGAAAATGCGCAGTTGTGGAACGACGTCGTCGAAGGACAGCGCAAAATCGAAACGGTGCTCAACAGTATGGCCGACGGCGTGTTTACCATCGATTGCCAGACGCGCATTCAGAGTTGGAATCGGGCCGCCGAACGCATTACAGGATGGAGCGAAGACGAAGTCTTGGGGCGTTATTGCAATGACATCCTGTGCGATCAAGATCGTTCATCCTTGTGCGAACCCAATAAAGGTTGCCCACTGCTCACAGCACTCCAGTCCGATAAAGCGACCCTGATCAGCGGCGTAGAACACATCATCCGGCATCGCGACGGGCGTCAGGTGATAGTCGCACTCAGCGTAGCGCCTTTGGCCGATCATACGGGGCAAGTCAGTGGCGCAGTTTCAGTTTTTCGTGACATTTCTTCTGAACGGATGCTGGAACGCAGCAAAGGCGAATTTATCTCGATGGTCTCGCACCAACTCCGCTCTCCCCTGACGATCATTATGGCCTCTGCCGAACTGCTGGCCGATCCGGGGCTGGATGATGAGCTAAAAGCTGGGATGGTTGAAGAGGTGCAGGCCAAATGCGACCTGCTCGCCAAATTCGTCCAGAATATCATCGATATCGTCGAACTCGAGTCGGGCAAAGGGTCAGTCAAAAACCAGCCAGTGCCCCTGGATGAGGTTCTGCAGGGTCAACTGGCCGTATTCGAGATGGCACATCCTGAGCGCAGATTGGTGCTCAAACTGCCGGATCAGCTTGCCCCTGTCCGGGGCGATAGAATCAAGATCGCAACCGTGCTCGACAAGCTGCTCGACAATGCGGTCAAGTACTCCGCCCAAAACACACCTATCGTGGTGCAAGTGAGTATTGCGCCTCAAAATGCCACCATCCGCGTGATCGATCAGGGCGTGGGCATTTCTCCCGAACAACAAGAGCATCTGTTCACGCGGTTCTATCGCGGCGACGGAAGCGATACACAACAAGTGTACGGAGCCGGGTTAGGGTTGTACACCGCCAAAAAGTTTGTCGAATTGCAAGGCGGCGAGATCTCGGTTCAAAGCCAGTTGGGACAGGGATCTTGCTTCAGCTTTACATTGCCCTGGTGGGATGAGTCTTCTTATCGTGAGTTAGCCTGACCTCGACGTCAAACGATTTCGAGGCCACAGTATGCCCGACGCAGTTAGATGACTCACTGCGCCGGGCAGCTTGATGAAGGAGCATAAATGATGGAGCGAGTCAAGGTTGGTGTAATCGGATGCGGTCGCATCAGCGGGCAATACCTGGAAAATCTGGTTCGCCGCTTTTCTTTTTGCCTGGAGGTCGCTGCCTGCGCCGACCTGGTGTATGAAGCCGCGCAGAGCCGGGCGCAAGAGTTTGGCATCGAGCGTGTGTGCACCGTCGACGAGATATTGCTCGATCCCGAAATCGAGATCATTGTCAACCTCACCATCCCTGCCGCACACTATGAGATCAGTCTGGCCGGGCTGACCGCCGGCAAACACGTCTACACCGAAAAGCCGCTGGCTGTCACCCGCGAAGAAGGCAAGCATCTGGTCGATTTCGCCCGCAGCAAAGGGCTGCTCATCGGCGGCGCGCCGGACACATTCCTGGGCGCGGGGCTACAAACCTGCCGCAAACTGATCGACGAGGGCTGGATCGGCAAACCACTCTCCGCTCAGGCGCTGATCGCGATGGGGGTACACGTCGAACGCTACCACAAGGTCGGCGTGGGGCCGATGTTCGACATGGGGCCGTATTTTATCACCGCCATGGTCGCCCTGCTTGGCCCGGTCACTCGCGCTACCGGCTCGACGCGGATACCTTTCCCGACCAAATTCAACCCCGACACATCCAGCCCGGACTTTGGCAAGGAATTCACCGTCGACACGCCGACGGTCGTTTCCGGCGTGCTCGACTTTGAAAACGGCACGGTTGGCGTGGTGACGACAACATGCGAGGTGCTGCACTACAAGCCGCGCCTGGAAATTTACGGTTCGGAAGGCATCCTCACCTGCAACGATCCCAATATGTTCGGCGGGCCGGTGCTGATCGAACGAAGGGGCGGCGAACAACGCGAGGTGGCATTGACCCACTATTACAACGATCGCAACCGCGGTCTTGGCGTCGCCGACATGGCCTATGCCATCCGCAACGGCCGCCCAATGCGCGCCGGCGGGGAATTGATGTATCACGTCCACGACGTGATGCACGCCATCCACGACGCATCGCGCGAGAACAGGCATATCCAGGTACAGAGTCGCGTCGAGCGCCCCGCCCCCTTTGCGGCCGGATTCAAACCGGACGTCTTTGCCTGAAAAAGAGCGAGTTTTGTGGACATACTTGTATCGACAACCAATGACTTTGACGGCGTAGTGATTGATCCGCAGCAGTTGCCGGCCACCACCGACGAATTTCGCGAGCGGCTGCTGTATTCTCTGGACGTTTGGCGAGGGGAGGGCCACCAAGTGGTGTGGCTGCAAGTGCCCATTGCGCGGTCGGCCCTGATCCCGGCCGCCGTCGAAGCGGGCTTGCGCTTTCATCACAGCGGCACTGACTATTTGCTGCTCGCTCATCCGCTCCAGCCGGATGCGTATATCCCTCCCTATGCCACTCATTACATCGGCGCGGGCGGCGTGGTGATCAACGAGCGGCATGAACTGCTGGTGGTGTGGGAAAAAGCGCATCACCAGAACGGGCGCAAGTATTACAAGCTGCCTGGCGGCGCGCTGCAACCCGGCGAGCACTTGGTCGATGCCGTGATCCGCGAGGTGTTTGAAGAGACGGGCATTCAGACCCGCTTCGAGTCGCTGATCTGCTTCCGGCACTGGCACGGCTACCGTTATGGCAAATCGGACATTTATTTCATCTGCCGCCTGTTGCCGCTGAACGCTCAAATCGCCGCTCAGCCGGACGAGATCGCCGAGTGCTTGTGGATGCCGGTACAAGACTTTTTGGACAACGAGCACGTCGGCGTGTTCAACCGGCGCATCGTCGAGGCGGCGCTGGCAAGCCGGATTTATCTCGCCCCACAAGAGATCGAAGGGTATTCCGATCCCGTGCGGCGCGAAATCTTTATGCCACAGCATTGATGTTTTTTCAGGGCAACTGCCCACCTTCCCGGAAGTTCTGTAACTTCCGGGAAGGTGGGCCGAACAGTTATCTTGGAGGCTGGAACCGATGAATATGGTCGCCGCCTGGTTAATGTTGTTCCTCTACCTCGCCTTTGCCTGGGAGAGCTGGTGCGATTGGCTCAGGCGCGCGCAGGCCCGCCTGGGCGATTGGATGGTGTTTTTGCTCCTGCTGCCCTACCTGCTGGCAGTCGGTTTCCAGCCGTCCGTCGCTGGGCTGGTGCAGATGGTCGTTTTCCTCGCCCTGCCGGTGATCCTGCTGCGGCTGCGCCGCCCCGACGCCAGGCCATTTGACCTGTGGCACATTTTGGTCGTGCTCTGCCTGTGGGTATCCATCGAACCGTCGTTGTTCATCCTGTTTGCCGACCTGATCGCGCCCGGCGCGGGCTTCGGTGCCCGACTGGCCGGCGTGCGACTGCTGCCCCAGGTCGATGCGCTGCTCCTGCCCGGCGTCGGCCTGCCGGTGGACATGCTCACTGCCATCCTGCTGATGCTGTACCTGTTCCTGATCTACCGGCCTCTCAAGGAGATCGGCTTTTCCTTCCGCTGGCGGTGGCGTGACCTGAGAATCGCCCTGCTGGGCCTGGGCCTTTTTATGGCTGCCGGCATTCCAACAGGACTGGCAATCGGCTTTTTGCGCTTCCGGCCGGCGCTGCCTAATTTCACCGACGTGGTAATTGGCATCATCAGCGGGTATCTGCTCGTCGCCCTGCCGGAAGAAGTCCTGTTTCGTGGGGCGATCCAGAACATGCTGCGCCAACGCCTCAAATCGAACTGGATCGCGCTCTTGATCGCCGCACCGATCTTTGGCTTGGCCCATCTCAACAACGCGACCAGGGGCTTTGCGGCGCCGAACTGGGGTTACGTACTGATGGCATCGCTCGCCGGGCTGGCCTACGGCTATGTGTGGATGCACACGCGCAAGGTCACTGCCGCGGCGATCACCCACATGCTGGTCAACCTGCTGTGGGGCATTCTCTTTCCCTCGTAAAAAAGAACCTTTCGAAAGCAAACCCTTGGTCTGATCGTAAAACAGGAGTCGATGATGCGTATTGGCCTCGACTTTGGTACCACCCATTCCGGCGCGGCCCGGTTCGACGGGCAGCGCGTGCGCCTGTTTGCACTGGATTCGTTCAGCCGCGATCCTGGAGTGATGCGCTCGACAATGTACGTCACTCGCGAGCAAGAGGTCTTTTTTGGACAGCAGGCCGTCGATGTGTATTACCGGCAAAACATCGGCCGCCCCAGCCGAATGATCAACCGGTACGTCGGCGAGATCGAGATGACCGTCGGCGACGTGGGTTCGGTCAAGGGCTATCCGGTCGAAATGTC
>JAFGEY010000458.1 GCA_016931365.1 Anaerolineae bacterium
AGCACCGAGATCGCCATCTCGACCGAGCAGGAGCCGAAAAAGTGGGTTATCTATGCGGTCCGCGCCACCGGCGGCGGCGAACGCTACGTGGTCGAAAAGTTTGCCGAGCGCCTGATGGATGTGCACTGGTCGCCGGATGGGAACAAGATCGTTTATGCCACCCTGCGCTATGACGAGGAAACGGTCGGCAGCGAGGTCAAAAAGCACTGGTTCTGGGATTTTAACCTCATCAACGCCGACGGCAGCGGCGACCGCTACCTGCTGACCCTGCCCGGCGAAGACAAAAACTGGCGCTCGATTCGCTGGTCGCCCGACAGCCAGTGGGTAGCCATCTATGACTGCAACCAGCTCGGCGGCACGGGCGGCGCGCAGTTGATCCTGCAAAACGTCAACGGCGGCACGCTGAATTACACGATCAACCAGGTGCTCGGCGCACCCTTTGGCCCGGTCTGGTCGTACGACCGGCGCAAGCTGCTGATGAACACGATGGACGGCATTTACGTTTCCGACCTGAACGGCGGCAACCGCTACCTGCTGGCGCCCTACGCGGCGATCGTCGGCTGGCTGCCCTAGAGATTGATATGACCGAAAATATTCAATCCGCACCGGAAATCAACCCCTATATCGCCGGGAACCCCGTCAGTGGCGAGGCGATGTTTTACGGGCGCGAGGATGTGTTCGAGTTCGTGCGCGCCAACCTGATCGGACGCCACCAGGACAACATCCTCGTCCTGCACGGGCAGCGGCGCACCGGCAAGACCTCGGTGCTCTACCAGATGCACCGCCACATCGACTCCACCTACATCCCGATCCTGGTCGACATCCAGGGGATGGCCCTCGAAGGGATGAGCGGCTTTTTGTGGGAACTGGCCTACACCATCCAGCGCGCCCTGCGTCGCCCGCACGGGATTTCGCTGCCCCGTCCCAACCGCCAGGATTTCCAGGCCGATGCGCGCAACGAGTTTCAAAACGTCTTTTTGCCCCAGGTGCAGACGGCAATCGGCAATGAACGGCGATTATTGCTGATGTTTGACGAGTCGGTGCTGCTCTACGACAAGGTGCGCCTGGGCGCTCTGGAGACCGATGTCTTTCGCTATCTCTCCAGCCTGATCCAGCACCACGCCTTTTTGGCCTTTCTCTTTACCATTGGCGAAAAGCTGGAGCAGATTCAGGCCGAGTTTGCCACCCTCTTTCGCGTCGCTTTATATAAAGAGATTAGCTTTCTCGACCACCGCGCCGCCGCCGCGTTGATTACCGAACCGGTGCGCGAGCATTACGGCTATCTGCCCGCGGCGATCGAGCGCATTGTCCGCATTACCTCCGGGCACCCCTATTTCACCCAGTTGATCTGCCACGCCATTTTCAACCGCTGGCAGCAGCAGCAGTTCCTCCTCGCCGCTGACGGCGACGTTGAAGCGATACTGCCACAGGTCATCGAGGCGGGATCGGCCAACCTGCAATACACCTGGGACGACAGCACGCCGGCCGAAAAGGTGGTTCTGTCCACACTCAAAGACCTGATCGACGAGGAAGGCGGCAGTGCGCCTCAAGACACGCTCGAACAGCGTCTGGCCGAGTACGAAATTCACATGCCGGCCGGCGAGTTGGCCCACGCGCTGCAAGACCTCAACCTGCGAGATGTGATCAATAACAGTTCTCCTTATCGCTTCCGTGTCGATTTGATGCGCCGCTGGCTGAAACAGCACGCGCCCATCGTCTGGGTCAAAGAACAGGTCGGTGAGGCAGTGCGCGAGTGGCAGCAAACAGTCGCCGCACCGATCCAGCGGCGGGGGCGGTGGGCAGGTATGGCTATTGTCGTTGTCATCTTGTTGATCGCGGCATTGAGCGGGCTCTGGATTTTGAACCGCCCCATTTCAGAACAAGAAGCGCTGACGCGCACCGTCGAAGTGCAGGCGTTGGCCACGCGCCGCGCGGCAGCTGAAGCACTGGCCCAAATGGAGCAGGACCCCGCACTCCGGGTGACGGCAACCGCGCAGCAGGCGCATTTGGAAGCCATCGCCGCCACACAAACCGCCCAGTCCCGCGCCGCACTGACCACCCAGGCGGCGGCGCAGACGGCCACCGTCGAGGCCGCGCAACGAGCTACCCTGGCCGCCATTCAAACCATGACCGCGCAGCCGACGCCCACCCCCACTCCGACGACGACGAACACCCCATCGCCGACGCCGCTGCCTACCGCAACACCGACCAGCACAGCGACAGCCGTGTCCACGCCCACCCCGCAAGAGACAAGCACGGCTGTTGTCGCGCCCACGCCGACGACCGCGCCCACGCAGGCGCAGGCAGCAACGAGCGGCGGGCGGATCGTTTTTGTGCAGCGCAACGAGATTTTCACCTGCGCGCCCGACGGCAGCGACGTCAAACGGCTCACCTTTAATGGCGCGGTCGAAAGCGACCCGGCCTGGTCGCCCAACGGGCAGCGTATCGCCTATGTGTCCAACGCAACCGGCAACAATGAAATCTGGGTCATGAACGCCGACGGCAGCGGCGCGGGGGCGATCACCTCGCACGCGGCCAACGATCTGTACCCGGATTGGTCGCCCGATGGTAGCCGCATCGTGTTTATCTCGGAGCGGGACAACACGCGCGAGGTGTATGTGGTCGCAGCGTCGGGCGGCACACCGACCCGGCTGACCAACAACAACATTGACGAGGCGTACCCGGCCTGGTCGCCCAACGGGCAGCAGATCGCCTTTGCCGGGGTGCAGCTCGGGCAGGGTGGTCTGTGGACGATCAGCGCCGACGGCTCGAACGGGGCCAATCCGACCAAGATCAGCGCCGTTTCCGGCACCTTTGCCGACGTGGAATGGTTTGGCACGCGCATTTATTTTGCCGCCGCTGGCACGCCTTACGGCAGCGATTACAATATCTATTCCGTGCTCGTTGACGGCGGCGGCTGGACCGGGCACTCTACCGGCGCGGGCGACGATCGCAGCCCCAGCCACGCGCCCGGCGGCGGGCAGTGGGCGTTCAGCAACAGCGGCAATCTCTATGTGCTCACCGCCATCGGGCCGGTGAAATTGTTTGACGCAGCCGCCGAACCAGACTGGTCGTTGAGATAGAGCCTTTCTCGCTCGCCAATTGGGCGTATTTCTTTTTGGGGGAAACGTGCGAGCGTCCCCACAGCTTTTGGCCGCCGGAGTCCAGGCTTTAGTCTGTCTGGAATATTCTATGATTCTGGACGATCGGCTGAAGCCTCGACTCCTGAAACTCGCCCCCAGACTACTAAGAAACCACCCCTTGGGCTGGGATAGGTTCGAGA
>JAFGEY010000459.1 GCA_016931365.1 Anaerolineae bacterium
ATCGAGATGGCGCGGGTGATCCGCGCGCTGGGCGAGCGGGCGATCCTGTTCAACAAGGTCAAAGGCTACGACGCGCCTGTGGCGGCCAATCTCTGCGCGCGGCGCGAATACCTGGGGCTGGCCCTCGACGTGGCCCCGGATCGCCTGCTCTTTGAGCTGGCACGGGCACTGGATAATCCGGTTGAGCCGGAGGTGATTGGCCGCGCGCCCTGCCAGCAGGCGATCGAGCCCCAGATCAATCTCGGCCAACTGCCCCTTTTGTTCCACAAAGAGGAGGACGGCGGGCCCTACGTCACCAGCGGCGCGTTGATCACCCGCGATCCCGTCCACGGCGTCAATATGGCCATTCACCGCCTGATGAAGCTGGACGAACGGCACTTTGCCGCGCGGCTCGTCGAAGGGCGGGGCACGCATACGGCCTGGAAAAACAGCGAGCAGGACCTGCCGGTGGCGATCTGCATCGGTCTGCCGCTGCACATCCTGCTTGCCTCGGCCATGTCGCCGGCCAAGGGAGTCAACGAGTTGCACATTGCCGCCGCGCTGGCTCCCACGCCGCTGATCCGTTGCCGCAGCAACGATCTGCTGGTGCCTGCCGAGGCCGAGTGGGTGCTGGAAGGCCGCCTGACCCACGATCTGACCCGCGAGGGGCCGTTTATCGACCTGACCGAGACCTATGACATTGTACGCTTGCAGCCGATCGTCGAGATCGATTGCATCACGCATCGAAAAAATGCGTATTATCACGCCCTGTTGCCCGGCCTGGCCGAGCACAAACTGCTGATGGGCATGCCCCGCGAGCCGACCATTTATGCCGCCGTCAACCGGGTGTGCGAGTGTGCCAACGTCTGCCTGACCGTGGGGGGGATGAGCTGGCTGCACGGTGTGGTGCAGATCGACAAGCAGCACGCCGATGACGGCGCGCGGGCGATCATTGCCGCGTTTGAAGGGCACTTATCGATGAAGCACGTCATCATCGTGGACATTGACGTCGATCCCTTTGACCCGGCCCAAGTCGAATGGGCGGTCGCCACCCGTTTCCAGGCCGACCGCGACCTTTTCATCCTCACCGATCAGCCCAGCAGCTCGCTCGATCCGTCGGCGAGACACGTGCCGGGCGAAAAAACGCGCACGGCCAAACTCGGCCTGGATGCGACCATCCCCTGGATCGATCACGCCGGGCGCGAGCGCACCGTGGCAGAGCGCGCCGAATTTTTGCGGGTCAGCTATCCGCCGGTCGATCTGGATACGTACCTGGCTTGTGATCGATGATCAAATAACTTGACTAATAACGATGTCTTGCGTTATAGTCAGTGCTGCGTCGGATGAATCTGGCTTTCTGCGAGGCCAGTACAAGCCGCACTCGCCTGCCACAAACGGGCGGCAGCAATCGTGTCATAGGAGGCCGGAGCCGACGGAACGGCCCGGCGCTTGACAAAGTATTTCCCCGTGATTCCCTCTACCTCCGATGAGGTCGCCAGGTAAATGCCGGTCTGCGCGCCCTGTTCCGGGCTGAGAAAGGCGAAGCGAAATAGGCGCACAAGCAGACCCACAACCCCACCGCTGTTCATGGCAAAGTGGGTCGCCACCACGCCCGGATGCAGCGCATTCACCGTGACACCTGTGCCCTCCAGCCGCCGCGCCAGCTCGTAGGTGAACAGCACGATGGCGAGCTTGGAGTGCGCGTACGCTTGCAGGCCCTGGTAATTCATCCGGCTTGACAGGTCATCGAAATTGATCTGCGCTCTGGCGTGCGAGCGAGATGAGGTGTTGATGATCCGGGCCGGGGCACTGGACAGGATCGTGTCGAGCAGCAAGTTGGTCAACAAAAAATAACCCAGATAGTTGAGGGCGAACGTCATCTCGATCCCGTCGACGCTTTCCTGCCGCTGATCAAACATGGCTCCGGCATTGTTCACCAGTACATCCAGGCGCTGATAGTGGCTCTTGAACTGCTGCGCCAGTTGGCGAATCTCTACCTGCGCTGAGAGATCTGCACATATGAATTCGACTATGGGACTACCCGTCTGCTGCCTGATTTGGTTGACTGTGACCGCGCCCTTTTCCGAGTCGCGGTCCACGAGGATCACCGCAGCACCTTGTTGCGCCAGCGCCCGGGCCGTTATCGCGCCGATGCCCGAAGCGGCGCCCGTTACCAGGCAGGTCTTGCCCTGCATGGGCTTGTCAGAGTGCGCCATACCTGTGTTTTCCTTTCGTAACTACCTAACGAAGCTTTGCCTCAAACCGACAAGGGCTGTGGCTTGTCTGGGATGATCGCCCATCCCCGGCAACGCGCTACGCTGCATCCCCTTCCCGAAGGGAAGGGGGAACAAAATGATACTTGACAGGTACTTGCTTAACCTGCGCCGGCCGCGTTCTGTTTGGGCGTAAACATCCGCATCGGCAGGTCAAGGCCTGCGTCGCGAAAATGGGTGAGAAACCTGGGCACGACGCCAGTTGCCGTGTGGTATCCGACCACTCGCCCTTCAACCATCCCCGTCTGGTAATATTCAAAGATATTTTGCAGGACAATCGTGTTGCCCTGCATCCCTGCCACCTGGGTCACATTGACCAGCTTGCGCGTGCCATCGGTCAACTGCTGCTGACATAGAATCAGGTCGATCGCCGAGGCGAGTTCGTGACGGACGTTCATCAGCGGCAGCGAAGGGTTGTCTATCATTGCCATCATCTCCAGGCGTGCCAGTGCGTCACGCGGGCTGGTGGCGTGAAGGTTGAGCATGCCCCCGTCGTGGCCGGTGTTCATCGCGCGCAGCATCTCCAAGATGCCCGATCCCTGGCTCTCGCCCAGGATGATCCGGTCGGGGCGCATGCGCAGCGCGTTCAACAACAGGTCGCGCATCGTCACCTCACCTTGCCCCTCACTGTTCGGGGGGCGGGATTCCAGACGAATCAAGTGCTCCGGATGGCGCGGCTGCATCTCCATTCTGCGCTCGACGGCAATCACACGCTCGTCAGCGGGGATCATGCCGGTGACGATGTTGAGCAACGTCGTTTTGCCCGACGCTGTGCCGCCGGCGACGACAATGTTACAGCGGGCAATGACGCAGGCGCGGATAAACTCGACCATGTCCTGATCCCACGAACCGAAACGGAGCAAATCCTCGACCGTGAGCGGGGTCATCGAGAATTTGCGGATCGTCAGCGCGGGGCCGTTCAAGGCGACCGGCGGAAGGACGATATTGGCGCGGGAGCCATCCGGCAGGCGGTTGTCGGCGATGGGGTTTGCGGCGTCCACGCGGATGCCGGTGGAGGCAAAGATGCGGCGGATGCAATCCATCAACTGCGCGACGTCCAGAAAATGATCGGAAACATCCTCAAGCTGACCCCGCTTTTCGACATAGATGGTATCCGGCCCATCGACCAGGATTTCGGTCACAGCGTTGTCGTCCAGCAGTGGGGCGAGCGGCCCCCAGCCGAACAGGTTGCGGTAGATGAAAGCGGCTAACTGCGCCTGCCGCTCAGACGGCAAATCTGCCGTCTGGAGCAGCTTGGCGATGCGCGCCTGCTGTTCCTCGGCGGGGTTGTCGAACGCCTGCTGGCAGTAGACGACCACACTTTCGAGTACGCGGGAACGCATTTCGCCGTCGAACAATCCGCCAGATGCGACCACCTTGTGAGCGGCCTGGTGCAGCGTTGCCGCCGAAGGACGCTCGATGCTGAGCTGTGCGTCAAGCCGGGCCAGCGCCTCGCCGATGTGTACGTCGGCGGAAATCAAATCGAGGTATAGCTGGGCCAGCACGCGATTCAACAGTCTGATATCTAGATCGATCATTTTATCGTTCATTGTCTTGCTCCTGGTTCCGCTGAACCGGACGATCTGGGCGCAAAGAGTTCGACGGGCAGATCGATGCTCATCTCTCGGAAGCGGCTAAAGAACCTGGGAATGATGCCAGTGGCAGTGTGATAGCCCTGCACCCGCCCTTCGCTCAAGCCGGTCTCCCGAAAGGCGAACAGCTCTTGCAGCACGATCACGTCGCCTTCCATGCCCAGCACTTCGGTCATGTTCATCACTTTGCGCGTGCCGTCGCGCACCCGCTCCATACAGACGATCAGGCTGAGCGCCGAGGCGATCTGTTCGCGGATCGCGCGCACCGGCAGCGACGGGTTAGCCAACAGCATCATCATTTCCAGCCGTCCCAACACGTCGCGCGCGTTGGCCGCGTGAAGCGTCAAGATCGATCCGTCGTGGCCGGTGTTCATCATATCCAGGATTTCCTGTGCCTCTTCGCTGCGCACCTCGCCGACGATGACCCGATCGGGGCGCATGTTGCGGCTGTTGGCGATCAGATCGCGGAGTGTGATCCCGCCCTTGCCCGCGATGTTGGGCGGGCGGCTTTCCAGCTTGACCACGCGTTTTCGATCGGTCTGGATTTCGTCGGCGTCCTGAATGAGGACGATCCGCTCTCCCTCCGGGATCATGTCGACCACGCGGCTCAAAAAGGTGGTTTTGCCCGATCCGGCCCCGCCAGCCAGGACGATGTTGAGCCGTCCGGCGACGCAGGTGCGCAAAAACGCGGCCATATCCTCGCTCAACACCCCATATTCGAGCATCTTTTCGAGGGTCAGCGGCGTCCTGACAAACTTGCGGATGGTCAGCGCCGGCCCGGTTACGGCAACCGGTGGGATGATCGCATTGATCCGTATGCCGTCAGCAAGCCGGGCATCGACCATCGGCGTCGCTTCATCGACCCGGCAGCCCAATGGCTCGACCATACGCTGGATGACGCTCAACAATTGCTCGTCGCTCTTGAACGTCACGTCGGTTTTAACAAGCTGGCCTTCGCGCTCGATAAAAACTGCGTGCGGCCCGTTGACCATGATCTCGATGATTTCGGGGTTGGCAATCAGGGGCTCCAGCGGTCCCCAATCCGATCTCGATTCGCTCATTTTACCCTCCTCAGTTGTGAGCGGCGTCCCTGCTGGCACGTTGTTCGCGGGCAGCCGCTCAAATGTAAACCCATTTCCACTTACTATTGTACCAAATGGCGCGGATTTCCAGAATGGGCAAACGACCTGGGTGATCCTGGTCAAATAACCAGGAGGGGCGAGGCATCCCTCAGCGATGGCTTGTTGACCGGGATGCTCGTTCGGAAGAACGAGGTCGGTCAAACAGGCTCCGTCCTGGGATGCCTCGTCCCTACAATTCTGCCGGGCGCTTGACCCAGCCGTGGCGCAGGGCATAGATGGCCGCTTCGGTGCGCGAATTGACGCCCAGTTTGGAATAGATGTTATCGAGGTGAAAATTGACCGTGCGGGGACTGATCGACAGGATGCGGGCGATCTCTTTGTTGCTCAACCCTTCGACGAGCAGTTCGACGATCTCCATCTCGCGGGGCGTCAGTTCGATCGGTGCGTCAAGGAGAAAGCGGACCGTCCATTCAAGCCCGCCGCCGGGGCCGAGGCCGGTTTCAACCGCGCCGCTCAACTGCTCGATGCGCCGGCGTGCGGCGTGCAGCGGCCCTTTTCCGGCAGCCAGCTCGTCGGGTGGGATGATCCCATTGTCGCTCAAGCTAAAGACCAGCCATTGCTCGCGCCGTTCCAGGCGGATGGCAACCTGGGAAGCGTGCGCGTGGCGAACGGCCCGGTCGAGCGCATCCTGCGCAGCGCGAAAGAGGGCCAGCTCGATCTGGACAGGCGGCCGCTCGCGCATCCGTTCCAGCGCCAGGGTGATTTGCAGGCCGTAAGCGCGCATGATTTGATTGGACAGCGACTCCAACGCCGGTTCCAGCCCCAGCGTGTCGAGCAGCGTGGGGTGCAGGTTGGCCTCCAGGTCACGCGCGCTCTGCATCGCCTGCCGCGCCAGGCTGGTCAGCACCGAGACGGCCATTCGCGCCATCGGGTTGGCGCCCAATGTTTGCTCGTAGGCATTGGACTGGGAGAGCAGCAAGTTCAGCGCGTCGATGACCGTGCCTTGCAGCAGCCCGGCCAGGCGGCGGCGCTCGGCCTCTACCGCGGCGGCGGTATCTTCAAAGGCGGCATAGACGAGCAGATCGGCCGCCATATCCGGCGGCGGCGTGGTCGAGAGCGCCAGCAGCGATTCTTCGTCGGGATCGGGTGGGGAAACGGCTTTCTGCTTGGGATGTACGGTCGAGGAACTGCGGACGATGCGCTCCAACAACGATAGTGAGGATCGTTCCGCATCGGCTTTGCTTACGAGCGTTGCACCCAATGGCGCGATCTCGGCCAGCGAAGGCAACGCAGCCAGCACATCTTGAGCGGAGGTGTATCGTTTGGCGGGGTCTTTGTCCAGCAATCTGAGGACGATGTGTTCCAAATCGACAGGGATGGTTGGATCGAGCGCACGGGGCGGTGTGGCCGGGGTGTTGAGAATCTGGGAAAAGACTTGCATTGGATCGCCGCTGGCAAAGGGCGGCCGTCCGGTCAGCAGCTCGTAGAACACTGCACCCACGGCATAGAGATCGGAGCGGTGATCGGCAGGCTGTCCGGCGATCACCTCCGGCGGCAGATAGAGGATGGTGCCTACCACCATCCCCTCCTGAGTGAGCCGGGCTTCGCCCCGCGCCAGGGCCAGGCCGAAATCAGTCACCTTGATCGCGCCATCCGGGGTGAGCATAACATTTTCGGGCTTGATGTCGCGGTGGATGATGCCCTGATTGTGGGCATAGGCCAGCGCCTGGAGCGTGCCCTCGATTGTCTCCACCGCCTCGGACGCCGAAAATGCTCTCCCCCGTTCAATCAGTAGCGCGCGCAGGTCGCGTCCGGGGATGTATTCGAGCACCAGGTAACGCCAGGCGTCCTCCTGGCCGACATCGTGGATAGCCATAATGTTGGCGTGAGACAGGCGGGCGACGGAGCGGGCTTCGCGCCAAAAGCGGTCGCCGGCCTCCTGGCTGGCGATGCGCTCCGGCGAGAGGAACTTGATCGCCACGTCACGGTCGAGGACATCATCGTGGGCGCGGTAGACGGCACCCATACTGCCTTCGCCAAGCCATTCGACGAGGGTGTAACGGTTTTGAAGCCGTGGCGGAGGTGAAGTGGATCGCGAACGTTCGGCAGCCATCAGGACACCTTCTCGAGCAGTGCAAAGCTACTGGCATTAACCACTACCGATTCAAGTCATATTATAACACGTTTGCAAAGGTTCGATCAATTCTGGTTATGCGCCAATAAACGGTCAACAATGTGATGGCCTGTGCTGCTTTTGTAATCTAGAAACGAGTTTCCGGTAGGGGCAACTAGAACGCGCGGCGTTGCCTACGGTCGCCTCTACCGGACTGCTCAGAGTTGCTATGACGCCTTGCGCAGCCTTGACACGATCAGCGCTACAACGACGGCCAGTGCGCCCAACCCGGCCGTCCAGGCTACCAGCGGCACTTGGGCCTGGCTAACGACGATGCCCACAAAGGCCCATACAATAACCAGCGGGTAGGCAACTTCGCGCCGCAGCAGTGTCATCGCCACGCCCAGCCCTGCGCCGACCGCGATCACCAGGGCGGTCCAAAACTCGGGGATGCCAAAGCCGTTCCAGCCAAGATCGTACAGCATGATCGATGTGTTAGCGATGGTGGCGACGGAAAGCCAACCCAGGTAGATGCTGAATGGGACGTGCACCAGCCACTTTTCGGCTTTGCTCACCGCGCGCCGGCCGATGCCCAGGCGCAAATAAATGGCGAGCAGCGAGCCGAATACGCCAACGATGAGCACCAATGAGAGCGGAAAAACCAAGTAGTGCCAGGCGAAAATCCATGCGCCGTTGAACAGGTTGCTGAGCACAAACAGCCAGCCGATGCGGCGCTGAAATTCTGCATCCTGCTGTCTGGGCAGGACCTGGTAAATGCTGTAAGCGATCAGCCAGCTATAAATCAGCCCCCAGATTGAGAATACATAACCTGCCGGCGTAAAGAGGCTGGGAATGCTGTCCGAGACATCGCCAGCAGTGTAGCCGTTCAGTCTGAACGAGTTTGCACCATAGTTGATGAGCAACGTGATGATCAGCGAAGCAATGTTGGCAATTGAACGCAGTTGTATTTTTTTCACAGTATCCTCCAATGGGTTTATTTTTCGATTGGATTTCATTTTATCACAAAATCTAATTTTTGTCAACACTTTGTTAACTAAATGCACAAGTTATGTTGACAAATTCTTTCCTGTCATATATAATTAATCTAGTCAATCAAACTCAGAGGTCGATATGAGCGAAGAACAATATATATACAACATTGGCGCAGTTGAGCGGATGACCGGCATTCCGGCGGCGACGCTGCGTGCATGGGAACGTCGCTACGATTTTCCGCAGTCGGAGCGCAGCGAGGGCAAACACCGGCTTTACTCCGACCGGCATATTATGAGCTTGCGTTGGATCAAAAACAAGATCGATCAGGGTGTGCAAACCAAGCAAGCGATCTTGATGTTCCGGCAACGTGAGACAGAAGGCAATCTGAACGACATCCTGGCTGTTCAAGCGCCAGCGTTGGCTGCGAACGCGGCGATGCCGTCGGAGCGGCTGCACCTGGACCAGTTGACACAGCGATTGATTGCTGTGCTGCTGGTGGGCGATCTGGCTCAAGCCGACGATCTTTTTGCGCGCGAATTGGCATTGTACTCACCAGAGAGTATCATTTCTGAAGTGATTCTGCCTACGTTTGTCGAAATGGGGCGGCGATGGGAAGAGGGCGTGCTGGGCATTTCCAACGAGCATCTGGCGACGCAGTACCTGCGCCATCGCCTTGTGATGTGGCTGCACACCGGCCCCCCGACCTATGCCGTGCCGCCCGTTGTGTTGGCCTGCGCGCCCGGTGAGTTGCACGAAGGCTCGCTGCTGATCTTGGGCACGCTGCTCCGACGCCGCCGTTGGCCGATCTCCTATTTGGGGCAATCGGTGCCGCTGGATGACCTGGCCCGCTTTGTGCGCGAAATATCGCCAGTGGCGGTCGTTTTGGTCGCTATGCGCGAGGAAGCGGCGCAAGCCCTGGTCCATTGGCCCACGGCGATGCCCGATGTCGCTGAACAAGGGCAGCCATTGGTCGGTTTTGGCGGGCGCATTTTTGTCGAGCAGCCTGCGTGGCGGGCCAGAGTGCCGGGCGTCTACCTGGGCGATGACCTTCGCAGCGGCGTCGATGTGCTGGAGCGTCACTTGCGCACCCGGTCGCCGGCCTTGATCGTTTAAAGGGTTCTCACCGTTTGCTGTCGGGCTTGACTAATCGGCCAAGATCAATGACAATATAGACAGAATTCACCACACAACCGATTGGGAGGACAAGATGGCTATGATCATTTCCGTACACTCGTTTCGCGGTGGCACGGGCAAATCCAATACCACCGCCAACTTGACCGCGCTGTTGGCAATGAAAGGGCTGCGTGTCGGCGTGGTCGATACCGACATCCAGTCGCCGGGCATCCACGTTTTGTTCGGCCTGAACGAAGAAGAGATGACGTCCTCATTGAACGATTACTTGTGGGGCAAATGTGAGATTGAAAAAGCGGCCTATGATGTCACTGCCCGGCTTGGCGCCAAGATTTCGGGCCAGGTGTTTTTGATCCCATCCAGCACCAAGACCGGCGAGATCGCGCGCATCCTGCGCGAGAGTTATGACGTAGGGCTGCTCAACGACGGCTTTCACGACCTGATCGACCGGCTCAACCTTGACGTGTTGATGATCGACACACACCCCGGCCTCAACGAGGAAACCTTGCTTTCGATTGCCATTTCAGACGTGCTGCTGATCATTATGCGCCCCGACCAGCAGGACTATCAGGGTACTGGCGTGACTGTCGACGTGGCCCGCCAACTCGACGTGCCTCACATGCTGCTCATCGTCAACAAGATGCCCCAGGTCTTTGATGAAACCGATGTACAGACGCGCGTCGAAGCAGCGTATGGCTGCAAGGTCGGCGCGGTGCTGCCGCACTCGGACGAGATGATGATTCTCGCCAGCGCGGGTATCTTTGTCCTGCAATATCCTCAACACGAAATGAGTCACAGACTCAAGCAAGTGGTCGCCAAGATCGGGCTTTAGCCCGATCCAGATGCTCAATGAACCGTCTTCTGACCCGATTGTTTAACGTCCGGCCCGAAGAATGGCCGCGACTGGGCATTTTGTATCTCACCAACTTGATCGTCCTGATCGGCATCTATTGGGGCGATGAGATCATTGAGGCCGGTTTCCTGCGCCAGGTTGGCGTGCAGTATCTGCCCCAGGTGATGATGCTCAGTGCGCTGTGTTCGGTACTTGCGATCACGATCTATACTGCATTTGCCGATCAGGTTGCCAACGACCGGCTGTTGATCGCCGTTCTCGGCGTCGGCGCGGCAGGGGTTGTAATTGGCATTGCGCTCTGGGGGCTGCATCTGACCGCGATCGCCTACGGGTTGCTCTATCTGACCCTTCAGGTGCCGTTGCGCACCATCCTCAATGTCCACTGGGCCACCTTTGTCAGCGGCTTTTATGATACCCGCGCCGCAAAACGGGTGGTACCTATGCTTGGATCGTCGGTGCGGCTGGCCGGCGTCGCTTCTGGTCTGACGATGCCGCTGCTCAACCGGTTTTTGGCCCCACTGTGGATCATTGCTATCTGGCTGGGTGCGATCCTCGTCACCATCTTGTTGATCGGCCTGACGCCTCGCCTGCTCCGGGAGCCTCAATCCAAAGCCCGCCCGGCTCAATCTGCACCGCAGTTTTCTCGTTGGCTCGACAACATCCGCGAGGGCTACCGTTATGTCCTTGGCTCGCCCTTTTTACGTTGGCTGGCTCTGTCCACGCTGTTGGTCGTCGTGCTGCTCCAGTTTGTCGATTACCGGACCAAAGCTATCTTGAGTCAACTGGATACGGTGCAAGAGATCGCTAACCTCACCGGCGCGCTGCGCGGCTGGTCGAACCTGG
>JAFGEY010000055.1 GCA_016931365.1 Anaerolineae bacterium
ACAATTAGAAGCATTTGCCAACTTTGCCGGTGCTGCAATCCAAAATGCACGTTTGTTAGAGCAAGAGCAAACACTCCGCAAGCAGGCAGAAACGCTTCAGCAGGTATCCAACACCATAAGTGCTGCACTCGATTTGCACCAGGTTGCACAGATGATTATAGATGAGCTACAAAAGGTCGTTGAATACAAAACAGCATCTATGCAACTCATTGAAGGTGAAAACCGAGAAATGATCGCCGGAGCGGGCTTTGATCGGTCAGCGATCTCGGAGACGCTTCTCAAGCCACTCTCTGAGGATGCATTGATCCGGCGTGTTGTTGACAGTCGAGAACCTCTTGTGCTCAGTGATGTGTCTCAAGACCCAGATTGGGAATCGCGTCAGGACACAGTGAATGTTCGGTCGTGGATTGGCGTCCCTCTGGTCTATGCCGACCAAGTCATTGGCTTGCTGACGCTCGATCATGACAAAACCAGCTTTTATACCGACGACGTCAAGACTCTGTTGATGCCCTTTGCATCTCAGGCTGCGATTGCGATCAACAACGCGCGTTCCGTTCAAAGGCTACAATCGCTGCACGAGATTGGCATTCAAATCAACGCCAGTTTAAAGTTGGGTGATATCCTGACCAATCTTGTCAAAGAAGCAATGCGCTTGACACAGACGGAATCGGGCATCGTCTATGTCTTGGACGAAGCGGCAGAAAATATCGTCCAGTCATACGCATATCCGGAGAGATTTACACACCCTGTGCCTCGCGTTTCTCGGGAGGGTTATACCCGACGCATTATCGACAGCCGAGAACAACAGGTTGTTCAGGATGCGCAAAACGACCCGCTTGTTAACCCGGAAATCAAAAAGCTTGGGATCCAATCTTTTGTAGGTACACCGCTCAAATCCGCCGATCAAGTAGTAGGCGTGCTTTATATCAATGACGAATCTGCGCGCCAATTTACCACAGAGGACCTTGTTTTGCTTGAAACGTTAGCCGATCAAGCGGCCGTAGCCATCAAAAACGCTCAACTGTTCGAACAACTTGAGCAACGAAACACTGCCCTGGACGTACTCCGCACCGTGGCCGAAAAGCTGACCACAGGCACAGAACTGAGCGAGTCCGATATCCTGAACACTATCTATGAACAGGCCGGCAAGCTGATGACCACGAACAACTTTTACATTGCCCTGTACGAATCGGATCCGCGCCAACCGGATGTGTACGATTCCTGCGAGCCTCAAAAGAATGCTGTCTATGGGACAGTGCGCTTTGGGCTGATGTATGTGGATGGGAAACCGACACACGTGGAGTCGCGCAAAGCCACTCCCGGCGAATATGGGCGCACCGAGGCGATCCTCTGTGATCGCACACCCATTCTCAACCGCACTCGCGCCGAATCCCAAGCCTGGTATGGGCAACCGGGCCGTCAGGAGTTCATCGGTCAGACCTTCGCCTCCTGGCTCGGAGTACCGATGATTGTTGGCGACCGCGTTGTGGGTGTCATTGCCACCTATCATGCTGAAAAAGAAAATCTGTTTAATGAAGAGGGCCTTCGCGTGCTCTCGCTGCTTGCCGGGCCGGCGGCCATTGCCCTGGAAAACGTGCGGTTGGTGCAGCAACTCGATCAACGCACCCAAGAACTGCAAACGTTGTACGAGATGGCTCAGACATTCAGCGCAGGCGACTTGTCCGCTGCTGCGTCATAGATAGGAACGCCAGGAGAAAACAGGATGATTGACGCAGCTCCCACTAAAGCCAAACCTGGCACGGCCCAGGTCGCCCAACGCTTTTTGAGCCACTACCAGGCCCGCGGCTACCAGGTCATCCCTGGCAGCTCGCTGCTCGACCCTTCGGTGCCCATGTCCTTTGTGATGAGCGCCGGGTTGGTACAGGTAGAAACATCGGCTATGTCTCAGGGCGGGCGTACCGGCAGTCGCTACACCCTGTTGCAGAACTGCTTTCGCTACTTTGATCTGGAACAGGTCGGCAACAGCCAGATCCATCTCAGTCTGTTTCAGATGCCCGGTGCATTTACTTTTGGGCCAATCGACAAAGCAGCACATATCGAACAGATATGGAGTCTTTTAGTCGACGTCTACGGCCTGCCACCGGATAGGCTATGGGCTACCTGGTTTGCGGGCGATACTGTTGCCGGGCGCGCATTCGACCCCGATCTGGAGACACGCCAGGCGTGGCTGGATGTCGGGCTGCCCGGTGAGCGTATCGTCGGGTTGGGCGCTGGACACAACTTTTGGAAGCAAGGAGCCAGCGTGGTCGGCGAGTTGCACGCGCCCAAGTGCGGCCCCAACACCGAGGTTTTTTTCGACCGCGGAGAAGCCTATCATTGCGGGCCGGCGTGCGCGCCGGGCTGCCGCTGCGGTCGCTTTGTCGAGTTTTTGAACACGTTGTTCATTTCAACGCACCTGGACGAGCCATCCGGCCGCATCGCGCCGCTGGAGGAGCCGTTTACCGAGACGGTGGTCGGCGCAGAACGGATCGCGATGCTGCTGCAAGGCGCAGCGTCCGTCTTTGACATCGACAGCATTCGCCCGCTGGTCGAACACATCCGAGCGTGGAAACGCGAACCATGTGCATCTGGCTCATTATCTATGCAGCACGCACGGGTGATTGCCGACCACCTGCGCGCGCTGCTCTTTCTGACCGCCGACGGCGCGCCGCCGCCGGGCAAGGGCGGCCGGGCGCGTCTGATGCGCAAGCTGGCGCGCGAGATGTTCACCGCGCAAAAACTGATGCACATCGACGATCCGGCTTTTGTCCGGTCGCTGGTTGGCAGGGCAGTTGATTTGTACAGCTCCCGGCACGCCGGATTATCATCGGCTTCTGCGCGCCTGCTGGCCAACCTTGACGCGGAACGAGACCGTTTTGAGCGCGCGTTGCAGAGTGGATTTCGCCGGCTGGAACGGCTGTTGACTCGACGAGGGTACAACCAGGTCAGCGGAGAAGAAATGGTGCAGTTGGAAAAGGAGTACGGCCTGCCGGAACCACTGTTGAAAGCAGCACTGCATCGCCGGCAGGTGGATTTTGACCCGCGAGCATACCGGACCGCACGCAAAGCGTGGTATCAGACAATGACCGGCGCGGATTGACCGACGTCGTCTGCACAAGGAGAAGGCACAGATGGTCAGTGAGCGAATCCAGTCTATTCTCAAGAGCGCCTATGCCGGCGTCGCCCGGCTGCTTCAGTTTGAGCGATTTTATGTGATTTTATACGACGAGTTGCGCAAGCAAGTCGAGTTTCCGTTGGTAGCCGAACAAGGCGAGTTTGTGACCGGTGAAGCATGGATGCAGCGATCCTATCAAGGCACAACTTTCTTGCCCGACGCCGTGATTGCCCAACGCAAACCGCTGCTGTTGGAAAAGCAGGTGGCGGCGGAGCTGGGCAGTCTGGCCTATTGGCCGAAAGGCGATCTGCCCCTATCATGGCTGGGCGTGCCGATGGTGGCGCAGGATCAGATGATCGGCACGTTGGTGGTTGAAAACTGGCAGACGCCGATGGCCTTTGGCGAGCGGGCAGTGCGCCTGTTGAGCACGATAGCCGGGCAGACGGCCGTGGCCTTACAGAGCGCCCGGCTGGATGAACGCCTGGATCGCCGGCTCAAGAATCTCAACGCCGTGTACGCAGTCGGGCAGACACTGACCTCCAGCATCGGGATGAACGAATCGCAGATTTTGACCTTGCTCCGCAAACAGGCCAGCGCAGTGATGAACACTGCCAATATGTACATTGCACTTTATGATCCTGACCCTAACTGTCCCGATCTGTATCACCCTGAAGACGCGAGCAAATGCCAAATCCACGGCACAGTACGCTTTCCGCTGATGTATATTGAGGATGAGCCTGCCGTCGTCGAGTCGCGCAAAGCCACTCCCGGTGCGTATGGGCGCACAGAAGTGATCCTGGCTACGCGCCGGCCTATTTTCAACCGCACGCAAGCCGAATCTGTCGCCTGGTATGAACAGCAGGGACGCAGGGAATTCATTGGCAGAAAATTTGCCTCCTGGATCGGTGTACCGATCATTGCTGGAGAAAATGCATTGGGCGTCATCGCCGCATATCACGACACGGATGACTTTGTTTATGACGACGAGGACTTGCAGGTGCTCCGACTGATGGCCGGGCAGGCGGCGATTGCGCTTGAGAATGCCCGGCTTTATCAAGAAGCACGCAGTGAAGTTGTTGCTAACAAACAATTGGCGACTCTAGGTACCGCAATGGGGACACTCCAACACCGTATTAACAACACCTTTAACATTATCGCTCCAAACGTAACTCGCTTGCGCAAGCGCGTGGATACGCAAGATGCTGAGACCCTGGAGATACTCGACATTATCGAACGAAATGCCCGCTATACTTCTGACATTGTCACGCGCATTCTGGAACAATTACATACAGGAGAGACCCAGCTTGTTGATGTCAATTCTGTGTTAGTTGACGTAGTGAATAGTATCAGAGATCTGCGACGTCGAGATCGAACACAGCCGCTGATCGCCGTGGACTTGGATTTGGATGATTCACTCTCCAAAATTGAGGCTCCCGTAGGACAAATTGCAGAGGTCTTCCGTAACTTGGTGGACAATGCCTATCGAGCAATGAAACAAGGTGGACATCTTCGAGTGAGCAGTTGTATGACCAATAATAGCATTTGCGTACGCGTTCAGGATAGTGGCCCAGGCATTCCCCCACCAATCCAGTCGCGTCTCTTTAAAAAACCCGCTCCATCCAAAGAGCCAGGCGGAGGGGCCGGATTGGGATTATGGCTCTCATCTCTCGTATTGCAAAGTGTGGGCGGTTGTGGTAAAATAGAGAAAAGTGATTCGGCTGGAACGATCATGTTGGTTGAAATTCCAGTCAAAGAGGTGTTGCCATGACTAAGATTCGCATTTTGATCATTGATGATGAGCCGCGATGGATCAAGTTTGTCCAAAACGATCTCGATCTCTTTGAGATCGTTGTGGCAACTGATATACCAAAAGCACTGGCTGAACTCGAAGAGGATCAGTTCGAGTTGGTCATTGCCAGTTCACGCCGTTTAGAGGTACTTGAGGACATTGCAGAAAAATACTCTGACAAGCGTGTGATCGTTACGACCGTGCAACCAACCACGCAAGAAGCACTGACTGCCTATCGCTTGGGGGCTGTTCGCTATTTTCCCAAGTCGTTTGAGCGAAATAATCTCTCTAGACAAGTTCAAGAGATCATTCCTGCTGCTAAAGAAGTGGGATGAGACCGCTCACCGACCAGAAAAGGAATGAAAATGGGCGACAAGCAGCAAAAAATCCTGGTCGTAGATGACCTGTCCGATTGGCGAGCCACACTTCGTGGTATGTTAAGGGAGGAAGGGTACGAGGTGCACGTTGCCGATTCTTCATCCAGCGCATTAGCTTTGCTTGAATCCGACTCGTTCGACCTGGCTCTGTTGGATGTGCGTCTGGATGAGACAGATGAAGACAATGCGGAAGGATTAAGCTTGGCATCCGAGATCAGTCACCGTTGGCCGACCGTCAAGATTGCAATCATCACAGGTTACGGCACTCAAGAAACGATAAAATTAGCAATGGAGCCGGACTTGCATGGACAGAAATTAGCGACAGAGTTTATTTTCAAAACCCAAACCAGTGATTTGGTGCGGATTGTGCAGGAGGTATTGTCAAAATAAGGTGGGAGGCAACAGGCAGGAGCCGCATGTATAAAATGCGAGTTCTGGTTGTAGATGATCTGCCCGACGTGCGTACTACATTGTCGGGCCTTTTATCAGATGAAGGGTATGACGTGCGCTCAGCATCCAGCAGAGCCGAAGCTCTGCGAATAATGAAGGATGTTGAGCGTTTTCATGTTGCTGTTCTCGACGTTCGCCTTGATGAAAGCGACGAAGAAAACCGTGACGGTCTGTCGTTGATGCATGACATCAAGGCGCAATATCCTGCTGTTGCTGTTATTATCCTGACGGGTTATGCAGACGTCAAGATGGTGCGCGAAGCATTACAACCCAATCAAGAGGGTGTTTCTCCGGCGTTTGGGTTTCTGGAAAAATCC
>JAFGEY010000460.1 GCA_016931365.1 Anaerolineae bacterium
GTCTCAATCGTTCGATAGGTGCGGCCCCCCGCCTTGAGTGAAACTGTATAGGCTTTGATTTTATCCTCGTTCATTTCTTTTCTCCCTTGTTTGTCTGGGTTTTGAACCAGCAAGTTGTGATTGCAGATATATGCCGAGAATAGAATAGATATAGAGCAAGACGGAGAACCGCGTGCAGAAGGCATCGATCTCTAAACGCTTCCATCGTAACACTTGATAAAAGGCGCCAAAGGGAGATCATAGCACGAGATCGGGGTTGATGAAAGTATCGATTGCTTGTGTGTGACGCTACGTTATAGAGGCTTACTGAGGCAAGGCAGAACGTGCCGAGGTAGTAGCACGCCCTCTCAGAGCTATTGTGAGTTCAAGGAATTGACACAGTTAGCTTGTCAATCCCGTTCATCTTGAAACGCCCACGGCCAACGAACCCGGCGCTCTTTCCAACGCCGGATTTCGGCGGCGACTTGAGGATCGTCCAGGTCGTAGGTCGCCATAATCTCTTCTATGGAAGGAAGCGACGGTTCGACATCACCCGAGTTGTGTTTTTGATCGGTTGAATGACACGTTTCCATTCGAGTCTCTTGTATGAATCAAACGCGAACAGCGAGAGCGACGCTTTCATCAAACGAAAGCAAGGCGGATCAAAAAGGCGGCCTGCCATTGACGCGACAGACCGCCTGTTGATCCCATGTGCTAGGTGCAAAAACTTGGTGCAAAGTGAACCTTTGTGTTATAATGCACGTAGCTCATGCCATACTGTCTGCGCAGTTGGCTGAGTCAGGGCTGGGTGGGTGTTGACGCACCTGCCCAGTCCGCTATAAGATTATCTCACCCCTAATTTACCACAGTTTCATGGCCTTGTCAAGCAAGATATCGACAAACAAACACAAAAGAGGCATTTTTGAGATACTCGAAAATGCCCCTGCGGCGCGGGGGCATTTGTGTGTTGTGCCGGGCACAAACAGACTAACCAAGCACCTGCCTCAAATCCGCATCGAGCGCCGCCAGGTCGACCAACTGTGCCCCTACCGATTCTGCCTCAGCGCGGGCAGCGTCGGTGAAACCGGAGCGGGCGAAAAAGGCATAGTGCACCTGCCAGTCCTGCTCCGGCATCACAAGGGGCGCTTTGGCCACCGATTCCCGGATCACAGCGCGCCCAACCCGATCTGTTCCCCACTTGCATTCGCCCAACAGGATGGCCCGTCCCTGCCAGTTGAGTGCTACCACGTCCACCTGCGCGTCCGTGGCCCAATGACTGCCCACGATCTCGGGTGCAAAGGGCAGATTGCCGGCGCGAGCCTGCACCAACGTCCACTCACGGCATAGATCCTCAAAGGCAGTCTGGCCGACAAAGGCACGGAACTCATCGCTGATGCGCTGCCATAGAACGTCGCTCAAGTCCAATTCGATCAATTCGAGATTGGGTTCAATAAACCGGAAGTAAAAACGCAAGTAAGGATCGCGCAGATGGTAACGGCTGCGGGTGGTCGTCCGCCGCTGATCCCTGGACAGTGTAGCTGGGACTCGCCGCTCGACCAGGCCCAGGTCCCCTAATCGTTTGAGATAGGGAGCGAGGTTGGAAGAAACGATGCCGGTAGCCTTGGTGATCTCGGCTGGTGTACGCTTGCCGGCGGCCACAGCGCGCAGCGTGGCCTCATAGTTGCGCGTCTCGCGCACCAGGTCGTTGATCAGCAGTTCCGGTTCACTGCGGAACATCCCCGTGCGGCGAAAGAGGTGGCGGCGGATGTTGGCGCTCAAATTCTGCTCGGGATCGAACTGCTCCAGGTAGGCAGGAACGCCGCCCAACACGGCATAGGTGGCCACCCGTTCGGCGGCCGTGTAACGCGGAAAAAAGTCAGCCAGCGCGGCAAAGGGCAGCGGGTCAATCGGTAGTTGGGCCGTAAACCGGCCGAATAGCGGAGCCTGTGAGTGCATCAAGTCGACCATCATGCCGATGTGCGATCCGGCCAGGAGTAGCATGACCGGTTTTTCCTTCAGTTGATGGTCCCAAAGAACCTGCACGTGTGAGGGTAGAGACGCGTCGGACTCGACGGCGTAGGAAAACTCGTCAAAGATCAGGATCACGGGCTGCCCATCCAGTTCGTCGGCATCGGGCAGCATGCGCACCATCTGGTCAAAGAGCGATTCCCAGGAATCGAAGCGCGGCGGGGCCGGGTCTTGCGCGTCCGGGTAGGCCCAGCGCCACAGGACGCGGGCAAAACTGTGGCGGGCGGCTTCGGCCGTCTCGCGCCGCGCAACCCAGTAAAGATACGGGCGTTGCGTTTGCTGGGCCCAGTGCAGGAGCAAGGTCGTCTTGCCCACGCGCCGCCGCCCGTAGACGACGATAAACTGCGCGCTCGACGCACTTGCCAATTCGTCCAGTTCGCGCAACTCCCATTGGCGATCTACGAAGCGTGCCATGGTCTCTCCTTCGGAAAATCTCTATGAACAAATTCTGAGAAACGGTTCATAGAGATTATATACCAGGGTTGTGAGAAGGGCAAATGCCAATTGATGGGCTATGATGTACCAACCGTTTCCAGGCTCTTGAATGACATCAGCTTTGTCCAGCGTTTGCATTGCCGTTCGATCGAACGGGAATGCGCCAGCCTTGGCAAGACGTAGTAACTCATCTCGCGCGGCCAGGGCACACTCGATGACGTCCTCCGGGTAAGCAAAGCGCAAGATGCGCTTCTCAAACTCTTGCTCATCTTTCACCACAACTGAACCGTCGGCGTAACACACAATGTCAATGTCAAGATCAAACCACCGCAGTACGCTGTCGTTGAATTGACAGGGCATCGCCACGTTGGCGTAGAAAAGCACCCCTTCTGTCCGATCGAGTTGCCAGACGTTGTACCAGCGATCGGTCCAGAACAAGCCGGTGAACGTGTCCGCCATCACCTGGTGGTGGTGTCCATGCACGATCTCTTCGGTCCCTGCCGGAACGTATACGCGTAGCAGCGTGTCGCGTTTTTCGATGAGCTGGCCAGGCCATTCGTCCCGGAGCGATCCGTCGTATTTGGTTCCGATGACGCGGACCGTCTTGTGTGTGAATCTGTTGTTCAACGCACGCACCTCCACGACCGGGCCCGATGCCGGCTAGCCATCTTGGTTCTCTGACCACTCGGGCGAAAGGCCGACGTTCTTCATCGCCTCTTCGGCAAGCCAGCGATCGAGCAGATCGCGCTTGACCCGCCACTGCCGACCGATCTTGGCTGCTGGGATGTCGCCATCCCTGGCCAGCCGGCGCACAGTGAGCGGGTGGAGTTGAAGATACTCTGAAACCTCGTCTATGGTCATGACCGGCGGTATGGTTTCCAACGTTCTCTGCCTTTTCTGATGAGTTGCTTGAGGAAGGAACGTCCTACGAAAGCGATGAGGGCGATCTTTTTCAGCTTGTACGATTCGGTCCGTATAGCCCAGTGTCACACCAAACTGTCTGCGAATCGCCGACTTGTGGCAACGATAAGAGATGACACCCATTATACCAGCCCTCCGGCTCATGGCAAAAACGACAAGCGAACAACAATTGTAGGTGTCTTGTTCAATAGCAGGGCTTGTGTTATACTGGACGCATCGGTGGCCGTTTGGTCACTTGTTGTGGCATCTTGCTCATGATGGAGTATGATTCTCAATGGAAACAGAAACGGACAAAAAGCTGCTTTGGATCCGTGTCAACGACGAACTGACGCTGGACGCCGGTTGGTGGCAAGAACAACAGACGGCGGATGGTTCCTGGCAACGAGTCGTCCACCCACCCGAAAAGACGATGTTTGCCCAGGTGCTCGACTACCTGTCATCCGCGCCCATCGAACAGGGACGCGGCATTCACATCGGCGAAGAGGCCGTCGCTGCGACCGCGGTGTGCTTGCGATGGGGAACGTATCTGGCCGTGTTGGCCGACCGGGAGAAGCCGCTTTGGGCACAGGCCCGGCGAACGGACGTGAGCCGGATCTCGGATGGCGAGATGGCGAGGATCAACATCGAGGCATCGGCGGCGCTGGCGGGGTGGATCGAGATCATCATTGGTTACAAGTTAAGGTCCACTGGGATTTGTCAAATTCAAGAACTTGATCACTGATCGTTTCCGACGTTGCTTGACGATGCCCA
>JAFGEY010000461.1 GCA_016931365.1 Anaerolineae bacterium
CAGCAGCGGCCCTGGTCGCTCCAGGAAATGATCCCGCGCACGCGGTAAAGTTCCATCATCATCATCGCCGTCTCCTCAAGGCGCTAACAAAAAACGCTCACCGCCGGGCGAGCGTCGATATGGGTATTATAGTGCAGGAATTGCGTTTGTCAATGGTCAAGCGCACAGCAGTTTCCTCAGCGTCTCTACCAGCAGTCGATGCTCAGTTGCGTGTACACGCACCTCCAAATCCACCAGACTATCTCCGGCGTAAATGGGCACCGTTTCCTGCGCCACCACTGGCCCCTCATCGACCGCTTCGTCAGGCACCAGGTGGATCATAACCCCAGTGTGATCGATCTCGCCTTTTTGATAGGCTTGATGGGCTTCCTCGATGCCGTGCATGCCGGGGAACATGCCGGGCAGTGCAGGATGTAAATTGACGACGCGGGACGGAAAATAGTGCAAAAAGTTTGTCGTCCACAGGTGCATCCACCCCGCCTGCACCACCCATTCGACGCCAAAGACCTGCAAGATGCCAGCCAGAGCGGCGTCATATTCAGAACGCGGATGGCCTGCCTTGGTGTAGGGCAGCAGCGGGAAATAGATCACCGGCACACCGTGGCGTACCGCGCGCTTGATGCCGAATGCCTCGCCGCGGTTGGACACGACGAGGGCCACCTCAACGCCGGGCAGGTTGCCCCGTTTGACGGCCTGTAAAATCGCTTCCAGATTGGTGCCTGAACCAGAAATCAATACCGCAATTCGCGTCATTGGAACCCTCGATTCATGTGCGGCTTTAGCTCTGGCAGGATTGACAAATCCCACCAACTCTGCGCACGCAATATGCTTCTTATGGCTTGTCGAAAAAGGCCGATTGGTCGCCGCGCCAGACGCGAAAAGCCTGCGGGATGCGCGTGGCGTGTCCGGGGTCGAGATCGACGGGCAGCGCATCCCCGGCAAACCAGCGCGTTTCCAGCACTTCATTGGCATGTGAAGGTGGTTCGGGCGGCCCTTCGAGCGGACGGCAGAGAAACACAAACATGTAGAGATGGTGACGGGTGATGGAGCCGCACAGCCGCGAGTCGAACACGCCGACCAGGGCCGCCGCCTGGCAGCGCACGCCGGTCTCCTCCCATGCCTCGCGCACCACTCCCTCGGCCGGTGTCTCGCCTACTTCCAACGCGCCGCCGGGCATCGCCCACAGGCCATTGTCGGCACGGCGGATGAGCAGGATTTGCCCTGCATCGTCGATGATCGCTGCGTCGCCGCAGGCGAAGGGCGTGGGCCGGTCAAAGATCGGCGCACGCAGCGGTTCGATCTGTTCGGGCAATTCACCAGTCGCCAGAGCCAGCATTTCCATCGCCACGTTCTGCACCGTTTGATAGTGCTGCGTATCGTAAATACTCCTGGAAAAGTGCAGACCCATCGCCGACACGTCGCGCAGTTGGTCGGCCCACAGGGCGAGTTGTTGAGCTGGGGTCATTGTTTGAGCCACGGTTGCATCCTCACACTGCGTATTGCGTATTCCGTGTGCCGTGCAAACGCGATACGGAATACGCAATACAGTCTATATCGTCACTTGCGCGCTGCTTCCATCCCATGCCGTCGTTTCTCCAATGACATAAGCCTGGTCGCCGAGCGCCGCCAACGCCTGGTTTACCTGTTCCTTGTCTACCACCACCACCATCCCCACGCCCATGTTAAAGATGTGGTACATTTCCTGTTCGTCCACGTCGCCGCGCTGCTGGATCAGCCGGAAAATCGGCCGCACGGGCCAGGCCGTTTTGTCGAGCCGCACGCCCACATTGGCCGGCAGCACGCGCGGGATGTTGTCGAAAAAGCCGCCGCCGGTGATGTGCGCCATCGCTTTGACCGGCACGCCTGCTTTTACCAACGCTTCAAAATCCGGCAGGTAGGATTTGTGCGGTTCGAGCAGCGCATCGCCGATCGAGCAACCCAGTTCCGGCAAGACGGTCTCCCAGCCCAGATCGGCCAACGCGCGGCGCGCCAGCGAATAGCCGTTGGTATGCAGCCCGGTCGACGGCAGGCCCAGGCACACGTCGCCGGGTTTGACCGCGTGGCCATCGATGATCGCCTCGCGCGCCACCCAGCCGATCAGGGTGCCAGCCAGGTCAAAACTGCCTTCGTGGTACACACCGGGCATTTCCGCCGTCTCCCCGCCGAGCAGCACTGTGCCGCTGGCCTTGCACGCCTCGGCACAGCCCGATACCACCTGCACGACCATGTCCGGATCGAGCTTGCTCGACGCGATGTAATCGAGGAAAAAGAGTGGCCGCGCGCCCTGCACCAGTGCATCATTGATGCAGTGGTTGACAATATCGAACCCGACCGTATCGTATCGTTTCATCGCTTCGGCAATCATGGTCTTTGTGCCGACGCCGTCGGTGGTGGCGACGAGCACTGGGTCTTTGATCTGGGGCAGCAGGTCCTGCAATGAAAAAAGCCCGCCAAAAGAGCCGATCCCACTCAACACGGCGGGGGTGTAGGTGCTCTGCACGGCGGCGCTCATGCGCCGGAAAGCGCCGTTTTTGACCTCAATGTCGACTCCGGCGGCGGCGTAGGCCCCCCCTGTAATCCCCCCCGCTTGCGGAAGGGATGTGAGGGGGGGACTGAAGGGGGGAGCAATGTCCACTCTATACTGCATCCCCTCAAAATAGATTTCGTCGACGCCCCGGTAGGCTTGTGTGCGCGCCTCGGCCAGCGAAGGGGCGGTGGCCGTCACCGCCAGCACGCGCCCGCCGGCGGTGATCAACCGCTCGCCGTCGAGTTGGGTGCCGGCGTGGAAGCAGTATAGACCTGGCAGATTTTCAAAATCTGCCAGGTCTTGAATTGGCTTGCCTTTTTCATAATGGCCGGGATAACCGCCGGAGGCCATGACCACGGCCACTGCATATTCATTTTTCCAGCGTATCGTCGTTTTGTCCAGACGTCCTTCAATGCAAGCCAGAAAAATATCTACCAAATCCGTGTCCAAGAGCGGCAAAAGCACCTGCGTCTCGGGGTCGCCAAAGCGGCAGTTAAATTCCAGCACGCGCGGCCCGGCGTTGGTGAGCATCAACCCGGCATAGAGGACGCCGATGTAAGGCGTGCCGCGCCGCCGCATGCCGTCAACTGCCGGCTGGAGCACCCGCCGCTGTACCTCGGCGATCAAATCCGGCGTCAGGTAAGGCGACGGCGCATAGCAGCCCATCCCGCCGGTGTTAGGCCCCTTGTCGCCGTCCAGGATGCGCTTGTAATCGCGCGCGGGCAGCATCGGCACGACCGTTTGCCCGTCGCTGAAGGCCAGCAGCGAGGCCTCTTCGCCTGTCAGGCAGGCTTCGATCAGCACCTCGTCGCCCGATGCGCCAAATGCACGGTCGATCATGATCTGCTTGAGCGCATCCTCGGCTTCGTCAACGGTGGCGCAGACAAAAACGCCCTTGCCGGCGGCCAGTCCGTTGGCCTTGACCACGATTGGCGCGCCTTGCGCCTTGAGATAGCCCAAAGCGGTGTGATGGTCGTTGAATACTGCCCCGGCTGCGGTAGGGATGCCTTCCTCAACCATAAAGCGTTTGGCAAAGGACTTGGAGCCTTCCAACTGCGCCGCGGCCCGCGATGGGCCGAAGACGCGCAGCCCGGCGGACTGGAACGCATCGGCCAACCCGGCGACCAGCGGCACTTCCGGGCCGACGACGGTGAGATCGATCTGCTGCCGGCGGGCAAAATCGACCAGCCCGTCAATGTCGTCGGCGGAGATCGGCACGTTGCGGGCGATGGTCGCCGTGCCACCGTTGCCGGGAGCGACATACACTCGCTTCACCTTGGGCGATTGGGCTAGCTTCCAGGCCAGGGCGTGCTCGCGCCCGCCAGAGCCGATGACGAGGATGTTCATAGAGTTCCTCCAAGCATAATTGTATTCGTCAAACGTCAAACGTCAGATGCGCCTCACGTTTGACGTTTGACATCTTTACCCCTCAAACATCGCCTTCTCCGCGTCCACGGAGGCCGGGACGGGGTAATCGCCGCAGAAACAGGCTTTGCAGTGCCCGCACTCCTGCCGCCCGACCGCTTCATCCAGCCCTTCCATCGACAGGTAGCCCAGGCTGTCGGCGTCGATATGGCGTGCGATCTCGTCGACGGTCATATTGGCGGCGATCAGCTCTTTTCGCGTCGCCATATCGACGCCCATAAAGCACGGATAGCGGATCGGCGGCGAGGCCACGCGCACGTGCACCTCGGCGGCCCCGGCCTGGCGCAGCAGGGCGACGAGCGGGCCGCTGGTGTTGCCGCGCACGATCGAGTCATCGACCATCACCAGGCGCTTGCCCTTGAGGTCGGGCAAGGTGTTGTACTTGAGGGCCACGCCCAGCTTGCGCAGCCGGTCATCCGGCTGGATAAAGGTGCGCCCGATGTAGCGGTTTTTGATCAATCCCTCGCCAAAAGGGATGCCGGAAGCGTAGGCGTAGCCGATGGCATGCGCGGTGGCCGAGTCAGGCACGCCGATCACCATGTCGGCATCGATGGGATATTCTTGAGCCAGGCGCATTCCCAACTGTCGACGCACGCGGTGCACCGAGCGGCCTTCGAAAATCGAGTCGGGGCGGGCGAAATAGATGTATTCAAAGATGCACAGGGCCTGCCTGGCAGCCGGTTCGACGCCCTGCCACGAGGTCAGACCATCCTTATCAAGGCGGACGATCTCGCCGGGGCGCATCTCGCGCTCAAACGTCGCCCCAATGGTGCTCAACGCGCATGACTCGGAGGCCACGGCCCAGCCGGAGCCGTTTAATCTGCCGATGCACAGCGGGCGGAATCCCCATAGATCGCGCGCGGCATAGACGGCGTCGCGGGTGAGGACGGTCAGCGAGTACGCGCCCTGCGCCCAGTTCATAAAATCGGCGATGCGCTCGTGCCAGGCCATTCCTGCCGCTCCGGCCAGCATCTGGGTGATGACCTCGCTGTCCGACGAGGAAGTCAGCCCCACGCCGCGATTGAGCAGGCTCATGCGCAGCGAATGCGCGTTGGTCAGGTTGCCGTTGTGGGCGATGCCCAGCGG
>JAFGEY010000462.1 GCA_016931365.1 Anaerolineae bacterium
CCAGAGGATGAACGCTCATCCTAGTTGCGTGCAGCAGGAAACAGGGGGGAAGGCATGACCAAGGAGCAAAAGCAAGATGTTGGCAGCGCAGCCCTGCAAGGGGAGGCGGGCGCCCAGGAGGCAGGCATGGAGCAAGAGAACGATAGATACTATGAAACGAAAAGCGGCAAAAGGAGGAAAAAGCACCGGAAAAACGGTAAACTAACTGAGCACTACTACTTGCACGAGCTGGTGCAACTCCAGGAAGAATTGGTCAAGTTGCAGTATTGGATCAAGGAAAAGGGCCTGAAAGTAGCGATACTCTTTGAAGGCAGAGACGCAGCGGGCAAGGGAGGCGTCATCAAGCGCATCACGGAGCGCACCAGTCCCCGTGTGATCCGAGTTGTGGCGCTTGGAATCCCGACCGAGAGAGAAAAGACGCAGTGGTATTTCGAAAGATGGTCAACTCACCTCCCGGCTGCGGGAGAAATGGTGCTCTTTGACAGGAGTTGGTACACGCGCGCGATCACCGAGCACGTGATGGGTTTTTGCACCGAAAACGAATATCGCGAGTTTCTTCGATCTTGCCCTCAATACGAGCGGATGTTGATACGTTCTGGTATCATCCTGCTCAAGTATTGGTTCTCGGTCAGTGATGAAGAGCAAGAAAGCCGCTTCCGGAAGCGAGCCACAGACCCCAAGAGGCGCTGGAAACTCAGCCCGATGGACCTGGAATCATGGAACAGATGGCTGGACTATTCAAAGGCCAAAGACAGGATGATGGAGTACACGGATATCAAGCAATCACTATGGTACGTGGTTCCCTCGGACGATAAGAAGCTTGCCCGGCTGAATTGTATCAGCCACATACTCAGCCAGATTCCGTATGAGGATATTCTGCCGCCACCGATCGAACTGCCGCCCAGAGAATATCAAACCGGCTATATTCGCCCACCGTTTGAAGAGCAGACCTTTGTGCCGAACAGGTATGGGTAGGAGGTAGTGCGCTTTGGCGCTCGCGACTAGTAGTGCATGGGCGACACATCGCGAAGCTTGATTCTAGTGATGGATGGCTAGAGAGGAGAAGATGAACCAAATGATCAACGTGAGCGTCATCGGAGCAGGGCGAATTGGACGGCTGCACGCTGAGAACCTGGCCTATCGCATCCCGGAAGTTAGGCTTGTGGCTGTTTCTGACATCTATGTGGAGGCTGCCGAAAGACTTGCTACCGAACTGGATGTTCCTGCCGCATACCAAGATCATCGGCGTATTCTCGACGACAAGACTGTCGACGCTGTCTTGATCTGCTCCAGCACCGACACCCACGCCCGGTTTATCGAAGAGGCGGCGCAGGCGGGCAAACAGATCTTTTGCGAAAAGCCCATCGCCCTTGACCTGGCGGCCATTGACCGGGCCCTGGCAGCGGTAAAGCGGGCCGGCGTCAAGCTCATGATCGGCTTCAACCGGCGCTTTGACCCCAACTTTCGCCGGGTGCGCGAGATGGTGGCTGGCGGCGAAATCGGCGAGCCGCACCTGTTGCGCATCACCAGCCGCGATCCGGCCCCACCGCCCATCGAGTACGTGGCGGTATCGGGCGGCATCTTTTTGGACATGACCATCCACGACTTTGACATGGCCCGCTACCTCATCGGCAGCGAGGTGGAGCAGATCTATGCCGCCGGCGGGGTGCGGGTCGATCCGGCCATCGGCCAGGCGGGCGATGTGGACACCGCGGTGGTAACCCTGCACTTTGCCGATGGCACGCTGGGCGTCATCGACAACAGCCGCCAGGCGGTATACGGCTATGACCAGCGCGTAGAGGTGTTTGGCAGCGGCGGCGTGGTCAGCGCCGACAATGCCTATCCCAACACGGTGACGGTCAGTGACGCGGTGCGGGTGCGCCGCGACCTGCCCCTGAACTTTTTCATGGAGCGCTACACCGAGTCCTACGCCGACGAGCTGCGCGCCTTTGTGGCCTGCATCGTCGACGATACGCCGCCGCCCGTCACCGGCCTGGACGGCCGCATCCCCGTGGTCATGGGGTATACCGCCATCAAGTCGGTGGCCGAAGGGCGGCCGGTGGCGCTGAGTGAGGTCGAACATGAATGACATCCGCATCGCCGTCGTGGGCGTCGGCCGCATGGGCGTGACCCACGCCGAGAACCTGGCGCGCCGGGTGCGCGGGGCCAGGCTGGTGGCGGTGACTACCTCGCAGGAGGCGCGGGCGGCGGAGGCGCAGGCGCGCTGCGGCCCGGTCGCCGTTTATCGCGACCTGGAAGCGCTGCTGGAGGCGGCATCGTCGGGAACCGTGGCATTGGACGCGGTCTGCATCTCCAGCAGCACGTCGGCCCACGCCGACAACGTGGTCGCCTGCGCCGGGGCCGGCCTGCAGATTTTTTGCGAGAAGCCACTGGCCCTGACCCTGGCCGACTGCGACCGGGCCATCGCCGCGGCGGAGCAGGGCGGGGTCAAGCTGATGATCGGCCACGTGCGGCGATTTGACGCGGGCCACGTCGAGGCCAAGCGCGCCATCGAGCAGGGGGCCATCGGCACGCCGCTGGTTTTTCGGGCCATCAGTGGCGACGTGGACCCGCCGCCGCCCAGCTTTGCCGATCCCGCCGTGAGCGGCGGCCTGATCCTCGATGCCATGTACCACGACCTCTACCTGTCGCGCTGGCTGTTGGACGACGAGGCGCTGCGCGCCTATGCCGAGGGCGGCGCC
>JAFGEY010000463.1 GCA_016931365.1 Anaerolineae bacterium
AAAACCGGCAACATGTACATCACCGGGCCGGACGTGATCAAATCGGTCACCGGCGAAGAGGTGACGCACGAAGAGCTGGGTGGGGCCGGAGTCCACAGCCAGCGCAGCGGCGTGGCCCACTTTACCGCCCCCAGCGAGGAAGAGACACTGGCGCAGGTACGGCGTCTGCTCTCCTTCCTGCCTTCAAACAATATGGATGATTCCCCGCTGATCGACCTGGGCGACGACTCGGGCCGCACCGATGAGACATTGGACAGCATCGTCCCTGCCGACCCCAACCAGCCCTACAATATGAAAGAGGTCATCGCCCACATCGTCGACGGCGGCGATTGGCTGGAAGTGATGGCCCGTTTTGCGCCCAACCTGATCGTCGGGTTTGCGAGGATGAACGGCCAGGCAGTGGGCATTGTGGCCCAGCAGCCGCGCGTGCTCGCCGGGGCGATCGACATCAATGCCGCTGACAAAGGCGCGCGATTCATCCGCTTTTGCGATGCATTCAACATCCCCGTGATCACCTTTTGCGACACGCCCGGCTTTATGCCCGGCGTCAACCAGGAATACGCAGGGATCATCCGTCACGGCGCTAAAATGCTCTACGCCTACGCCGAGGCCACCGTGCCCAAAATCACCGTGATCACGCGCAAGGCCTACGGCGGCGCGTACATTGTGATGGGCTCCAAGCACCTCCGCTCCGATGTGAACTATGCCTGGCCGAGCGCCGAGATCGCCGTGATGGGGCCGGAAGGCGCGGTGGGCATCGTCAATCGTAAGGAAATCGCCGAGGCGGAAGACAAAGTCGCCAAACACGCCGAACTGGTCGCCGCTTACCGTGACAAATTTGCCAATCCCTACGTGGCTGCCAGCAAGGGCTACATCGACGCGGTGATCCTGCCCAGCGAGACTCGCCCGCGGATCATCGAATCGCTGGCGATGCTGGAAAACAAGCGCGACGGCCTGCCGCCGAAAAAGCACGGCAACATTCCATTGTAAAACGTAAAGCGTGATGCGTGAGATATGAATCACACGTCACGCTTTACGCATCACGCATTATCAAGGAGTAACCTTATGACTGCTAAAAATCCCTTAAAAATTTGCGACACTACCCTGCGCGACGCGCACCAGTCGCTGCTGGCGACGCGCTGGCGCACCGAAGATATGCTGCCCATCGCCTCGACCATTGACGCCGCCGGATACCACTCGGTCGAGATGTGGGGCGGGGCTACCTTTGACACATGCATGCGCTTTTTGGGCGAGGACCCCTGGGAGCGCCTGCGCCTGTTGAAAAAAGAAATGCCCAAGACGCCGTTCCAGATGCTGCTGCGCGGCCAGAACGTGGTGGGCTATCGCAATTATGCCGACGACGTGGTCGAGCGATTCATCGTCAAGGCCAAAGAGAACGGCATCGATATCTTTCGCGTTTTCGACGCGCTCAACGACCTGCGCAATATGGAACTGGCCTTCAAAATCGTCAAGCGCGAAGGCGGCCACTTGCAGGCCTGTTTCAGCTACACCACCAGCCCCGTCCACACCCTCGACACCTTTGTCGAGATGGCCAAGCGTATGCAAGATATGCAGGCCGATTCGATCTGCATCAAAGATATGGCCGGCCTGGTCACGCCGCCGGTGGCCGCCGAGTTGGTAGCCCGCCTCAAAAAAGCCGTCGATTTGCCCATCCAGTTCCACACGCACGACACCGCCGGTCTGGGCGCGGCCTCGTGCTATGCCGCGGCGATGGCCGGCGTCGATGTGGTAGACTGCTCTATTTCGACCCTGTCATCGGGCACCGGCCAGCCGTCGATAGAAACCCTGGTCGGCATCTTTCAGGGTACCGACCGCGACACGGGTATGGACCTCGATCAACTGATCAAAATCGCCGACTTTTACAAGGCCGCCCGCCAGAAATATGCCAAGTTTGAGAGCGGCGGACACGGCCCCGACGTGGGTGTGCTGCGTTATCAAGTGCCTGGCGGCATGCTTTCCAACTTGGTCAACCAGTTGCGCGAGCAGCACGCGCTTGATCGTTACCGCGACGTGACCGACGAGATTCCCCATGTTCGCGCCGACCTGGGCTACCCGCCCCTGGTCACGCCGACCAGCCAGATCGTGGGCACGCAGGCCACCTTTAACGTGCTGACCGGCAAACGCTACGGCGTGATTATCAACGAGGTCAAAGAATATCTCAAGGGAATGTACGGTCAGACGCCCGGCCCGGTCAATGAGGAGGTGCGCAAGCTGGCCATCGGCGACGAAGAGCCGATCACCTGCCGCCCGGCCGACTTGATCGCGCCGGAATTGCCCAAAGCTCAAGAAGAGCTGGGCGACCTGGCCCGGAGTGAAGAAGATGTCATTTCCTACGCCATTTTTGGCGCTGTGACCAAAGATTTTTTGCAGCAGCGCCGGGCCGGCGGCCTGCCCGCTACCAGCCCCACCGTCGCCGCGATCGCCGCGCTGGTCGCCAACAAGCAAGGGCTGCTTGAGCAGCCTGCCGCCGAGCAGGAGCGTCCGCAGGTACAGATGGCCGTCACCCCATCGGCGTGGCGCACCGCCGGCCGGCCCCGCATCCGTAAAATTGGAGGTACGCCCAAATGGTAATGTCCAAATCGTTCACCCTTACTGTCGACGGCAAGAGCTACAAGGTCGATGTGCCCAGCCCGGGCATGATCTCGGTCGACGGCAACGTCTTTCCTATCGAGATCACCGGCAACGGCGTCAAGGTCAACGGCAGCAATCTCGTCTCATCCCTGTCGGAAGGCTTTGCCATTGTCGCC
Source organism: Anaerolineae bacterium (assembly GCA_016931365.1). The sequence continues at coordinate 2,769 of JAFGEY010000463.1, forward strand.
GGCAAGCTGTACGAAACAGAGTTGAAAACAGAGTAACTTTTTGTCAGGTGCCCATCACCTTGCGATCCTGGCAATGTGTACATTGCACGGCGTACATTGCACGATCGTCGATGACAGGCACCTTTTTTGTCGGGGCGTATTTCATTCTGTCACTTTGAATTTGGAGGTTATAATGCCCGCTTTTGGCTTTCGCACCGGCATTTTCGGCGGCCTGACCACCGAGCAAGCCGCCGCCGAACTGAAACGCATCGGCTATGACTGTGTCGAAATCTGCCTTGAAGCACCCGACGTGCGCCCGGAAACGCTGGATGAACCGCGCTGCCGTCAACTCCGCGCCGCGCTGGACGAGATCGGCATCGGGCTGGCCTCGTTAAGCTACCACGCCGACCGCGAGCCGTTTGAGCAGCGGCGGACCAACCAGGAGCGCGCCGTGCAGGCCGCCCATTGGATGGGCGTCGATATTTTGGTGCTCAACCCGGAAAAGTCGGTCGAGCAGGCGCGGCAGTGGGCCGAACACGTCGCCCATTTCGAACACCTCTGCGCGCTGGCCGACCGTCTGGGCGTGACCATCGCCATCGAGCCGGAACCCCTGCTCGTGGTCGGCAGCAGCGACGATATGGCGCGCCTGATTGACGAGGTCGGCTCACCCCGACTGGGAGTCAACCTGGACATCGGCCACGCGCAAATCACCGACGACGATTTGATCGCCTCAATTCACAAATTAGGAAAAAACATCGTCCATTTGCACCTGGAAGACATCAAAGATCGCGTCCACCGACACTTGCCCTTTGGCCGGGGCGATATCGACTTTGCTAGAGTGCGCCGCGCACTGGGCGACATCGGCTACGCCGGGCCGTATGTGGTCGATCTCTTTGGGCAGGTTGACGCCCAGGGACAAACTGTACCGCCGGGCGAGGTCGCCGCGCTCGCACTGCACGGGATGAAAGAACGCTTTGGCTGAAACGACCGCCGACCGCTGACGACTGATCGCTGATCTTTGAGACACCTATGGAGAACCTATGACCCAACCTGTGCCCCATGAAATGTCCACCATCCCCTTTGGCTCGCACACCCTGTCGCGGTTGATCTTGGGCGCCAACCCGATCAACGGCGGCTCGCACCTCTCGCGCTTTGTCAACCGGCAGATGAAAACCTATTTCACGCCGCAGCGAGTGCAAGAGCTGCTGTGGCACTGCCAGGAATCAGGCATCAACACCTGGCAGTCCGGGCCGGGCGGCAACCTGGAGGCCTGGCAGGCTTTCCGCGCCGCCGGCGGCAAGATGCACTATGTCTCGCTGGCCAACCACAACGCCGACTGCCCCAATCTGCTCGCCGAACTGACCGCCGCAGGTGTGATCGGTATCGCTCATCACGGCGAAGTAACCGACGTATTCTGGAAAGAGGGCCAGATCGACCGCGTGCGCGAGTACTGCCGGCAAATCCGCGACGCCGGCGTGATGGTCGGTGTATCAACGCACATCCCCGACGTAGTCGATCACATCGTCAGCGCGGGCTGGGACGTGGATTTCTTTATGTGCTGCGTCTACGAGCGGCATCGCACGCGCGAGGAATTGAAAGCGCTGCTTGGCGAAGTGCCGATCCCACTCAAAGAGGTATACCTGGAAAGCGATCCGCCGCGCATGTTCAAGGCGATGCGCCAGACCGACAAGCCCTGCCTGGCTTTCAAAATTCTGGCCGCCGGACGACTGTGCGATCACCAGGAATGGGTTGAGCAGGCGTTTGAGGAGACCTTTCGGCAGATCAAGCCCAACGACGCGGCAATCGTGGGTATGTATCCCGAATACGAAGATCAGGTTGCACTCAACGCTGAATACGTGCGTCGATTCAGCCACCTGAGCGGTCAGGAATGAAGCAAGTTTGCGTGTAAAACAAAAAGAGGTCTGCGTATATGCAGGCCTCTTTTTGTCTGTCGTACCGCTCGCACTCAAATGATCGGCATCAGTAGATCAAGCTCGATCTCGTCAATCGCTTGCTGCTCCAGGGCCGATCCCAGGTGCTCCTCCAGCCACTGCCGCGACTCGTCGTAGCGATAGCGGCTGTTCTCGCGCCACGCTGCGAGCTGTCGCCATCGCTCGCCAATGCTGGGGATGCCCTTGCAGTACAGTGCCGCGTACTTGCCGCCCGGAATCGCCTTGATCTTGATCTCGCCCTCCGCCTCAACCTCCGGCCCGACCACGATCTGGAACTCATAGCCGTAATTCGGGCTGCCCGGCGATGGATCGGGATTGTTAAAGCCGAAAATGCGGTGCGTCTGCCAATCTTCCAGCAAACCTTCCGGCTTGGCCCAGTCGAACAGCTTTTCCCAGGCAATGCCCTCCGGTCCGGCGCCAAAGCCGTGCGCACAGGCCACCCGCATCGGCGGCAGCTCCACAATTCGCACATTCAGTTCGCTCATTTGACCTCTCCTTGTTTACAGTATGGTTTGACTTTCGATATGGCTATGGTATCATGCTCCAACTGACACCTTTTGTCAGGATTTTGTAGTAGAATAAGAAAAATTCTGTACAGTATGGTTCGTCGTGGAGGAAGTCTGATGCGCGCCGACCGGCTGATCTCGATCGTGATGCTGTTGCAATCGCGTGGGCGGATCACTGCTCACACGATGGCCGACGAACTGGAAGTGTCCGAACGGACCATTTATCGCGACATTGACGCCCTGAGCGCGGCAGGCATCCCCATCTATGGCGACCGCGGGCCGGAGGGCGGCTATAGCCTGCTCGACACCTACCGCAGCACCCTTACCGGCCTCACCGCTGACGAGTTGCGCGCGCTGCTTACCTTGAGCATCCCTGCCCCGCTGGATGACTTGGGCCTGACCTCCGACCTCAAAACGGCGATGTACAAGCTGGCGGCGGCACTACCCGGCGAGCAACGTGCGAATAAAGCGCCAGAACAGCAGCGCATTTACCTCGACTCGAGCTGGTGGTTCCAAAGCGAAGAAGCGACCCCATTTTTGAAAACGATCCACGAAGCCGTGCAGAGCGACCGCAAGCTGCGCATCCGCTGGCGCGTCCGCTATGGGCTGCCGCAAGACATCGAACAAACGGTCGCGCCGTATGGCTTGGTCGCCAAAGCCAGCGTGTGGTACGTGGTCTGCACGTTGGAGGATCGCGTCTTTGCACATCGCGTCTCACACCTGACCGAGGTCGAAGCGCTGGATGTGTTCTTTGAACGACCCGCCGATTTTGACTTGGCCGCGTTCTGGCAGCGTTGGTGCGCCGAATTTGAATCAGTGCGGCCCTATTACGGCGTCAAGGCAAGGGTGGCCTCGCATTTTATCGCCGATCTGCCGCACTATTTCGGCCCGCAGGTGCGGGAGCAGATCGCACAGGCGACACCCGATGACCAGGGCCGAATCACCGTCGAACTGCCTTTCGAGTCGCTGTGGTCAGCGCGATCGCGGCTGCTTGCGCTGGGCAGTGCCATCGAAGTGCTGGAACCCGAGCCGTTGCGCTTGAGCATTGTTGACTATGCACAGCAAATCATCAAGATGTACGACTAAAGTAGCAGTCATAGCACGCAGGAAATGCTATACTCGGTGCATATCGAAACACAAAAGTGAGCAATGGAATACCCTCAGTGGAACCTTTTTGCCGCAACTGGCGTCTTGATGGTGAACGTGTGAATGAACACACGCGTTCCACAAACATCAAAATACAAGGAGACTAAAAATGTTCAAAAACAAATTCTATCTGTTGATTGTATCCCTCTTGATGGCCGTATCGATCGTGGGCTGCACCACAGTCAAAGCCGCACCGCAGGCCGATGCACAAACCGTACCGTCAAGCAACCTGCCGCGCACGATCACCGTGGTCGGCTCAGGCAAAATCTTCCTGACCCCGGACGTAGGCAAGATCACCGTTGGAGCAGAAGCCATTGCGCCGACCGTGTCTGAGGCCAAAGCGCAAGTCGATGCGCAGATCGACGCGATTATGGCCGCGTTAAAGGCGTTTGGCATCGAAGACAAAGACATTCAAACATCCAACTATAGCATCTATTTCGAGCGCGAGTCGGTGCCCGTCGTGATGCGCGAAGGCACAGAAATGGCCGAACCGCAGGGCGGTTACCGCGTGTCGAACACGCTGGAAGTGACCGTGCGCAACATCGACGCCGTTGGCGATGTGCTGGATGCCGTGGTCGAGGCCGGAGCCAATCAGGTATACGGCGTCTACTTTACCGTGTCAGACAACGCGCTGTGGGAAGGCCAGGCCCGCGAAAAGGCGATGGTCGACGCCAAAGCGCGCGCTCTAGAACTCGCTCGTCTGTCGGAGGTCGAACTGGGCAAGGTGATCTCGGTCAGCGAAGTGATCGGCAGCAGCGGCAACTATTATCCCGTGATGGCTGAACGCGCCTACGGTGGCGGCGGAGCAGGCATCGCACCGGGTGAGTTGGAACTTGGCACGCAGGTGCAGGTCGTTTTCGAGATCAAGTAACTTTCCTCTCTTAGCTTGCGGGCTGGAGGCTAACCTCCAGCCCGCATTTTTGTTTTCCCCTTTTTCCTCAACTTGGGCTTGAACATTCGGCACTTTTCTGGTAAGATATGCTATATAGATTTTCATTCCACACATTGGCAATGACAGCGCCGTATTGGCTCAAGCCAGAGTTCTCCACGTACTCGCATCATCTGCTTTCGGATTCGGCAAGGAGATGTAACATCCTATGAGTAGCGTGCGCATCCTGATGGTCGAAGATGAAGGCATTGTCGCGCTCGACATTCGACGGCGGTTGGAAAAACTGGATTACGTCATCCTGAATATCGCAGAATCGGGGCGGCAGGCAATAGAACAGGTTCAGGCCCAGCAGCCTGACCTGATCTTGATGGACGTGCAGCTCAAGGGCGAACTGGATGGCATCGAAACCGCAGAATTGATCCGCGCCCAGTGCAACATTCCCATCGTCTACCTCACTGCGTACGCCGACGAGGCCACCTTGCAGCGTGCCAAAGTTACCGAACCCTACGGATACATCGTCAAACCTTTCCACGAACGCGAGCTGCAAAGTAGCATCGAGATCGCGCTGTACAAGCACCGCGCCGAAATGGAGCTCCGACGCGTCAACCGCGCCCTGCGCGTGCTCGGGCGAGTCAACCTGGCCGTGGCCCGTGCGACGGATGAAACCGGTCTGCTGAATCAAGTCTGCAATCTCATCGTCCACGTCGGCGGCTACCGGCTGGCCTGGGTGGGCTTTGCCGAGCAAGACGAAGCCAAGACGGTGCGTCCGGTCGCTCGCGCTGGGTACGACGATGGCTATCTCGATACGATCTTTATCTCGTGGGACGATACCCCGGCTGGACAAGGGCCGACCGGAACCACCATCCGCACCCGCCGGCCGGCGATTGCCAAAAACATCAACACCGATCCCGATTACGGCCCCTGGCGCGAGGCTGCGAGCCAACGCGGCTACGGCTCGTCCATCGCGCTGCCTCTGACTGTCGACGAGGACACTTTTGGCGCACTCAACATCTATGCCACTGAAATCGATGCCTTTGACATGCAAGAGTTCATGCTCCTCACCGAATTGGCCGACAGCCTGGCATATGGCATCGTTGCTCTGCACACGCGCGAGCGCCGCTACTTGGCCGAAGAAGCACTCGAACGACGCGTGGAGGTACTTTCTTTTATGAACCGCATCGGGCAAACGGTAACATCCAGCCTGAATCGGCGACAGGTGCTCCAGGCGGTGATGGAAGAAACAGCGCAGGTGCTCCACACACAATCATGTTCCGTCTTGCTGTACGATCCTGAGAGCAACGAACTGGCTTTTGAGATCGCTGTCGACTCGGAAACGGCGGACATCCGCAACGTCCGGATCTCTTCTGAAGACTCGATCGCCGGGTGGGCGTTGCGCAAAGACGAACCGGTGGTGATCAATGACGTGCAACGCGACGAACACTTTTGTACATTGATCGACCAGATGACCGGTACCCAAACGCATTCGCTGCTGGCCATCCCGCTCAGAAGCAAAGGGCAAAGCATCGGTGTGATCGAAGCGATCAACAAGTTGAATGGCCCTTTCACCGAACACGATATCAACCTGCTCTCTTCGATCGCGCAATGGGCTGCCATCGCTATCGACAACGCCCAATTGTTCGACGAGGCCAATCGCCGCTACGAAGAACTCCAGAAGGCCCAGAGTCAGTTGGTCCAGTCGGCCAAAATGGCAGCCATTGGCGAGCTGGCCGCAGGTGTCGCGCACGATTTCAACAATCTGCTGACCGTGATCCAGGGCTATACCGAACTGCTCCTTGAAGAGTGTGATGCCAGCACAAGCACGTATCAAGACCTTGCTCAAGTACATGATACTGCCGGACGCGCTGCCGCGCTGACCACTCAGCTGCTCGCTTTTAGCCGCAAACAAACTCTCCAGCCGCACAATGTCGATCTCAACCATCTGATAGCGGGGATGAAACAAATGCTGCAGCGGCTCATCGGTGAAGACATCGCCTTGCTCATCCAACCTAGCTCAACCCCTGCCCTGGCGATGGTCGATCCAGGGCAAATCGAGCAGGTGATCTTGAACCTAGTTGTCAATGCGCGCGACGCAATGCCTCACGGCGGCAAGCTGGTCATTGAAACTTCTGTCGGTCCCTTGAGCGACCAGGCCCGCCAGACAACTCCTCAACTGCACCACAACCAATTCGTATGCATTTCGGTCTCAGACACCGGCACCGGTATCACTCCCGAGATCCTCAACCGCATTTTTGAGCCTTTTTTCACCACCAAGGAACGGGGCAAAGGCACCGGACTTGGCCTATCGGTCGCCTATGGCATCATCCAGCAGCACGACGGCTGCATTACCGTGCGCAGCACGCCAGGACAGGGCACCACGTTTGACATCTATGTGCCACTTAACACCACCATCGATAGCGTGTCGCCAACACAGGCACCTGCTCTCCAAGATACACGTGGGCACGGAGAGCGCGTACTGATCGTCGAGGACGACCCGGCGGTCTGCCGGCTCGTTAGTCGCGCCCTGCGCGAGCACGGCTATGACACGATCGATGCCCACACGGCGCAGGAAGCGTTAAAGATTTTTACTCAAGACAGCAACTTGGACCTGGTTTTCAGCGACGCCATCCTGCCCGATCAAAGCGGCCTGTATCTACTGGATCAGATTGTGGCTCGCAAGCCCGACATTGGTGTGATGCTGGGTAGCGGCTATGCCAACGAACGCCTGCAATGGCAGGCAATCCTCGATCACGGCATCCGCTTTGCGCGCAAACCCTACGCTCTCGACGAACTGCTGCGCACAGTACGTCAAGTTCTGGATGCCAAGCGCCCGCAATGACGCCCCAAACGCACACAACCGCCCTCGTCTTGATCCCGCCCCGTCCAGCCTGGCCGCCGATCCAGGCCGTCCGCCGGGAACATGATCGCCACTTCCGGCGTTGGATGCCGCACATCACCCTGCTTTACCCCTTTCGACCGCTGGCGCAGTTTGCCGATCTCGTACTGCCGCTGGTCGAAGCGTGCCAGACCGTCGCCCCCTTTGAGATCGCTCTGGCCGAATTGGATCACTTTTGTCACCACAGCAACAGCCACACCCTCTGGCTGGTCCCAGAACCGAAACAGGCGCTGGTCGATTTGCAAATCGCCCTTTTGCAGGCCGTTCCAGACAGCGGCAACACCCGCCGCTTTTCCGGCGGGTTCACACCGCACCTCAGCATCGGCCAGTGGCGGGGCGAGGTGCAAGAGACGCTCCAATCGCTTAAATCTGACTGGACACCGCTGCGCTTTCAAGCAACTGAGATCAGTCTGATCTGGCGCAATGACCCACCGGACGACGTGTTTCGCGTCTGGCGCTCGATCAGGCTGGGAAAACTCACTTGTGACTATCCTAACTTGAGCGTCGGGTCAATGGCCCCGCAAGACTGGCCCGCTGTACGCCGCATCTACCAGCAAGGCATCGATACCGGCAATGCCACACTGACCACGCTGGCCCCCGATTGGCCGCACTGGGATGCCGCTCACCTGCGCGAGTGCCGCCTGGCTGCCCGGCACGCCCAGGAAATTGTCGGTTGGGCCGCATTGAGCGCCGTATCGAGCCGGGCCGTGTACGCCGGCGTGGCCGAGGTCAGCGTCTATGTCGCCCCATCGGCGCAGGGACAGGGCGTGGGCAAAGCCCTGTTCGAGGCATTGATCGTAGCCTCGGAGCAGTGCGGCATCTGGACCTTGCAGTCGAGCATCCTGGCCGAAAACGAGGGCAGCATCGCCCTGCACGAAAAATGCGGCTTTAGAAAGGTTGGTGTGCGCGAGCGGCTGGGGCATCGCAATGGTCAATGGCGCGACGTTGTCCTGATGGAACGGCGCAGCAGAAACACAGACTTGTACAACTCGATTGCTTGACGAGTCGGTGCATCTGTGCTATATTCGTTTTCGTCAAGCGCGACGTTGACTTGCCCAACTCCCAGTTGGGCTTTTTGTTCTTTCAGACCCGACGAGTCCGTAATCAACCGCAAACCGAGGAGCTTATGTCCCGCAATTATCCTTTTTTAGACCGACTGGCACGCGGCCCCATTCTCGCCGACGGCGCGATGGGTACCCAGCTCTATGCGCGCGGCGCACGCTTGAGCGACTGTTTTGATGCCGCTAACCTCAACAACGCCGACCTGGTACAGGCCATCCACCTCGACTACCTGCGCGCCGGGGCCGAGTTGATCGAAACCAACAGCTTTGGCGCGAACGCGATCAAGCTGGCCCGTGCGGATGTACTGCGTCCGAACGACCTGGCCGATCGGGTGTGCAAGATCAACCGCCAGGCCGTGCGCATCGCCCGCTATGCGCGCGACATCGCCGGGAGCACTGCCTTTATCGCCGGATCGATCGGCCCGCTGGGACAGGCACTCGCTCCGCTGGGCGAAATCGGCGAGGCACAAGCCCGCGACGCTTTCCTGGCCCAGGCCGAAGCCCTGCTCGAAGGCGGTATCGATCTATTCATCCTGGAAACCTTTGCCGACCTCAACGA
>JAFGEY010000464.1 GCA_016931365.1 Anaerolineae bacterium
ACCTCCGCTTCCTCGTACAGAAACACCGCCCGCCGGAAGGGACGCACCTGGGTCAGCAAAGCCTGCGCGGCCGGCGCGCTGGGATCGGTGTACTGGACGTTTTCGGACTTGATCGAGAGCAGGCCGGCGCGGAACATCGCCGCCAGCACCTGCCGCACGACCGTCGGGTGCCAGCCGTAATCGCCGCCGCTGAAATGATCCTCCAGCGCCTTGCCGTCGCTCGCTTCGCCGCGCCGCGCCCGCCGCTCCAGCTCGCGCCGCACTTCTTCCACTACCGCGCAGTGCTGGTTCAGATGGCTATCGGCCCCAAACAGGCTCAACCCCGCGCCGACGGTGGGCAGCGCGTAAGGGGCGACGGTCAGCACGGCGCGGATTTCGTCTTCATTGGGCCGCACGGCGGCCAGTTCGAACTTGGAATACTGGTAGGGCACCACCTGGCTGAGGGCGCGGTTGAAAATGGGGTTCAGCGTGCTGACGCGCCCATCCAGTTCCTCGGCCCGCCCGTTCCAGACCAGCGTGCCGTTGGTTAACGCCACACGCAGGGCGGTTTCGATCTTGGATTGCAGGCTGGCCAGCTCGGTCTCTTTTTCGCGAATGATCTCGCGCTCCTCGTCCGTCTTGGCCGACCGGGCCCGCCACTGCCCCAACACATCGTCCAGGCGAATGGCCCGCGTCAACTGGTCGGACAGCTCCGGGGCATCTTTGGACACCCAATAGACCGTGCCCGGCGCGGCAAAGCTCTGCACCTGCTCCAGGTCTTCCAGGTTGAACTGTTCGTCCAGTTGGACGTACAGCGGCGAATACACCTCCAGCACCAGGTCCTGGCCGGCCTGGAGGTCCTCGCCGTCGCCGCGCACGATCACCTCAAAGGAACGCAGCCCATCCTGGTAGTTCAGCCGGCCGATCGGGCGCAGCACCTCGGCCAGGGCCGCCCGCGCCGCCCGGCGCAGGTCGCTCTGGCGCACGGTCACGCCGGAAACCTCTTCCTCAAAGGTCTTTTTGGCCCCGGTGAGAAACTCCCACACCCCTTCTTCTTTGGGCACCACATAGCGCGCCGCGTGCAGCCGCTTGAGGCTGGCTTCGATCTCGCCGCGCAGCGCGCTCACCTGCTCGCTGCGCACGTCTTGCAGCAGCGCGTGGGCCAGCGTTTCGGCGCTCACGGCGATCCAGGACACCGATTGAAGCAGATACAGCGCCTTGAGCACCCGCTGGTCGAGAGGCCGGTATCCGGGAAGCCGCGCCGGCAGGCCGTCGATCTCGCGCCGGTCTTGCGGCTGCAGGTCGACGGCAATCTGGTCGTAGACCATATCCAGGGTGGCCACGCGCCCCAGTTCGCCGTTCACAAAGCCGTTGGCCGGCCGGCTCAACACGCCCTGCGCCATGCCGATCATGCTGCGCGCTTCGGGGTTGAGGGCAAACCCGGTCGCCGCCGCGCTCTTGACACTCGCAAAGATAGCCTGGATCAACGCGGCATGGTAGGGCAAAAAGGGCGTGGCGGCCACAAACCGCTCCGCGGTCATCGGCGTCAGATCGCGGCTGGCTCCGGGCAGGGTGGACATGACGGCCAACGCACCCTCGTGCTGCGCGTAAAAGGCCCGGATGTCGGCCGCCCGCTCGTCGCGCTTTTTCAACACCCGCCCTTCCAGCACCTTTTCCACGTCGTCCGACGTCAGGCTCAAGCGGGTATCAAAGCGCGCGCCGATCTTGCCAAAATCCTCACCCAACAGCGCGACCCCATCGATCAGCTCGTTCAGTTTGGCCTGCGCGGTAACGATCAGCCACAGTCGCCCGCGTCCCTGGGTGCCGAACGATTCGGCAATCGATTGCAGTTCGAGCAGCTTTTGCCCGTTTGTGCCGATGAACTGGCCGATCTCGTCCATGATGAACACCAGGCGCGGCGGCCGCTCGGGGTCGCCGCGCGCGGCCAGTTCGTCCGTGTAGCGAACCAGGCGCTCGACCAGGTCGGACACGGTCAAGCGCTGGCTCCCTTCCACCACGTCCAACGCGGCCAGCGCTTCCTCTCGACTCTGGTAGGCATCCGGCGCGATCGCCTGCAGCACCTCGGCCACCGTAGGCCGGATGAATAAAAAATCGTCGCGCTCCTCCTCCCACGGCGCGTCCAGGCGCGCGGACACCTCGGCCCGAAACGCGTCGTACAGCCCGCGCCGGATCAACGACAATTCCAGGCTGGCCACGGCCGGATCGAGGCTCAAGCCCCGGCTGGCCAGGTAGCGCCGGTACATGATCTGGCTGATGCTCTCGCCCTGCGCTTGTTGGTCTTCTTCCGTCTTGATGTTAAACATGATCACCCGGCTGTCGAGCATGCCGGCGCGATGCAGCAATCCATCGATCTCGTGACGGCGCTCGCTGGCGGCCAGCCGCTCCGAGAAAATTTCGCCGGCCGGACGCCCGTCGACGGTCGGATGGGTCAGCAAATAGCTCAATATCTTGGCAAAGTGAGACTTGCCCGATCCGAAAAAGCCCGAAATCCACACCCCGATGCGGTCGGTCGGCGCGGTGCGCGATCCGGCGTAGACATCCAGGAACTCGATCAGGGCGCGCTCGATCGGCGCCGTAACCACATACTCGTGCAATTCCGTGGCCACCGTGGCCTCAGCCACGTCGTTGACTTTGGTTACCGGGGGAATGTAACGTTCAAGGGAATAGACAAACAGGTCTTTCAAAGCCAGTGACATACGTCACACCTCTTTCAAACAACTCCAGGCCGAATGCCATACTTTTCATCAAGGTAGCTCAACAGGTTTTCATATTGTCCGTGCGCCTGGAGCACATAGGCAATGGATTGCCAGGAAATACGTGCCAGGCGCGCCGGTGGCCTGACGGCCTGTTTCAGGTTCTTGAACAACTCGGCCTCATGCCCACTGGTAAAGAAGGGGTTATTCGTGTCGTACACCAGCACGGCGGTTGGTCGCCCCTTGACCTGCCCCTGCTCATCTATGGCCGCGCCAAGCAAAGTGCGCACCAGTTGATAGGTGAAAGCCAGAGGGCAAGGCGACTGTGCTTTTTGTGTGTCCCAGGTCAGCACACGAGGAATATGCTGCCAATACGTCATCCCGCGTTGGGTCAACCAGCACTTGCCAGGCACATACTTTCCATCACAAAACCTGGGCACTCGCGAACACGTCCCGATCTCGCGCTCCATCAGCTTGCATTCTATGGCCACATGACCGTCTTTTCCAGGCCAAAACAGATCGATTGATGTCGGCGTGCGCTCATTCAGGGTGCCCAAAGCCAGGTCAAAAACAGGCTTACCAGCCGGCTCAAACCCATCCAACAAAATATGCCCGTCTTTATCCAAGATTTGGGCCAGCAACTGCAAATCTTGACGCTTGAGCAGCGTGCCGAAAACGCTGACCGCCAACGCCTGTGAGCTGGTCATGCTTGAAAACCACGTATGTCGACGGTTCTTGGGTAGGAAATCGATCAGATCCCATTCGACCAGGTTGCACATCGCAAACTCGGCTTTAAAAACATGCTCACGTCTGGGGTCAAACAGATCATATTCCAGAGGATAATGCGTGTGGCGATAGTGAATAAAGCGACGCTTCATTTGTCGCACATAATCATTATATGTTGACATTGTCTTGCCTCTGCTCAACTTGTACAGCCGCTCAGATCAGATCGCGCGTCCGATAGTACCCGCTCGGGCGTTGGCCGAGAAACATCAACTGCCCATCCACATTCACTTCGCCGGGATAAAAAACGACCAGCGCCATCGGCGGGATCACCCGGTTGGTGATCGCATCCAGGACCGAGTCCAGTTGAAAGTAGGGATAAACAAACGCGGCATCAACGACAAAGATAATGCCGTCGCCATTCAACGACAAGATAGCTTGCTCCAGACGCTGCTCCAGTTCTTGCCGCGCGTGCCGGGCCATTCCGGCCTGCAATCGGGCTGGATCGGTCTGCTCCAACTCAAACAGTTGATCCAACCGTCCTCGCGCCTCATAATGGACAAAAATCGCCCCGCGGCAGGAGACTGTATTCACCGCAACATGCCTTTGAGCGAGCGCGCGGGCCAGCGTCTCGTACAGACGCCGGCATTCGTTTTCTTCATCCGGCTGGTAGACCAGCCGAACAAAAGGCACACCCGTATTTTGGGCCAGCGTTTGCCGGTGGTTCACCAGCAGGTCTTCCAGTTGCTCAAACTTGGCTTGTAAGGACCTCAACGCATGCCTCCAGAGATGAGTAGCGCAGATCGAGGGTGGATAGGTCGCCCTGATGCTTGAACGTGCAGTGCCCAGCGGCTGTGGCTTCATCCAACAGCACGGTGACGTCCGCCCGCTCCAGGAAGAAGAGCTTCCATTCATTGGATGCCAAAATCGAACCGGGCGCAGTCAGCCCGTCGCCGGCCAGGCGGTAGAGGACATAGACGAACGCCGGCAGGGGAACATAGACGCGGTGAAATGTCTTGCGCTGTGCGCCGCGCAGCAGGCCCAGGTCGCGCAGGATGGTGAGCACATTGCTGACCACTTTGTCTCGGGTCTGCGGTGACCAGGCGGCGAGTTCCGGGTGCGTCGGCGAGATGGCATCCAGGTGTTGCTGGAGGACAGACTTGTCGATCCCGCTGTATCCGGCCACATAACGGGGGTACACGCAGTCGATGGTCAGATCGTGGAGCAGAGGGGTTGACCGGCAGAACTCGTAGAACAGCACCAGGCTTTCCGTCTGCCGGTCGGGCGCGTGAACGACCATCTGCGCCAGCACGTGCGCCTGAGGCTCATCACTCAAGTAGCGGGCATGAATGCGATCCCACACGGATTCGCGGGTACTATGCGTCATTTTGCCCAACAAGTCTCGTTCAATGACCCCAGCACGAACCTGGTCGATCGAAAGACCTTGGGCGAGGTGACGAAGCACGATCAATGTTTCGTCCAGCAGCGCGCCCTTGCCGGAAATCCCGGCGCTGTACACTGAACCCGTCCCGGTTTGCGTCAATCTGATCTCCCCTCACAGCAAAAGCCCGTCGAGCCGGGATTTTACCCAAAACTTTGAACCAAAGGTTTGCCGAGATTGCGGCAGACGGGCTGGTCTGTTATACCATCAACACCTCAGGCATTGCGTCGTCCCTCGATTGCACAGGACAAGCCCCAATCACCGCCTCGGGCCGTACCTGGCCACGAGGCTTTTGGCTTGATCACTCGGCTGTGTACAACCACAATATTATACCATTTCCCGCTATTTCCAGCAAAGGGACGTATTTTCACGCCGAATGCACAGCGTTCGACCGGCAAAGAAGCAAGTCGCGCTCGATCCGATGCGATGCTACACCTGTACGTTAGCCTGTTCTTCCCGCTTCTCGATTGCCGCCAACACCCGTTCGTAAAAGGCATCGGTCTCTTCCGGTGACAACGCATACCATGCTTCTTGAGCCTGCTCAAGCGCGTCCGGTGAGCGCGGGCCGGGCCAGGGCAGTGGGTGGGCCTCGATTTCGTCCAGCATGGCGCGCCAATCCCAGCCCGGCTTCCAGATCAGGCGCAGCCCCTCGCCATCGGGAAAGAGGTACAACATCCAGCAGTTACGCAGCGAGTCC
>JAFGEY010000465.1 GCA_016931365.1 Anaerolineae bacterium
GAACGATGAACCGCGTGCTATGACCGCCAAAGACCTCGCCGTGTACTTGCAGCTTCACGAACTGACCGTGCGCCGCCTGGCCCGTGACGGGGAACTGCCCATCACCCGGATCGGGCGACAGTGGCGCACCACGCGCAAGATCCTCGACGAGTGGTTTGTAAGGGAGTCGATGAAGAATGTGAGGCGGGCGGGGGAGTAGGCGGGCGCAGTGTAAGGTGGTGTCAGAAATAGAACAGCGGTGGTTTCTGTTTGGAGCCCGCCGCTGTTTTTGTGTCGACGCAAAATTTGCATCGCTTGAGCCTGATCGCTGAAGAGGGGGAGGGCGCGGAAGCAGAAGCGCGGATTATCTGCTCGATGGGACTGGTGACGGAACAGAATCGGGGAACAGGCCTGTGGTCTGGAAACCCGGCTCGGCTAAAGCTTTTATGGCAGCAGCAGTTTGAGGTCGGTGACAGGGGAGCGATAGTGCGCGTATTCGATCATTCGGCCCAACAGGGTGTTGCCATCTTGTATGCTCAGGCGTCGATCCTGAACGGCGAGCAGCAAGACGCCCAGCGTACCAGACGTGAGAATGTGCCAGGCTGCGGCTTGAAGACGGGCGGCGCGGTCATCGCTCAAAAAGCCCCAATCGCGTTGGCGGGCGATGCTCAAGCAGGCACGTTCACCCTGGTGGAGGCAGGCCGGCAAAGAGAGAGACAGTTCGAGCTCGTCATCGGTCAGTGTGACCAAGCGCAGCCAGCCATCGGGGACAAGGGGAAAAATGTGTTGCTGGATGTTGTCATAAAAGGCATAGCCGGCCATTTGCCCGTCGAGCATCTCGCTGTAAACCTCGACCGGCAAATAAAGCGGCGCGACGGTATCGCGCAGCACGTCCAGACGACCCACAGCTGCAAAATTGGAAAGCACCGTCGAGTTGACGACTCGGTTCATGCGCGCATCCGCTTCAAGGCATCCAGTTCGGCCTGCGCCTCTGGCAGGGTTTCTGGCCCCAGTCGCAGGGGGATGTGACGCTCGGCCAATATTTCTTTCATGCGGTCGAAACAGACGCCGGCCAGAGCAGCAGCCCGGGCTACTGAAAGCCCTTCGGTGCGATAGCGATGAACGGCCACATCGATCCGTAAGTCAGGGCGCGACTGCCACAACGCGCGCAACGCTTCCTGAATGGCCGTGTCTGCGTCTGGATAAATGCCGGCCTGTACCAAAGTCTGAGCTTCGATGGACATAGTTGCTCGTCCTTTCTGAGTCAATCGTTGTATGTATTGTAGCCTGCCCTGAGATTTTGTCAACACCGGCCGGTTCACCGCCACGAAAAACCATCGTGATTTCGAACCTGGTCGAGGTCCGGTGGCAATAGCGAGTGCCTGAACAAAATTGCCACGGCCAGCCCTCACGCTGGCCTTTTTTGTTTCCGGGCCGCATCTCCTTTTGACAACTCCTCTACTCTATGCTATCCTTAATATCGTAACACCCCATAAAAAAAGAGCGCCTCGCGGCTGTTGCGAGCCCGAGGCACGACCGGGGCGACGGACCGCCCGCGATACCCACAGTATAACACCAGGCCCGTCCGCCGTCAACCCGGCGCGACGGGTTTTTGTGTTCTGTAAACATAGCGGTGTAAACGCCATGTCTCATTTGCACTTTGCCGACGAGTAGTAAACTTGGAGGGAAGCATGAAGACAAACTTCCGAGTGCATTTTAATGCTCCTGTTGTTATAACGCTTTCTGGTCTGGCTTTTTTGATTCACGTGCTAAATGAGACGGTCTTTCAGGAAGAGCTTACCCCGGGACTCTTTCTAATAGGACCCAAATTTTGCTTCGTAGATCCATTCGATTACTTCCGTCTAGTGTCATACGTGCTCGGACATTCCGACTTTGATCACTTGTTCAGCAATCTGACACTGATCCTGCTATTAGGTCCCATTCTCGAAGAACGATATGGCAGTCTGAATATGTTCAAGATGATATTCATATCTTCACTATGTATCGGAATTGGGAATGTAATCATTTCCTCTGCCGGATTGCTCGGGGCCAGCGGTATAGTATACATGTTCATTGTCTTGGTATCCATAGTAGATGTTCGAAAAAAATCACTGCCTCTTTCTTTTATTCTAGTTATGCTTTTGTTTCTCGGAAGTGAGTTCGTGCAAATATTTGGGCGCGATAACGTATCACAGTTGGGACATATAGCTGGTGGGGTCTTCGGTACAATCTTTGGCCTTTCGCTCAAGCCAGTTCAGACAAGTCTGTCGAAAAACGGATCGAACACAGAATGGAAATCAAGCACAGAACGCGACGGATTGCACAGTCAGTCGGCGGACATCAGAACAAGTTTCTTGGATCCAGATCACAAGCTAGTGCGCTCGGTCAGTTATCTGTTTAAGCATTTTGTTTTTTTGGTAGCCATTCTGGGCTGTTGTGCTGGTTCAGCAGTGGTTTTTCAGCTTATGAGTGGAGTGGAAAACGGTGCGCCAAATGAACACGAGGTGCCATCAGTCTCAACAACCCAAACTACACCAATTCTACCAACACCTTCGCCATCAATCTCAACGACCCAAGCCACACCAATCTCACTAACACCCTTGCCGTCAGTGTGTACTTCTTTTTCAGTGGGAGAACGGGTGCGGGTAGATTGGCCGTCGGCAAAAATAAGACGCACGCCTGGATATGAGGGCAAGACAGATGCAGATGTCTGTGACTATGCCCGAATAGGAGATCATTTTGAAATCATCGGTGGACCGGAATATGTCGACAATCTTTGTTGGTGGAAAATCCCGAGTTCTCCATGCGAGGAGGCAGGGTGGATAGCTGAAACCAGACGCACGGGGGACATCATTCTCAGTCGGCCTTGACATGCCGGCGGCGAATTTTCTCGTTGCGACGCTCCGCGTCGCAACCTGCTCTGAAAATGGGTTTCCGGTAGGGGCACATCAAACTCTGCGAGTTTGACATGCTGTGCCCTTACAAGGCCATTTTCATGTTTGGTGGTAAATGCTGTTTTCCGGTTACGACGCTTCGCGTCCACCCGCACTCAGGAGAAAGTATAGATGGCCCAAAAATCACGTCCCATCGAAACCTACGAACACCAGGATAAACAGCGCGCCAACAACCCGCCCGTCGGCCTGGTCACCCCCGCCACCGACCCCGACGTCGGCCTGCGCCAGACCTACGCCTACGACCCCCACCTCGACCCGCAGCTCCAGTGGGCCGGCAAGGCAGAGCACACCGCCTTTGAGGTGCCCACCGTCTCCCTCCATGTCCACGAGCGCATCGACCCCCGCACCATCATCGAAGCCGTGCGCCGCGCTCCCGACCCCACCGAGCCGGTGCAGCTTGCCCTTTTCCAGATGCCCGAAGAGAACCCGCCCCTGCGCGAGGCCATCGAATTCTACCAGCACGCCCACGGCTGGTCCAACCGCCTGGTCGCCGGCGACTCACTCCTGGTGATGAACTCCCTGCTCGAAAAAGAGGGCCTGGGCGGCAAGGTGCAGATGGTTTACATGGACCCTCCCTACGGCATCAAGTACGGCTCCAATTTCCAGCCCTTCGTCAACAAGCGTGACGTGAGAGACGGCAAGGACGAAGACCTCACCGCCGAGCCGGAGCAGATTCGCGCCTTCCGCGACACCTGGGAGCTGGGCATCCACTCTTACCTCACCTACCTGCGCGACCGCCTGCTGCTGGCCCGCGAACTGCTGGCCGACAGCGGCAGCGTCTTTGTCCAGATCAGCGATGAAAACGTCCACCACGTCCACGAGTTGATGGATGAGGTGTTTGGGTACAAAAACTTTGTCAGCCTCGTTAGTTTTGTAACAACAAGTGGCTTTGAATCTCGTACACTTGCACGCAATGGTGATTATCTTCTTTGGTATGCCAAAGATTCTGCATGTATCAAGTATCACTCACTTTATTATGAAAAAGATACTAGCCTTGAAGGTGGTCGCTATCGTTGGTTTCTTCTACCCGATGGTACAATGCGGAGTGCAACCGTACGAGAACTTCGGGGTGAAGACGCATTGCCGGAAGGTGTACGTCTATACCAACCTACTAGTCTGATCTCGCAAGGTGCGTCTGAAAGCACTGTACGACTATTCAAATACAAAGGCAAAGACTACGATTGCGGCGGCGGTAATCATTGGAAAACAACCATCGAAGGTTTGGAGAATCTTGCAAAGGCAGGCCGTATTCATGTGGCTCGAAATAGCATTCGTTTCGTTCGGTTTGCCGATGATTTTCCTTGGCAACTGCACACAAATATTTGGAATGATACTGCAACTGGCAATTTCACTGATGAAAAAGTCTACGTTGTCCAGACTGCCACAAAGGTAATCCAACGTTGCCTGCTCATGACCACCGACCCCGGCGACCTGGTTTTCGACCCCACCTGCGGCTCCGGCACCACCGCCTATGTCGCCGAGCAGTGGGGCCGCCGCTGGATCACCTGCGACACCTCGCGCGTCGCCCTCACCCTGGCCCGCCAGCGCCTCATGACCGCCACATTCGACTACTACGAGCTGGCCCGCCCCCAGGAGGGCGTCGGCAGCGGCTTTGTCTACAAGACCGTCTCCCACGTCACCCTCAAATCCATCGCCAACAACGAGCCGCCGGCCGCCGAAACGCTCTACGACCAGCCCGCGGTCGACACCAAAAAGCGTCGCGTCAGCGGCCCCTTCACCGTCGAAGCCGTCCCCGCCCCCGCCGTCCAATCCGTGGACGACTTGCTTCTCCCCTCTCCTGCCGGCGGGAGAGGGGCCGCCAGTACTCTGGCGCGGGGTGAGGGTGCTGACCTCTCCGTCTCCCGTTCCGGCGAAACCCTGCGCCAGGGCGAATGGCGCGACGAGCTCCTGCGCGCCGGCATTCGCGGCAAGGCCGGCCAAACCATCCGCTTTGCCCGCCTCGAGCCCCTGCCCGGCTGCGCCTGGCTCCACGCCGACGGGGAAACCAGTCCCAGCGCCGAAGGCGCCGACTCGGTGCGCGAGCAAGGCACGGCCTATGCCCCGCAGCGCATCGTCGTCTCCTTCGGCCCCCAGCACGCCCCGCTGGAGCAGCGCCAGGTCGAACTGGCCATCGAAGACGCGCAAACCCTGGTGCCCCGGCCCAAACTCATCGTCTTTGCCGCCTTCCAATTCGACCCCGAAGCCGCCAAAGACATCGACGAAACCAACTGGCCCGGCGTCACCCTGCTCAAAGCGCAGATGAATGCCGACCTGCTCACCGACGACCTCAAGAAAAAGCGCGCCAGCAACGAATCCTTCTGGCTCATCGGCCAACCGGACGTGCGCCTGGAGCGCATCGCCAGGGGCGACGACGCGGATGGACATCATCCGAAGGGTAAGTGGCAGGTCAGCGTCGAGGGCTTTGACTATTACAACACCCGCACCGGCGGCATCGAATCCGGCGGCGCGAACCAGATCGCCGTCTGGCTGCTCGACACCGACTATGACGGGCGCAGCCTGTTCCCGCGCCAGGTCTTTTTCCCGCAGGCCGGCGAAAGCGAGGGCTG
This sequence comes from Anaerolineae bacterium, assembly GCA_016931365.1. Next base: position 5,501 of record JAFGEY010000465.1, read on the forward strand.
GGCGCGGCTGGCCCGCAACCTCAAGGCCGAGGTTGATGAAGAGCTGATCGAAGCCTATCGCGGCACCGTGTCGCTGCCCTTTGCGGCCGGCAAGCATAAACGCATCGCCGTCAAGATCGTCGACGACCGCGGCATCGAGAGCCTGAAAATTCTGGAGGTGGATTGATGGCGCAAATAACACTCGACAAAGAGCAGATCACCTCGTTTTGCCGCTCCCGGCACATCCGGCGCTTGTCCATTTTCGGCTCGGCGCTGCGGTCGGATTTCCGACCCGACAGCGACATTGACCTGTTGGTTGAGTTTGAACCGGAGCACGTCCCAGGACTTTTCGGCATCGCGCGTATGGAACGGGAACTGTCGGCGCTGCTCGGCGGGCGTAAGGTAGACCTGCGCACGCCAGAAGACTTGAGCCGCTATTTTCGCCAGCGGGTGCTGGAAGAGGCAGAGGTGCAGTATGTACAAGGATGACGCCATTCGCTTGCAGCACATGCTGGATGCGGCGCGCGAGGCCATCGGGTTCGTGCAAGGCCGGACTCGCGTTGACCTGAACGGCGACCGCCAGTTGACATTGGCGCTGGTCAAAGATATCGAGATCATCGGTGAAGCCGCTTACCAGGTTTCTCAAACCGCGCGAGATCAACAGCCCGGCATTCCCTGGGACGACATCATCGGCATGCGTCACCGGCTGGTCCACGCCTATTTTGACATCAATCTGGATGTTCTCTGGCGAACCGTGCAAGCTGACCTCCCGCTGCTGGTCGCTGAACTGGAACATGCTACACCAGGTGAGGCACACTGATGGCTCAAACAACCATAGACCGCCTCATCGTCAACTCGCCCTACCAGGAACCCGCGCGCTACTGGCGCTACGAGCGCGAGACGCGGCTGTTCGACCTGGTGACTGGCCGCCGCCCCGCCGGCTACGTGGTGGCCTCGGAGAGCTCCAAAGCCTTCGACGACCCCGGCACCTTGATCGAAATCCCCCTGGTCAACCAGATTCGCCCCCGCGTCAAAGCCTGGCGCGAGGCCGGCTATCCGGGCGTCTCCAGCATCACCAAACGGCTGCTGGAACACTGGCGCGATCCGGAAGAGTTCGGCACGCGGCGCTTTTTCTTTTGCCAGTTGGAAGCCATAGAGACACTCATCTGGTTGACCGAAGCGCCCGCCGCCGACCGCGTCGGCATCGACATCCCCGGCGACGGCGGCGCGTTTGCGCGCCAGTGCTGCAAGATGGCCACCGGCTCCGGCAAGACCATCGTGATGGCGATGGCCATCGCCTGGCACATCCTCAACAAGGTCGCCTACCCGCAAGACGCCCGCTTTGCCAAAAACGTGCTCGTCCTGGCCCCCGGCCTGACCGTCAAGCACCGCCTGGCCGTGCTGGAACCGGCGGCAGTGGGCAACTATTACGAGGACTTTGCCATTGTGCCCTCGGCGCTGCTCGACAAACTGCGCCAGGGCAAGGTGCGCGTCACCAACTGGCACGCCCTGGCCTGGGACAGCATCGAACAAATCAAAAAGCGGCGCAGCGTGGACAAGCGCGGCGTCAAGAGCGACGAGGCCTACACCCGCGAGGTGCTCGGCGAGATGGCCAATGCCCGCAGCCTGCTGGTTATCAACGACGAGGCCCACCACGCCTGGCGCGTCAACTGGGAAGCCGAGGGCAAATACCTGCGCTCCCGCGACCTCAAGGACAGCGCCGAAGAGGCTACCGTCTGGATCGGCGGCCTGGACCGCCTGCACCGCTCGCGGGGTCTCCTCGCCTGCTACGACTTTTCCGCCACCCCCTTTACCCCATCGGGCAAAAAAAGCAGCGAGGAGGCATTGTTCGGCTGGATCGTCAGCGACTTTGGCCTCAACGACGCCATCGAGTCCGGCCTGGTCAAGACCCCGCGCGTCGTCGTCCGCGACGACGCCGTGCCTGACGCCAAGACCTACAAATCGCGCCTCTACCACATCTACAACGATCCCGAAGTCAAAGACGATCTCAACCGCAAGGCCACCCCGGAAGAGCCGCTGCCCGACCTGGTGCTGAACGCCTATTACCTGCTTGGCTACGACTGGCGCGAGGCGCAGAGAGCCTGGCTGGCCTTTGGTCAGCCAACCCCGCCGGTCATGATCACCGTCTGCAACCGCACCGAGACGGCCGCGCGCGTCAAGCACGCCTTTGACTCTCGGCACATTCACATCGACGAACTGTGCGACCCGGCGCGCATCCTGCACATCGACTCCAAAGTGCTTCAAGAGGCCGAAGAGCGCGAAGAACCGGCCGCGTCGCTGGAGGCAGTGGAAGAAAGCGAAATGGACGAGGACGAAGCGCCCGTCGAGCGCAAGCTGACCAAAGCTGAGCAGGCCGAACTCTTGCGCCGGACGGTCGACACGGTGGGCAAGGTCGGCCAGCCGGGCGCGGGCATTCAGAAGGTCATTTCGGTGGGTATGCTCTCCGAAGGCTGGGACGCCAAGACCGTCACCCACATTATGGGCCTGCGCGCCTTCACCAGCCAGCTCCTGTGCGAGCAGGTCGTCGGGCGCGGCTTGCGCCGTACCAGCTATGAAACAAAAGAGACCACCGACCCCTTCACCGGCCAGCCCATCGAACTGTTCGAGCCGGAATACGTCAACATCTTTGGCGTGCCCTTTACCTTCCTGCCCCACGAGGGCGGCTCGGACGGCCCGCCGCCGCCCCCCACGCCCAAGACCGCCGTCGAACCCGACCCGGCCCAGGCCGCCTGCGAGATTCGCTGGCCCAACGTGGTGCGCATCGAGCGCGTCCTCCAGCCCATCTTGACCCTGGATTGGGCCGCCGTGCCGCCGTTGGAGCTGGATGCCTCCCACACCGCCCAGGTCGCCGAACTGGCCCCGGTGCTGGAAGGCAAGCCCGACGTGACCAAGATCAGCCGCATCGAGCTGGAGCGGCTGGCCCGCGAGTTTCGCACCCAGCGCATCATCTTTGAAACGGCGCGCGACGTGTTCGACCAGATCAAGCACACCTGGCGGGGCGGCCGCGAGGTATTGCTGGCCCAACTGGTGCGCATCGTCGAGCAGTTCATCCATTCCGATCTCATTGCCATTTCCCCGCCGCTGTTCTACCAGGACGAACTGCGCCGCCGGCTGATCATCACCCTCAACATGTCGCGTGTCGTGCAGCACATCCTCGAGGCGGTGCGCCAGGAGAACACCGAACAGCTCACTCCCGTCTTCGACCGCGACCATCCCATCCGCGCCACCGGCGAGATGCGCACCTGGTACACCGGCAAGCCCTGCGAGCGGACCAAAAAATCGCACATCAACGTCTGCGTCTACGACAGCACCTGGGAAGCCTCCGACGCCTGGGTGCTGGACAATGCGCCATCAGTGTCAGCCTGGGCCAAAAACGACCACCTGGGCTTCGAGGTGCTGTACCTCTATCGCGGCGTGGTGCGCAAATACCGCCCCGACTTTCTGGTGCGCCTGGCCAGCGGCGATATGCTCGTCCTCGAAACCAAGGGCCAGGACACCGAGCAAGATCAGATCAAGCGTCACTACCTGGACGAATGGACGCAGGCCGTAAACGCCCACGGCGGCTTGGGCCGCTGGCGCTGGGCCGTGGCCCTCCATCCGGGCCAGGTCCGCGATATTTTGCTCAAGATGCAAGCACCCTCATCATAGCGCCATACTGGGAGCCGCCTATGTCCCGCCAAACCGATCTGGAAAGCCTCATCCGCGATTCTTACACCCTCATCCGCGAATATGAGGCCATCCTCCAGACCTCCGATCGCCCCGCCGAACGGCTGCGCACCTGGCGCGATATGCAAGCACAGCGAGGGCTGCTCGAAGGCTACCTGCGCGAATACCGCACTGTTGTTACCACCTTGTCCGACGAGATCGCTGCCATCGCTGCCCACATCACCGCCCCGCCACCCGAGCCGTCCAATCTCGACACGCTGATCTCGCCGTCTGTCGGCCGCGCCGCGACCGTCATTGCTGGCGATTATGTGCAAGGGGACAAAGTACTGGGCGACAAGGTCTTGGGCGACAAGATCACAGTAGGCAACATCAGCCCGGGTGCCATCGTCGCCATAGGCCGTGGAACCACGATCAACATCACCCGTGGCCTTGACGAACTGCCCACCCGCTACGATGCGCGGGTGCGCAATTTCCTGGAGTATTATCTCGGCACGCCCGACCAGCCCGCTCCCTTTGGCGGACGCCAGGCAGATCTCGACCGCCTCGATGCCTGGCTGGCGGATCCCCAGTCACCTCCCTACGCCCTGCTCACCGCGCCGGCCGGCAGAGGCAAGTCGGCTCTGCTTGCCCGGTGGGTGACGTGGCTGGAGGCGCGCGAGGACAGCACGCACCCTTATATTGTCTACTGGCCGGTCAGCATCCGCTTCAACACCAACCTGGAGGGCGTGACCTTTGCTGCCCTCGCCGCGCGGCTGGCGCATCTCTACGACGAACCGGTAGGCAATGCACGGGACGCCGACACTTACCGCGGCATGTTCAGTGACTACCTGCGGCGCTCTCCGCCCGGTGGCCGTCCCGTGCTGGTCGTCCTCGATGGGCTGGATGAGGCCGCCGGATGGGCGGTGGGCGCCGACCTGTTTCCACTGATCCCGCCGTCTCACCTGCGCGTGCTCGTTGCCGCCCGTCCTCTGGCCGGTGACGCAGACGAGTGTGCCTGGCTGGCCCGGTTGGGCTGGGAAGCGCCGGACCGGGCCCAAGCTCTCCCCCTGGCCTGGCTCGACCTGGCCGGTGTGCGCGACGTCCTGGCCCAGATGGGCAATCCGCTCGACGCATTGGCCCCGCGGATGGATGTGGTCGGCCGGCTGTACGAGTTGAGCGAGGGCGACCCGCTGCTCGTGCGCCTGTACGTGGAGGCGCTGCTGCCGCAGGGCGAGCAAGCTGCCCAGATCTCGCCCGAGAATCTGGAAGGCCTGAAGCCCGGCCTTGACGCCTACATGGATCGCTGGTTTGAGGAGCAGAGAAAGCAGTGGGGGGCGTCGGACCCACTGGCTAAAAAGCCGGTGCGCGGCCTGCTGAACCTGTGTGCGACCGCGCTTGGGCCTCTGCTGCGGGAGGACGTACTGGAACTTGGTTCAGACCTCATCGAGGATGGTTTTTCGGTTGACCGTGCCGCCCGTGCCGTTGGTCGCTTTGTGATCGGTGACGGTCTGTCAAGCGGCTATGTCTTCAGCCATCCCCGTCTTCGGGACTACTTTTTGGACCGGCTTTTCAAAGGCGAGCGCCGCCGGTGGCGCGATCGGTTCTTGGCTTACGGACACCAAACACTGTACGCATTGGAAGCGGGATCGATGCTGCCCGGTGATGCGTCCGCGTACGTCGTGCAGCACTATGGGGTTCACCTGGAAGAGGCGCAGTCGCCTGACGACGATGTATATGCTTTGATCCGTGAAGGTTGGCTGCGGGCGTGGGAATGGCTGGAAGGCACAGAGGCCGGATTCTTGACCGACGTCGCCTGTGCATGGCGGCGCGCCGAGGAGGCGGGTGCCACTGCGCTGGGCCAACAGATTCGGGCCGCACTCTGCCTGGCCAGCGCGGCATCGGTCAGCACGGGTATTTCCGCAGACTTGTTGGCAGCCTGTGTCCGCTCTCGGGTGATCGGTGCAGCGCAGGCATTGGTGTTGGCACGTCGTAAGCCCGATCCTGGAGATATCGCAGAGACGATGACTGCCCTGGCCCCCCACCTGCCGGAGGGTGAACGAGAGGCCGTGCTGGGCGAAGCGCTGGCCGCCGCCCGCGCGATCGAGAACGAGGGCAACCGTGCCGATGCCCTGTCCGCCCTGGCGCCCTACCTGCCGGAGGCGATGCTGGGCGAAGCGCTGGCCGCTGCCCGTGCGGTCGGGGACGAGCGCGCCCGTGCCCGGGCCCTGTCCGCCCTGGCATCCCACCTGCCGGAGGCGCTGCTGGGCGAAGCGCTGGCCGTTGCCCGCGCGATCAGGAACGAGTCTGCCCATGCCCGGGCCTTGTCTGCCCTGGTGTCTCACCTGCCGGAGGCGATGCTGGGCGAAGTGCTAGCCGCCATCTGCGCGATCAGGGATGCGTGCAACTGTGCCCTGGACCTGTCCGTCCTGATGCCCCACCTGCCGGAAGCGATGCTGGGCAAAGCGCTGGCCATCACCCGCGCGATCGGGAACGAGTTCCCCCGTGCCGATGCCTTGTCTGCCCTGGCGCCCCACCTGCCGGAAGCGATGCTGGGCAAAGCGCTGGTTCGCATCCACCCGATCTGGTTTGAGGCTGCCTGTGGTGAGGCCTTGGATACCCTGGCGCTCCACCTGCCGCAGGGTGAACGCGAGCGCGTGCTTAGCAGAGCGCTGGCCGCCGCCCGCGCGATCGAGGGCGAGTACTCCCGTGCCAATGCCTTGTCCGCCCTGGCCCCCTACCTGCCGGAGGGCGAACGAGAGGCCGTGCTGGGCGAAGTGCTAGCCGCCATCTGCGCGATCAGGGATGCGGGCGACTATGCCCTGCGTCTGTCCGCCCTGGCGCCCCACCTGCCGGAAGCGATGCTGGGCAAAGCGCTGCTGGGCAAAGCGCTGATCCCCGACCGCGCGTTCGGGAACGTGTTCTCCCGCACGTTCGGGAACGAGTACTCCCGTGCCCGGGCCTTGTCTGCCCTGGCATCCCACCTGCCGGAGGGTGAACGGGGGACCGTGTTGGGCGAAGCGCTGGCCACTGCCCGTGTGATCGAGGACGGGGGCAACCGTGCCGATGCCTTGTCCGCCCTGGCGTCCCGCCTGCCGGAGGGTGAACGAGAGGCCGTGTTGGGCGAAGCGCTGGCCGCCGCCCGCGCGATCTGGGACGAGGGCAACCGTGCCGATGCCTTGTCAGCCCTGGCGCCCCGCCTGCCGGAGGGTGAACGAGAGGCCGTGTTGGGCGAAGCGCTGGCCACTGCCCGTGCGGTCGGGGACGAGCGCGCCCGTGCCGATGCCTTGTCCGCCCTGGCGCCCCACCTGCCGGAGGGTGAACGGGAGACCGTGCTGGGCGATGCGC
>JAFGEY010000466.1 GCA_016931365.1 Anaerolineae bacterium
CGCAGCACCAGCTCGCCGCCGCACTGGGGGCAGGCCCGACCGACCGGCTGAGGTGCTTCACGTTTTGCTTTCTGGATATACTTGCATTTGGGATAATTGGCGCAGCCGACAAAGTATCCATATTTGCCTTTGCGCCGCACCAGGTCGCTGCCGCAGTCGGGGCATTTTTCGCCCGTCGGCTGCGGCGCTTCTTTTTCGATTTTCACCGTGGGCATTTCGGTTTTGGCCTGCTCGACGTGCGGAGCCAGGTCTTTCCAGAATACGTCCAGCGTCGGCACACGTTTGGCCCGCCCATTGGCGATCTCGTCGAGCTGATCTTCCATCTGCGCGGTAAAGCCGTAATCGAACAGGTCGGCAAAAGCCTGCACCAGCATATCGCAGACGGCAAATCCCAACTCGGTCGGCATGAGCACTTTGCCCTCGCGGCGCACGTAATCGCGTTCCCTGATCAGTGTCACCATCGCCGCATAGGTGGAGGGGCGGCCAATGCCGCGCCGCTCCAGCTCTTTGATCAGCGAGGCCTCGGTGTAGCGCGGCGGCGGCTGGGTAAAGTGCTGCTTGGGCAGCAATTGGAGCAGTTCGAGCCACTCGCCGGCGGTCAGCGGCGGCAGCGCCTGTTCCTGTTCCTCCTCTTCGCCGACGTCTTTTTCTTCCTCGTACACCTTGAGAAAGCCGTCGAATATGCAGACGCGGCCCTGCGCGCGAAACAGATAGGGCAGCGGATCATCTTGGCGTTCCTTTGCAGTAGGGATTTCGGCGGTGGTCACGTCATAGAGGGCGGGCTTCATCTGGCTGGCGATAAAGCGCCGCCAGATCAGGGTGTACAGCTTGAACTGTTTGTCGTCTAGGTAGGGCTCGATGCTCTTGGGCGTGCGGCGGGGATCGGTGGGGCGGATCGCTTCGTGCGCCTCCTGCGCCGATTTGACTTTGGTTTTGTACTCGGGCGGCCGCTCCGGCAGGTAGCCTTCGCCCCAGAATTTGAGCACCACCTCGCGCGCGGCAGCCTGAGCGTCGGGGGCAACATAGGTCGAGTCGGTACGCATGTAGGTGATCAAGCCCACGCTACCTTCCTCGCCCAGCTTGACCCCTTCGTAGAGCTGCTGGGCGATGCTCATGGTCAGGCGCGGCGCAAAACCGAGCACCTTGGAAGCGGCCTGCTGGAGGGTGCTGGTGGTAAAGGGCGGCCAGGGATAGCGCGGCTTGCGCTCCGTCTCGACCTTGTCGATCCAGTACGCGGCGTCTTGCAACGCGTCGACGATGGCCTGCGTGTCATCGCGGTTTTTCAGGTCGGGCTTGTGCCACCGCCCTTCGGGATCACGGATGCGCCATAGCTGCGCCCAAAAGGGCACCGGTTCGGCGGGCGGCGCGAGGCCAAGCGGGTTTTCGTCGCTGCGCATCACTTGCTGGAGCAAGGCTTCGATGCTCCAGTATTCCTCGGGCACAAAGGCGGCGATCTCGCGCTCGCGATCGACGACCAGGCGCAGGGCGGCTGTCTGCACTCGTCCCGCCGACAGCCCGCGCGCACCCCGGATATGCCGCCACAGCAGCGGGCTGATTGTATAGCCGACCAGCCGGTCGAGGATGCGCCGGGTTTGCTGCGCTTCGATCAGGTCGTGGTCGAGCGAGCGGGCGTGCTCAAAGGCAGTGCGGATCGCGCTGGGGGTGATCTCGTGAAAGGTCACCCGCCGCACGGGAATGCCCCTGGGCAGCGTGCGCTTGAGCGATTCGAGCACGTGCCAGCCGATGGCTTCGCCTTCGCGGTCGAGGTCGGTAGCCAGATAGAGCGTGTCGGCGCTTTCGGCGGCCTTTTTGAGCTGGTCGATCGTCTTTTTCTTGCCCGTGGCGGTGACGTACTGCGGATGAAACCCGGCCTCAATCTCAACACCGAGCGTTTTGCGTGGCAGATCGCGCACGTGGCCCATCGAGGCCAGCACGCGATACTCGCCGCCCAGGATGCCGGCGATGGTTTTCGCCTTGGCCGGCGATTCGACGATAACCAACTTTATACTCACGCTGCTCTCCTGCGCCAATCGGAACGATGCACGAATTGCACCTATCTTGACCATGTCTCATCACGGCCTGGGTTTTACCAGGATCGTCTGTTCGTTTCGGTACGTCACCTGCCCCGGTTTGCCCTGCCGGATTTTGCGCACCCATTTGCGCAGCGTGCAGGCCACGAGGACGCTGCCTTTCTCCCGGCCGGCCGAATAATAGGCCGCGAGTTCGGCGGACCGGCGCAGCGTCTCCTCCGGCGCAGGCCGTCCCTCGCACTTGACGATCACATGCGATCCTGGCACGTCTATCGCATGCAGCCACAAATCGTCGGGCGCGGCGCGGCGAAAGGTGATTTCCTCGTTTTGCCGCGCGCTTTTTCCTACCCAAATCACAAATCCTGCTTCGGATACCACGCGCAGCGGCCGTCCGCGCTGGATGTTGCGCCGGGGGCCGCTCGCATATCCCGCGTCAGTGAGTGCGCTCTGGACTTCTTGAATCTCCGGCCAGTTGGCAGCCAGTTCCAGGTCGGTGATGAGCTGATCGAGATACGCCAACTCTAACCTGGCCTGGGTCAGACGGCGGGGCGCGCCGGCATTGGCGGCCCTGGCTTTGTCGTAGCGTTTGAAATAGGCTTGCGCGTTTTCCACCGGAGTCAAGTGCGGATCAAGGTCAATTTGAAGCGGCGGACGTTCGAAATCGACCGGCGCTTCGAGTCTGGTCTGCCTACGCTCGACCGTGTGGGCATAGGCCAGAATCATCTCCCCGCTGAGGCGCAGCCTTTCGATCTCGTCTTCGGGCACCATCTGCCGCCGCAGCGCATCGTATCGGTCCTGCACGCGCTGTCGCGCCTCTTCCAGCAGGGGACGCACGCGTGCCCTGGCCGGTTTGTAGGCGTCGATGTCGTTCAGGCCAGCCTCATAACTTTCAATCGCGGCGCTGATCGACGATGCCGGGCGGTATTCTGGGTAATGGGTCAGTGCGTACGGGGCATACGCGGCGATAATGTCTTCTTCAACAGCCAGGCAGGGCGTCCAGCGGTGTTCGAGCGCGCCGGACAGCAGTCTCTCAAGGGCTGACAGCAGCACAGCCGGATCGGTGATCTGGCTGGCGTTAGTCTGAGCATTTCCGCTGGCGCGATAGATCACCTCGCGCGCGAGCAGCGGGCTGATCCCACGCACGGTGCCGACCAACACCCGCCACAACATATCGCCCGGTGCGGCGTCGCCGACAACGTCCCGGAGGTCGGCGAGAGTAAGGGCAGTTGGATCCAGTTTGGCTTGCTGCGGCGGAGGCGAGTAGGGCCGTCCGGGTAAGATGGGGCGCACGCGACTCATCTGCGGGGTGACGCGCTTGATCGCGTCCATCACCCGGCCTTCCTCGTCGACCAGGATCAGGTTGGCGTGGCGGCCCATGACCTCGGCGATCAGGGTATACGTGCTCGCATCGTTTTCGATCTCGATTTCGACAATGCGTTCCCAGGCGGGTTGATCGATCAATGAGATGCGCGCATTTTGGGCATATTTGCGCAGCAAAAGCAAAATGGGCGATGGCGTATCAACGCCGCGACGGAGTTTGTCGCCACACAGATGCACGCGCGCATGTTGGGCGTGCGCGGAGGTAACCAGGTAATGGCGCTGGTGCTGGGCGTAAATCTCAAAGCCGAGGGTCAGTTCATCGATCTGGACAATGGTCTGGATGCGTCCGCCGACCAAGACCTGGCATTCGTCGGCGACGGCGGCAGCAGTCAAGGCGTCGAAATACATCTCTAGCCTCTCATCAGGGCGCGAACACAGAAAGCGTGGACAGAGCGTTTTCGAGTAACATCTGCCACACCGGGGCGTTCAGCAGCAGCGCGCCGACCATCCATAGGGCGAGCAGGCCAAATGCAAAAGCAATCGTCTCCTCCCAGCGCTGCCCCTCTATCTTGGGATCGGGTTTGCCCAGACAGGCGAGCAGTCCCACCACCGCACTAACGGCCACGCCGATTCCGGCCAGGATGATGATCCACACTATTTGCGGATTGGTGTCTACCAAATAGGGGATCAATGCCCAGCGCCCGGCAACGCCAAAAGGGGTTGGCAGCCCGGCGAGCATCAACAGGCCCAGCAACAAGGCCAGCACGTTCAGCGGTCGGTGGAAAAGCAGTCCCCTGCATTGATCGAGGTCGTCCTTTTTGCCAGCGGCCTGGAACAGCGGGGTCAGTCCTGCGCCGCACAGCAGCAGCGCCAGCGACCGGCCCACAAGCATATTCACGGCAAGGGCCATACCCTCCGGCGAGCCCTGGCCCAGGGCGATCATGCTGATCCCCCAGTCGATCAGCATGGCGTATCCAATCAGGGATCCCCAACGACGTTGTCCTGGCGCGGCCAGCCCGCCCAGGATGACCGCGCCCAGGCCCAGCCAGCGGCACAGGTCAAGGATCGATCCATCCTCAAGGATCGTGGGATAGGTTTCGACAAGCTGGAAAAAGATATGGAGCATAGATACCGGCAAGATCGACAGGATGAACGCGGGCGGCATAGGCGCGCTGAACGCCGCTGCGCCGACCAGAGCGCCGTGAAAAGGCGGCATCATCAATAACACGCTCAACCCGAGGATGCCCAGCACCACACCCGCGCGCTGCGTCGAGGGATCGGCGTCGGACTGGAGAAAGGTGGGCAGCAAGAGCAGAAGCATCGCGGCCAGCGTGCTAGAGATGATCAACCGCAGCGCCCCCATTGTGGTACCCGGTCGCCCACCGGCAAGGACAAAGCCGGTCAGCACTGTGCCCAGCCAGAAAAAAAGGATGACATAGATGACCTGCTCTGCGGTCGCCGACAGGTTCAAGACGCCGAGCACAGCCAGTCCAAAGGGGTAAAATGCCCATCCCTGCGAGGCAGGCAGGGCCAATAAAAAGCACAGCCCGCCGACGATCAGACCAAAGACCACGATCACCGCCGAGGCAGCAGTCAATGCCCAAGGACGCCCTAAAAAGACAAAATCCGGGGTCAAGATCAGGCTGCGCCCCAGCAGCGATATCGGCTTGTCGAGCAGCCAGTACAAGGCGATCCAGCCCAAGCCCAGGCTTCCGATCGCAGCGACCAGCCCACTCAACGCCGTCCAGCGGTGAAGCAGATAAGCCAATACGGCCAAAGCCAGCGGGACAGCGAAAAAAAGCAAGGGTCCGGGGACTGTGAAGGGTGAGGCGCTCACAGCACTTCTCCGGTCAGAGCGTCGACGGTGATCAGGTAAGCAATAGTCAGCCCCAGCGACAGGTTGATTGCGGCCAGCACGCCCGTACCGGCCAGGCCAGGATGGGTCACATCAAAATAGAGCTCAAAGCCGGAGACAAGGGTGAGCAAACCCAATCCCGCTGGGAGCGGATTGGCGGTCAGCACCAGAGTCAGCAGGCCGATTAAACCCAGCCAGACGCAGGCCGGAGCGATGTCGGCAGCAATGAGGGGCAGCGGAAACGAGGTTGACACACTGTACAGCACCATGCCGAGCAGCAATACGACCAACAGGCGAAAGACCCAGCTTGTGGGGCGGAGCGGCCAGGACAGCGGCGGCAGCGGGACCTGTCCCTGTTCGCGGGCGATCTTTTGCCGTTCGATCTCAGCCTTGTGCGTGCGTTCGCTTTCGACCCAGCGCGCCGACCAATAAATCATCGGGCAGATGAGCAGGCCAACCAATACCTTGACCAAGGCCAGTTCGGGTGGGATCATACGCAGATGGAGCACGCCGAGCAGCACGTATTGCACGAGCAACGCCCAGAGGCCAAACCGCCAGTCGCGGACAATGGCGATGATCGAGGCAGTGATCACCAGGCCGATGACAATGGGGATGCCGGAGAGATTGGCCAGTTGGGTGAGAAATGCCATCAACATTCCTCTCCTAGCGCGAAACCACAAAGAGCAGGACAACCAGGCAAACCAGAACAACCCAGGCCATATATCCTGCACCTTCGATGACAAGCGTCGTTCCCCAGATCAGTCCGCGCAGTTGGCCCAACGCCTTTTGCAGAGCGCGATAGAGCCAATCCAACCCAAAGAGTCGTTCGATCAGCGGCCACCAGTTTTGAAACAGATCCAGGATCGCCGCTTGTCGTCGGTAGGCAACGATGCCACCGACGGCTGGCAGTAACAGGGCGGCCCATACGGGCAGCCTGGGAACGCTCAACCAATAGGACAAGCCAGCAAAAGTGCGTTCCTGGCTCAACAGATTGGGGAACAGACCCAGAACCAAGAGGCTCAAGGCCGGAATCGCACCGGCCAAATAAGCGAGATCGACTTGGGCGCTCATACTGCGAACGGCAGGCAGCCAACGGTAGGTAATCTGGTCGCGTGCAGCGTCGATCCGCCGGGCAATGCGGGGATACGAGGCCAGACGGCGCATCCATGCATCAGGTAGCGTCAGACCGAGTGGCGCGGAAACGCGATCGGACTCGGTTTCGGATGCGGTCCGATCGGGTGCTGTGTCGGGCATGCTTTCCAGGTCAAGCAAAATGCGCAGCAGCGCGCCCAAAAAGAGCACCTCAGAGGTCATCATCAACAGCAAAGCGAGCCATTTTTGTCCTTGAAAAATGGCCGCATAGATGGCGATCCGTACTGGAAAGCCCAGGGTCAGTGGCAGGCCGATCTGAGCGCCCAGGGCGAGGACGAGCGGCAAAGCGCGCCACCAGGTATGCAGATCGGCGAGTTTCAGGTGTTGGCATTGACTCCACGCCAATCGCAAGGTCAGAACACTCACGATAGCATTGACGCCCGCAGCCAACTGGATGGTAGAATCAAGCCCCAACCCGACGGCGCACAAAATCATCCCCAGGCCATAAAAAATGGTATTGTCGACTAACCGGGCGGGCGTTTCGGCACCCCAGGCGCGCAGCGCTCCGATCAGCAAAATCAGTGCGGCCCAGATCACAACCAGGGTCTGCCGCATGCCGTCGAGGGTGAACGCGTTCCATGCGAGGAGTTTTTGACCCAAGGCAACGGCCAGCATCGACGGCAAGAAAAAGGCCATCATCTGCAAAGAGGGCGGCGTTCGAACCGTTGAGGCGCTGGCAGCGGCTTGCCAGGTAGGCAGCGGCGACGGCATCAAACGAAAAGCCAGGGCCAGCATCAACAATGTGGTTGCGGCAGACTTGAGTTCGATGGATTTCGCAGACGCCTGTCCGGCCGACAGTTCAAGCATCGCGCCGGCCGCGAACAGGGCCGCGCCCAACAGGCTTCCCAAACCGGTCCAGGTCAGGTGATCGATATCAATCCGGTCATGGGCCAGAAGGTAGAGCAGCGCGACATCAGTCAGCACCCAGGCGATGACCAATAGCGTACGATCGTGGCCCAGGATCAAGATCAGCGCGCTACCCAGCGCGGCCAGCCGGCCGGCCCGGCCTCGAGGCGGCCGACCCCAGGTGGCGAGCGAGGTTGCCAACGCGCCGATCAGCAGAATAAAGGCCAGCGTCCAGGCTGGTTTGTCAGCGCTCAGTGCAACATCGGACAGCCGGCTTGGACGGACAGCCTCGCCGATGTGGGGAATGCTGATCAGCAGAAAAACGATCGCCAGGACAAGGACGACGGTTTCGGCCTGGCCTTTATCTTGCGAACGTAAGAACCGATCTGAAATGTACAAGACCACAGCCCCGAGCCCTAGCACGATCAAGGGAGCCAGGATGGTCGAAAAAACGCTCATACATATCCTCCAAGGCAGAGCGATTCTACCACAACCATATCAAAAGCACAATCTGGGCATCTGGGCGGTTCTGATTGACTTTAGGCCAAAGTTGCACTATACTCCGCCCATGCTGTGCAAAAACTTGAGTTGTCAGGAAATACGATGCTGAATACATTTCGGAAGCAATTTATGATATTTTTCGTCGGCATGCTGCTGGTCGCTTGCGTATCGAGCTACAGCGATGTGCCGACGATCTCGATCTCCTCACCTGCAAACGAGGTCGAAGTGAGGCTGGGGGAACGTGTGTTGGTGCAATCGGTGGCCCAAGATGATCGGGAGATCGCCAAAATCGAATTGTGGGGCAACGGGCGACTCTACCAGGTGAACAGACCGGGTAAGAACGACAATCTCACCTCTTTTGACGTGATTCAGATTTGGGATGCCTCTTCTTTGGGCGCGCACACACTGATGGTCAAAGCGCACGATGTCGATGGGCAGGTCAGCTTGCCTTCCAGTGTGGTGGTCAATGTGCTGCCCCCGCTCCCCACGCCGACGCCCGCACCCACCGTCGAGCCGACATCAGTCGTCGATCCTGAATGCAAGCCATCGGCGCGTTTTGTCGAAGACGTGACCGTTCCAGACGATTCGTTGTATAACAGCGGCGTTCGTTTTACAAAGACCTGGCGTCTGCGCAACGATGGTGAGTGCTTTTGGGAGCCGGGCACCGAATGGGTGTTCATCTCGGGGATGTCGATGAACGCGCAGTCGCCGACGGCCGTCGAACTTGCCGAGCCGGGCCGGATCGTGGACGTAAGCGTGGACATGGTCGCGCCCGATGCGCCGGGGTCCTATACAGGCTATTGGCGGCTCCGACGTCCCAATGGCGATTTTTTCGGCGACCAAGCCTATGTGCGGATCATCGTTCCCTGATCAATACATCGCTGTCGTGATTACGCATCTGTAATTGAATCGTAACAGCATAGCAACCATTTTATGATATGATCAAGAGGAAAGATTTATGTCAGACCGGTTTCGTTCAGTGCTCGTCCAAATTGATACTGACAAGTCCAAGGCTGGCCCGTGCATGAGACTTGCGTATCAAATCCAGCTTGGCAGAGTACTAGCGCAAACGCACTATGCTCTTTACCAAATGAATCATATATCTGGTAGCTGTGATAACTTTAGATCGGCATGTGACGGTTCTGGTTGACTTGCTCGACAAGACAAGGTATAATAAATACGTGCTTTTTGGCATGGCAGGCCGTGTCTTTCGGTGTAAGAGGATAAAAGATGGCATTGAAGGGAAATTTACAGGATTTCAGCACAACCCAGCTCCTGAATCTGGTCCATCTTGCGCGCAAATCGGGCGCACTGCAAGTGGATCAAGATTCACAAACTGCCGAACTCTTTTTCCAAGAAGGCAAGATTATTTTCGCCAGCCTGACTGGTTTTGACG
This sequence comes from Anaerolineae bacterium, assembly GCA_016931365.1. The sequence continues at coordinate 9,101 of JAFGEY010000466.1, forward strand.
GTCTACTCACCGCGATGCTGGCCAGGGCTGGCAAGTTGTCTCCAGGGCAGGCAAAAGCGATCCAGTCGCGGACTCAAGAAAGAGACGATAAACGCCTGGCGATGATCTTGATCCAGAACGGGTACGTCTCCAAGGAAGACGTGGTGCAAAGTGCTACACAATACGTTCTAGATGTCGTCTACCGCCTTTTTACCTGGACGTTTGGCGAGTTCTTTTTTGAGCCGAGCAAGCAACCGGACAGAAATCGTCTGGTCGTGCCCATTGACCTGGGAAATGTGATTATGGAAGGCAGCCGCCGCGTTCAAGAGTGGGAGCGGCTGCAAGATGAACTGCCAGACCTCGACATGGCCCTCAAGTTTACTGACCGCCCCGACGCCAAATTGCGCAACATCAGTTTGAGTGCCGAAGAGTGGAAAGTTATTTCATACGTCAAGCCTGCAAATTCGATTCGCCGCATTGCCCAAGCCAACAATATGAACGACTTTCAAATTCGACGTATTGTGTATGGGATGTTACAAGCAGGGCTGGTCGAACTGATCAGACCGCCTGGTATGCCAGTGGAGCAAAAAGCGCCCGAGTCACGCACGGCTCGGGCCCCGCAAATCACAACGCCAACCGTCAAACGCGGTATCGTGAACAAGTTGATCTCTCGCATCAAGAGCATGTAGACGGGGGTTAAAGATGCAGACAGTAAAAATGGTTGTCACAGGCCCTTTCAGCGCCGGAAAGACACAGTTCATCCGCACGATCAGCGAGATCGACGTGGTGTCGACTGAGCGCCGCATCAGCAGCGACTCGGAGAAAACGAGCAAAGATGAGACCACGGTAGCGATGGACTTTGGCCGGATCACGGTGGACGATGAGTTGATCCTCTATCTGTTCGGCACGCCCGGCCAGAAGCGGTTTGACTTTATGTGGGAGATTCTGTCTGAGGGCATGCTGGGGTTTGTGGTCGTGATCGACAGCGCCCGTCCTGAAACATTTCGCGAGGCAAGGCGCATTCTGGAAGTCTTTCGCGGCTATGCACCGACACCGTATGTGGTCGCAGCCAACAAGCAAGATTCCCCAGATGCCTGGGCGCCCGACGATTTGCGCATCGCACTTAAAATATCCCAAGATATCAAAGTGCTCCCCTGTGTGGCCGTTGACAAAGAGTCGGTCAAAAACGTGCTGCTCGAATTGCTCTATTCGATTCTCGAAGAAATGGATGCTGAAGGCATTGAGGCATAATCTGCCGGCTGGCGGTGCGATGGGGAAGCTTGAAGAGATGTAAGAGCGGGGAGGCCTTGCGTTGAGTTCGATTGTCACCAGTGAGGGGATTGTCCATTACGAAATGGACGGCCGTGGGCAACCGGTGTTGCTTTTACACGGCTGGATCAACTCTTGGGATGTCTGGCGCGAAACGATGATCGACATTGCTGATCAGCATCGGTTCCGGGTCTATGCGCTGGACTTTTGGGGCTTTGGCGAATCAGCAAAAGAGAAAACGTCACCCTTCAGGCTTGACTCATATATTTCGATGGTCGAACAGTTTATGGAGATCATGGGCATTCAGAGCGTCCCGGTGATCGGCCACTCAATGGGCGGTACAGTCTCTTTACGCCTTACCCTGGAACATCCCGAACGGGTCAGCAAAGTAGCCATCGTTGGTTCTCCGATTGTTGGCACTTCACTGCATCTATTTTTACAGTTGGCCGGTGTGGGCTGGATTGCCAGCACACTGTTTCGATTGCCCTTTATGCTCAAGTTTGTCGTCTGGATGGTGCTGGCGCAAGACTCGCAAAAAGTACAGCGCATGATTTTCCGCGATGTGTCCAAGACCAGCACGGAATCTTTTTTCAAGAGCATCGGCGACCTGCGCAATACCGATCTGCGCGGTCGCATTGGGCAGATCAGTGTGCCCGCATTGGGCATTTTTGGCGCTCACGACAATATTGTCAACCCCAACCAATCCAAAGAATTGCTCAAGGGCGTGCCGCATGCCCAAATCGCACTGATGAATTATTCGCGGCACTTTCCGATGCTTGACGAGCCAGAATTGTTTCGTCAAAAGATACTGGAATTTTTGTTGAAAGACACCCCATAGCGGTGCAGGCGTGAGCAGCAATCCGGATCAAGGAATGGCACAGTGAGCAAAGAACCGACAGGATTGACGCCCCAAGAGCATAAAACTTTTTTCTGGCCCAATAAGATGGGGCGAATGCTTCTGCTTGCCCTCGAAGATGTGATGGGACGCAATGGCGTCAATGCGACACTGAACCTGGCCGGGTTGGGGTATCTGGTCAACAACTATCCGCCCAACGATTTGGAGCTGGGATTCAAGTTTGAAGAATTGAGCGCGATTATGAAAGCGCTTGAAGATATGTACGGCCCCCGCGGCGGACGAGGTTTGGCCGTTCGAGCGGGTCGGGCCGGGTTCAAGTATGCACTCAAAGATTTCGGCTCGTTGTTAGGGATGGCCGACTTGGCCTTCCGGTTGTTGCCTTTGGGGATGAAGCTCAAAATCGGCCTCAACGCAATGGCGGACACATTTAACAACTTTACCGACCAACGCGTCCGCGTCCAGGAAGAGCTTGACCGCTTCATCTATATCATTGATCGCTGTCCGGTGTGCTGGCAACGACAATCCCAAACGCCATGCTGCCATGCGGCGCTCGGATTGTTGCAAGAGACACTGTCCTGGATCAGCAGCGGCAAGGATTTCGACATTCAAGAAGTGTCTTGTATCGCTGCCGGCGATGAGACATGCACGTTTGACATCAATAAACGGCCTTTTAATTAGTACTCTCAAACCTGGTTGCGGCCCGGTGAGGGTTGTGGAATACAAATATGAGGCGAGTTGCCCTTTTAGACAATCGACCCATCTTTCCCTTTAACGAGCCGGCGCGCGAACTGCGGGTGCTGAACAAACCGCTCAAGGTGCATCAGCAGGATGTGTTGGTCCAATATTGTGACTCGATGAGCGAGTGCGAGAGCTTGGACCGGATTCTGCGCCACGACCAATCCGAGATGATCGTTTATCGCGACAATCTGTTCTTTGATCAATCCTTCATCGATGCGTTCATCAAGGAGGCGAGAAAACGCCAGAAACCATGTCGTGTAGCGTTTTCTACGAGCGATCTGGCGATTACCAAGCACGCTATCTACCTACAAGACGGTATTGTACGACAAGACAATCTTTACATTGCCGATCTGTGGTATTTTCCAAACGGTGTTCAGGACAAAGCCGAGCCATTGGTGATCGATACCGGGGCACGGGAGATTGGCTATTACCACGTACCCACCTATATGGCCAGCGACCGGGGCGAGATCGTCTATTACGTGCCGATCAAGGCGTTTCTGTCCATTGAGCACTGGATGCACGTCTTTATGGCCAACACGCCCTTTGGCATTTTTGCCGAAGGCGCGCGGTTCGAGGTCAAGGCGCACAAAGTGTCCACCCGACTCCGCGTGCTGCTACAAGGGATGTGGGAGCGCAAGCAGGTGTTGGGCTCATCCCAGGTGGTGGTAATTGGCAAAAACACGCACATCAACCCCGATGCGGTGATCCAGGGGCCGGCGTACATCGGGGACAACTGCTACATCGGGCCGGGTGTGGTGATTGAAAACTGTATCATCGGCAACAATGTCACCCTCGATCAAGGGGTCCAGGCGATGCTCAGCGTGATCAGCGACAACTGCTATCTGCCCTTCCGGGCGGCATTGTTCATGACCACGCTGATGGAACGATGTATTGTCGCACAGAATGCGTGTCTGCAAATGTGTGTACTGGGGCGCAACACGTTTGTCGGCGCGGGAACGACATTTACAGACTTTAACCTCGTGCCCAAGCCGATGATGGCCTTTCGTAACGGCAGGCTGGAGCCAACCGGGCTTGAGATCATCGGCGGATGTGTGGGGCACAACTGCCGGATCGGCGCGGGGCTGGTCATCTATCCGGCGCGGGCGATCGAATCGGATACAATCTTGGCCCGGACCGAAGAGCGCAGCATTGTTGCCAAAAACGTGCTCTATGAAGAGAGCGATCATCACAAAATGGGCAAGAGCGCTGTTTTGCACAAGCCTATGTATCACACCGATTCGCAAGAGTGAGTTCCTATCCCGAATAAACCGGAACTGAACAGGGCTTGGCCGCTCGGAAAAATCATTGCTGTTTTGCACAATGATCTTGGGGGATAGGCCCTGATCTCAAAATCAAAAATTCAAGGGGGTCAGGGTTTTGGATAGCTTTGCTTTTGTCATTCATCCGATCGATCCAAAACGCGATGTGGAACGCAAGTTCCCGTTACTGGGGCGTTATTTATCAATTCCATTGATTCATTTTTTGTCTCGATTTTTTCCGCCCCTTTACATCTCACATATTGTAGGCGTTCGTTCGATTCTGGACAAAGAGATTGAAGGTTGGTTTGTGGCTTGCCCTTTTACGCCCGACCGGATGGTGTCCTTGCCCGCAAGGGTGGTCTATCGCAAGATTGTGCGCACGGGCAAACTGGCGCAAAAACTCGGAGCAAAAATTCTCGGCCTGGGCGCGTTCACTTCGGTCATTGGCGACGCGGGGATCACCATCGCCAGCCGACTGGATATTCCGGTGACCACCGGCAACAGCTACACGGTCGCCGTGGCCACGCAGGCGGCCCGTGCAGCAGCACAGCAGATGGAAATCGATCTGCACAGGGCGACAGTGGCTGTGGTGGGCGCGACCGGAGCCGTAGGCAGCGTTAGCAGCCAGTTGTTAGCCCGCGAGTGCGGCAAGATGATCCTTATTGGACGCAAGACAGCGCGGCTTGAAGAAGTAAAGGCCAAGATCGCGGCCCGGCATAGCGCGCCCACCTACTTGTCTAGTGATGTGTCTGCCATTGGCGAAGCGGACATCATTATCGCAGTAACCAGTTCGCTGGATGCGGTCATCGAGCCGCAACACCTGCGTCCGGGCGCGGTCGTGCTCGACGTTGCGCGGCCCAGGGACGTGTCCAAACGGGTGGTTCAGGAACGTGACGATGTGCTGGTCATCGAGGGCGGCATGGTCAAAGTTCCGGGCCCGGCGCTCGATTTCGGGTTTGATTTTGGGTTTCCGCCGCGTATGGCCTTTGCCTGCATGGCTGAGGTGATGATTTTGGCTCTCGAACACCGTTATGCAAGTTATACGCTTGGCCGCGATATTACCATCGAGCAAGTAGAGGAGATCGAAGCGCTCGGGATCAAGCACGGCTTTGAATTGGGCGGATTTCGGTGCTTCGAACGTGCAGTTACGGATCAAGATATTGAGCGGGTAAGACAAGCAGTTCATACTCGTGATCGATCATAACCTAGAATTTAAACCAACCTGACTTGTTGCATAGGAGGGGGGGAGGGAACGCAGTGCGTGCTTCCCTTCCCCTTTTCGCACTATATGGATATAATATATCTAGTACGCGATCGTGCACCGAGTTTGACCGAGTACTAGAAAGAATGAAGGCACAGTACGGAAGCAAAGGAGACGATGATGAGCAAAGGGAGAATCCTGGTTGTAGAGGACGATTTCGACATCTCGAATCTGCTGCGCATCTTTTTCGACTCGCAGGGCTATGAGGTTGCCGTGGCTCCCAAGGGCAACGACGCTCTCGAAATGTGCCGCCGCAACCTACCCAACATCGTGGTGCTGGATATTCAGCTTCCAGACATCGATGGGTATGAGGTTTGCCGGCGGCTGCGTGGCAATTTGAGAACCAGTCATATCCCCATCCTCTTTCTCACCCAACGCGATGAGCGCAGTGACAAGATCGCCGGGCTGGAACTTGGTGCAGATGACTATATCACCAAGCCGTTCGACATCGAGGAGCTCAAGCTGCGCGTTCAAAACGCGATCAAACGCGCCAAGTGGGAAAATCTCACCAGCCCGACGACAGGCCTGCCCAGCGGCAAGCTGATCGAAGAACAGCTTCGCATGTTGATGCGCCGCCGGGATTGGGCCATTTTGTACGTCGGCATCAATTACATCGAGGGATTCAACGAGGCCTATGGCTTCGTCGCCGGCGACGATGTCTTTCGATTCACCGCCATGATCCTCGGCGATGGCGTCGACGAGCGCGGCACGACCAACGATTTCATCGGTCACGTCAGCGCCGATGACTTTATGATCGTCACCGACAAAGATCATGCCAGTGCGATCAGAGACTATGTCACCGAGCGGTTCAAGAATGAGGTGGGGACGTTTTATTCGTTCCGCGATCGAGAACGTGGATACATTCAGCTCAAAGATAGCGCCGGCGGAGAACGACACGAACCGTTGATGACCCTGGCTGTCGGCCTGGTGACGACAGAAACGGCAGATTTTGCGGACATTCGCGAGATCACCGAAATCGCCGCGTCCGAACGGCGCAAAGCATCTACTGCTACAGGTTGACGATGATCCGGGGGTGTCTGTCTCATAGTTTGGGGCAGCAGCGGTGATCATATAGACGGGCGGCAGTGATGTGGTAAATGTGCTGATTTTGATCGAGTCAGTATTGGGGGGAGAAAAGCCGGATCGGCTTGGGGATTGTCTGATCGGAGATTGGCTCGCCCACGACAGTGCGAGCCAACTCTGAGTGCCTTCATCGTCTCAAAAATAATAGATCTGTTTGGATCAAGTTGAGGAAATTGTTGTGAGCTTTTGGCCCGCTTGTGAGTCAAATAGCCGATCTCATCCCTCCCTGATGATAACAATACTGGTTGTTTTGTGGGTCGCGACAACTGCCGGGCTGTACATCATTTTAGGGCAGGGAGGTAGTGCCTGGCAGTGGGAACCCACGATAGCCTTAGGATATTTGGTGCCGGTGGGGCTGGCTGCTTTGGTTTGGGGCATGACCGGCGCGATGGTCACGGCAACGTTCAGTGTTGCCGCGTTGATCGTCGCGGCGGGGTGGCTTTGGTCGGCATCTGCCGGATCGGGCCTGGTCATTGGACTGGGCATCTATGCATTGATTTTGCTGCCCCTGGCCTACCTGGCAGGAAGGTGGTCTGATTGGCGACATCGCCAAACTGCACATTACCAACAGACAATGGCTGCGCTGAACCAGCGCGTCCAGGAACTGTCGGCTATCGAGGAAGTGGATCGCGTTCTGGGGACCACGCTCGATCCCCAGCAGGTGCTCGATCTGATCCTGGAACACGCTGTGCATTCCGTCGAAGCGACGGTAGGTGTGATCGGTACGCTTTTCGCCGACACGCAACATTTGACTATGCGCGCAACTTTGGGCCTCGATCCCCAGCAGGAAAAGGACCTTTTGTCGGCGCCGTGGCCGGTGACACAGGGTGTGATGGGCCGTGCGATCAGCAGCGGTCAATTCGCACTGGTTTCGGATGTCGCCCTGGATTCCGATTATGTGACCATTGTCCCGGCAGTTCGTTCTGAACTGGCGGTGCCGCTCAAGACCCAGGATCGCACGATCGGCATCCTGGATCTGGAAAGCACCCGAGAAAACGCATTTGACGAACGCGCGGTTGGGTTTGTGCAGCATTTGGCCGAACACGCGGCGATTGCCCTGGAAAGAGCCCAGCTTTACGCAGTCAGTGAGGAACGCAGCCGAGAGGCCCAGGAGTTGTACGATATTGCCACCCTGATCAGTTCGACGCTCGATCTGGACGAATTGTTGAAAAAGGTCATCACTCGTTCTGCCGAGTTCTTGGGCGTCGACCAAGGTGTGATTCTGCTCATTGATCCGGTCAACCAGGTATTAGAACCGCATCCGGCAGGCGTCTATGGCGACGATCCGGCATCGGTGCACATTCGCATCCCGGCCAACGAACAGGTTCGTTCCGGCCCGCTGTTTCGAGGCCAGGTGCTCACCTCTGACGACGCAATGATTGATTCACGGACTTTGGGCGCGTACCGTCCGCTAGTGGAAGCATTTCAGGTTCATACTTTGCTCTCGCTGCCGCTTCGACTGGGGGATCGGTATATCGGCGAAATTCATCTGTGCAACAAACGCCGCGGACGATTTACCGACAATGATGTGCGCCTGATGAAGACGATTGCCTCGCACTCGACCGTGGCCATCGTCAATGCACAGATTTACCAGTTTACGGATCGCCAATTGCGCACGCGCGTCGACGAACTGATGGCAATGCAACGCATCAGCGGGCAGTTGAACGCCACCCTCAACCTGAATCAGGTTTTGGACGTGGTCATCGGCGAAGCGTTTGCCATCACCGGGGCCACACACGGGTACATTGCGCTGGCTCAGGAATGGACCGGTGCGTTTCGACCGATTGCCCGGCGCGGTTATACAGATTCAGAGTACGAGAAACTGCAAGATGCCTGGATCGAGTGCGGTGCAGATGTCGCGCAGACCGTTGTGCAGGCCAAACGTTCCGAGATCGTGGTCGATGCAGCGCACGAAGGCCGCGAGTTGTGTGTGGTCAAACGGGCGCGCTCGGCGCTGATTGTGCCCATCTTTTACGAAGATGAGGTGGTGGGGTGGATTCACCTGCTCCATGTCGAGCCAGCAGCATTTGACGAGGCGCATCAGGCATTTGTCGAATCGTTGGCTGCGCAGGCCACCCTGGCCATTCGCAATGCACGTTTGTATGAGGCCCAAATCAGGCAGCGCGATCTTTATCTCAGACGCGCGGAACAGATCGGTCGCCTGTCATCGATCGGCAATGCTTTCCGTCTGGCGAAACCGCTTCACGAGTTGATGCGGATGACGGCCGAGGCGATCAGCGAAGGCGTTGGATTCAAGGCAGTGTTGATCAGCCTTGTTGATGGGGAGCCGCCGACACTGAGTCGTGTTGCGGCGGTGGGCGTCCCCGATTCGATCTTTAACAAAATGAAACAGGTTCGTTTGCCCCTGGACACCGTTCGGACGGTGATGCGCGACGAGTTCTTGCTCGGCCAGTCTTACTATATTCCGCACCAGCACAAAGCCGTCTGGGAGAACACGATCGATGTCTACACCTTTACCCAGATCGAGTCAGGACAGGGTTGGCATCCGGAAGATGTGCTTGTAGTGCCGATGTACGGCATCGGGCAGCGCATCCTGGGGATCATCACCGTCGATCAGCCGCTGGACAATCGCGTGCCCGATTTGTCGGTGGTGGAAACGCTCCAGGTTTTTGCGCAGCAGGCAGCGACGGCAGTCGAAAATGCCAGGCTGTACCAAGATTTGCAGCGTCGCGTCGAAAACCTGGCGCTGCTCAATCAGTTCGGTCAGGCCCTCGCTACCGGGTTGGAACCTCAGACCATTGTGCAAGAGGTCGTTTCGGCGGCAGTCGAGCTGGTGCATTGTGAGTATGGCGCTTTGTGCATCTGGGATGCCGCGACTGATCGAATAACCGTGTCTGCTGTCCATGGATTTGCCTCTGAAGTCGAATCGGCGTTGCCGAATATGCTGTGTGATGTGCTCAAGCCGTTGGTCATTCACGGGGGAAATGCGGTTGTTGTTGCCAATGCAGGCAGTGATGCCCGGTTCAGTCGCCTCACGCTCGGGCCGTTCAACCTGCGCTCCATCGCGGCTGCACCGATGGCCGACGGAAAAGCAGCCAGCGGTATGCTCGTAGTAGCATCGTCATCGCCGGCGGAATTTAGCCGCACCGATCAAGTGCTTCTGTCAACCCTTGCCGATCAGGCGTCGGTGGCGATCCAGAACGCGCGTCTCTATTCTAGCATCGCCCGCCGCGCAACAGATATGGAAACCCTGAACGACATCGGCAAGACGGTGATTTCGAGCCTGGATATGGACACCACGCTGAGCCTGATTATGGCCAAAGTGGGCGAGGCTTTCCGCGCCGAGTCGGGCTCGTTGTTCTTGATGCAAGACGGTCTACTCAAACTTCGCGTGGCATTTGGCCCGGCCAGCGACAAGATCAGTGGTTTAACATTGGAACCGGGGCAGGGGGTTGTCGGTTGGGTAGCTGAGACCGGCCAAAGTACGCTGGTACCTGATGCCAAGTCGGATCAACGGCACCTGGTCGACGTGGACCGTTCATCAACGTATCGGACGCGCTCCCTGATTTGCGCGCCGATGAAGGGCCCGGACGGCCAGATCGTGGGCGTGTTGGAACTGTTGAATCCACTCGGCGGCGGTTCCTTTACGCAGCATGACGTGGAACTGCTCGAATCGGTGGCCACGTTTGCCGTGGTAGCCATCGAAAATGCCAATCTGTTTGCGCAACGCGAGCGCAAAATCGTCGAGCTGAATATTCTCAACGAGATCGGGCAGGCTTTGAGTGCAACGTTGCAGCAGGATGATCTGGTTCAATTGATCTACCAGCAGGTTGCCCGGGTGATGCCTGCGGAGAACTTTTACATTGCACTATATGATGCCGAAAGTGACGTGGTCACTTTCCCGATCGCCTACGAAGCCGGTCAGCAGATGGCTGGACCCAACGTTGAGCACACGCCGCCAGATTGGTTGCCGCGCCAGGGGCGCAAAGGACTGACCGAATACATCATTCGTTCCGGTCAGATGGTGTGGCTGCCGGATCGATTCGGCGAACGGCTGGAAGGCTTGGGCCTTGAAAGGATCGGCATACAAGCGCTCTCCTGGCTGGGCGTGCCGATTCTGTCCGGTGATCAGGCATTAGGAGTGATCGCTGTTCAGAGTTATGACCGCGAGTATGCGTATGACGAGGACCATCGCGATCTGTTGCGGACTATTGCCGGACACGCTTCAGTCGCAATTCGTAATGCACGCTTGTTCGACCAGATCAATCGCATCACGCAAAACTTGGAGCACCTGATCGCCGATCGCACCACAGAACTGGCACAGGCCAACATCGATCTGGTGGCCCAGCGCGATCAGTTGAACACGTTGTATCAGATCACGCGTGAGCTCTCCGGCAGCCTGGAACCGGATCGCATGCTCAACCGCGCGCTGGTGTTGATCAATCAGGCAATTGGCGTCCATCAGGGTTACATTCTGCTCCACGATTCCGAAGCAGGCGATCTGGTTTGCAAAGCGGCACTTGGCGAAAAAGGTGCAGCGCTGATGGGACGACCGCTGTCTTTCAAGGAAGCGGAACAAGAAGAATTGATCGGTTGGTTGATGTCGCACCGCGATTCGATCCGCCTCGGCGATTTGACCGTCAACGAGCAGTGGAAAACGCTCGACGATCTGGAAGGCGAATATCGATCTGTGCTGGCCACGCAACTGATTTCTTCCGACGAAGTGGTGGGTGCGATCTTGCTCTACCACCAGGATGTCGATCACTTTGAACTTGAGCACCAACGCCTGCTCGATGCGATCTCATCTCAGCTTGGGGTCATGGTCAGCAACACCGAAATGTTCCGTCTCTTGCGCGAGGCAACGGGACGCCTGGGTTCGATGTTGCTGGTGCAGCAGTTGGATGCGGCCAAAAGCCAGGCCATCCTCGAAGGTGTCGCCGATGGTGTGATGGTGATGGATGCCAAAGGCAAAGTGACGCTCTTTAACGCGGCAGCGGAACGGATTCTACAGACGCCGCGCGCCGAGGTAATCGGGCGGCAGGCCTCCGAGATGTCGGGCTTTTATAACCTGACCGGCACCTCGTGGACCGAGTTGGCCGAGCGGTGGGCCGGATTCAGCCCACTGAGCCGCTCGTCCGAAGCGCCTGAACCAGCCTACGAAGAGCGCTTTGAGGTTCAACACCGAATGGTGAGTATGCGCGTCGCACCAGTGATCCGCCAGGATGTTTTTGAAGGCACAGTAGCTGTATTCCGCGACATTACCAAAGATGTCGAGGTGGATCGGCTCAAGAGCGAATTTGTGTCGATGGTATCGCACGAGTTGCGCACGCCGATGACCTCGATCAAGGGATACATCGACCTGCTTTACAACCAGATGGCCGGGCCGCTGACCGATGCACAAAAGCGGTTCTTGCAGATCGTCAAAGGCAACGCCGACCGCCTGACCGGCTTGGTCAACGATTTGCTCGATATTTCGCGCATCGACACCGGGCGGATCAGCCTGTCGGTGCAGCCGACCAGCCTGGTTGCAGTAATCGACAGCGTGGTCGCCAATCTGATGCCCAATGCACGCAACAGAGGACAGCAACTGAAATCGCTGGTTCAAGGGCCGCTGCCTTTTGTCCGAGCCGACCCGGCGCGTATAACGCAGATTCTGACCAATCTGATCGCCAACGCGATCAACTATACGCCTACTGGCGGAGAGGTCACGGTCGATGCCGAGATGGTCGATGGGATGGTCTGCGTTCACATCACGGATAACGGCATCGGCATCTCGGAGGAAGACCAGAAAAAGCTGTTCACCCGCTTTTTCCGATCCGAAAACGAACTGGTACAGGCCAGCAGCGGAACTGGACTGGGACTGGCGATTGCCAGATCATTTGTCGAATTGCACGGCGGCAAGATGTGGTTTGAGAGCGAGTTGGGCAAAGGTACGACGTTCAGCTTTACCTTGCCTGTCTCGAATGTCGAACAGGAAGTTGTCCAAGAGCGTACATTCAAGACAATCAGCTATCGCGCCGAGGACAAACACATTCTGGTGGTCGAAGATGACAACGAATTTGCCAGCCAGATTGCCGATCAACTTCGCAGCCAAGGGGGGTATCGCATTCACATTGCGCGCACCGGGCTCGAAGCGTTGGACTATTTGGGCGAAAAGAACCGCCGCGTCGATTTGATCACTCTGGACCTGCGTCTGCCCGACCTGAATGGATTTGCCGTTCTCGACAAAATCAAGGGAGACAAGGCCCTGGCCGACATCCCGGTGGTGATCGTGTCAGTTTTGCAGCCCGGCAAAGATGCGACGTATCTGGGCGCGCGGGCTTACCTTCCCAAGCCCATCGCCCGGGGCGAGTTGTTACAGACGATCAACCGCATCCTGTCGCCCGAGTCCACGGTGCTCTTGGTTGAGGACGACCGGCAATTGTCCGATATGCTGCGTGAAGCTTTGGAGCGCTACGGCTTTGTCGTTCTGGTCGAGTATAACGGGCGACAGGGATTTAATACAGCCAGGGCCGAACAGCCAGGGATGATCTTGTTGGACATCAATCTACCCGGTCTGGATGGGTATGAGGTTTTAAGTAAACTCAAGAACGATCCGGAGACCCGCGACATTCCAGTGATTATGGTCAGCGGCAGCACAGCCAACCTGGAAGACAAGCGCGAGCGCGTGCTCAAAATGGGGGCGGCGCAATTTCTGCCCAAACCGCTATCCATAGACGATTTGGTACTCGAGATTCGGAATGCAGCAGGACAACAAACAGTCGCAGCATCGGCAAATTGAGGTCCGTGTTGAGCGTGACGTGTTGATCGCGGCGGCTGCAAGCGCTGCGATGGCGCGCGAGGCGGGCTTTTCGGTAACAGACTGCGCGCGGATCGAGACGGCGGTCTCAGAGTTGGCACGAAACCAGGTCGTACACGCGAGCGGCGGGGTGCTAGATTTGGCGATCATTTCCAATGGAAGGTTTCTGGGACTGCGCGTTTGCGCCGTCGACTCGGGGCAAGGCATCCAGAATGTGAGCGCTGCGCTCCAGGACGGGTACACGACCCGGAACACGCTGGGGATCGGGCTGGGCGTGGCCAAACGAATGATGGATGATTTTTCCATCCGTTCCCATCTGGGGTGGGGCACGCGGATCACAGCCGTCAAGTGGAAGCGGTAGCAGTAGCGCGATGGAATACGGACTGGTGAATCACGGCAAGTCTGGCAGGCGCGTTTCCGGCGATGCGTACGCCATCGTCGATTGGGATGAAAATACGCTCATTGCCCTGATCGATGGGCTGGGATCGGGAGAGGCCGCTCACGAGGCGGCAACGCTGGCTCGTGAGTGCGTGGAAACTCATGCACGAGTTCGCTTGGAGGATCTTTTACGACTTTGTCATGAGGCGTTGCGTGGCACGCGCGGTGCGGTAATGATGTTGATGCGCATCGATCGCGCGTCGAAGCGAGTTTCCTTTGCCGGCGTGGGCAACATTGGTGTGCGGGTGCTCAGCGATGCACCGATCAAGCCAATCTCGCGCAATGGCATTGTCGGGTTCCGAATGAGCAACGTGCGCGAGTTCAGTTACCCGTACACCAAAGGCGACGTGTTCATCCTTCACACCGACGGAGTTTCGACACGGTTTGTGGTAGATGAACGATGGGCGCGTCACCCAGATACCAATCTGCAACAAGTGGCTGAGGAAATTGTCGAAGACTTTGGCAAACAGGATGATGATGTGACCATTCTGGTTGCTCGTTGAGCACCAAGATTTCAGGCTTGGGCTAGGATATCGTATGGCTCCAGTAGATGTGCTGGTTTGGTTGAATCAAAAACAAGAGGCAGTTCTCGAGCGCTGGGAAAAGGCGATTCGCGAGCAAGAGATCGCCGCTTTTGCGGCGTTCGATGATGCCGCTCTGGGCGAACAGATTTTGCCCTTGTACGAGGCCGTCGTCAAAGCGGTGGCAGCCAGGGCTTCCGTCACAGAAGATGATCTGAACGCCTGGACGCAGTATCATCAAAAAGAACGGCAGGTTTCTTTGACCGACATTCTCAAGGTCGCTTTTGCGCTGCGCACGGCGGTTGGCGATATATTAATGGAATCCAGCGATGCGTGGCACGCAATTGGCACGTGGCAGACGCTGTTTCCCTATTTTGATCAGGCTACGACGATCCTCTCTGAAATCTATACTCGCGCCGTCGGGCAGACGCTGACCCAGCAGTTGACCGAGGCCCAATATCTGACCGAAAGCCTGACCCTGGCTACAGAAAAATCCGAGCGTGTGGTGGTTCAGTTGCGTTCGGTCTTTGCCGTTTCGCAGGTACTTGGTTCGTCGCTGGATATGGACGAAATTCTGGGCGAATTGGTGCTCAAACTGGGCCAAGCCCTCCAGGCCCGGCATTGCGCGGTCTGGTTGAACGATATCGGCCCGATGAATATAGCCGCATCGTATCACCAGGAGGATAAAGCATACGTACCGCCCGAATTGACCCAACTGCCCGAAGTACTGGAAACAGTGCTCTATTCCGGCGAGTCGCAGGTGCTCGTGCTCGATGATGCCCTGCCGCCAGACGATGCCGCGTTTATGCGCGCGTTTCAGGTCGAGATCGTCCTGGTCGCGCCTTTGACTATCCAGACGATTCCCATCGGCGCGCTGACGTTGGGCCGCGCTGACCGAAACGCGGTTTTTGACCCGACCGAGATCGAATTGGTCGAGTCGTTGCTGCGCCAGGCGGGTGTCGCCGTTCAAAACGCCGGCCTGTATGACGAAATCCGGGCGATCAACGACAGCCTGGAAGTGCGCATCGCCGCGCGGACCAAAGAACTGGCCCGCGAAAAAGAGCGCATCGAGACCCTGTATGCGATCAGTGGAGAGCTCAGCGCCAGCCTCGACCTGAACCAGGTGCTACAGAAAACCCTGCATCTGGTCACTCAGGCGGTCGGTGCCAAGCACGGTTCGATTATGCTCCTCGACCGCTTGCGCAACGTGTTGATTGCTCGCGCCCAACTGGGCGGGGAGCGTCCGCTGCCGCCGGAAGGCGAAGTGACGCTTTTCAAGCCGGGGATTGGCGTGGCCGGATGGGTGCTCGAACATCGCGAGCCAGTACTGATTCAGGACGTTTTGGAAGATGAGCGCTGGGTACTCGGTGGCGCACAAACCCGCTCATTGATGGCCGTACCGCTGATGATCGGTGATGACGTGCTGGGCGTGATCTTGATCTCGGACGCTGAACCCAAGATGTTTGACGAAGACAATTTGCGGCTGCTGATCGCTTCGGCGCAGCAGGTGTCGCAGGCGATCCGCAATGCCCAGTTGTACAAAGACGTGAACGAGAGCGCCACGCGCAATCAGGCCATCCTCGAATCGATCGCCGACGGGGTCATCGTCAACGATCCGCAGCATCAGGTGATTGTTTTTAACGCGGCGGCAGAGCGCATTCTGAATATTCGACAGGGGTACGCACTGGCGAGCGATGTTCACAACCTGTTCGATGCCTTTGACAGCGTGGGGCGCGGCAGCGCCCTGGCCGCGCTCGAAATGGCCGCCGAGTCTGCGGACAAACGGTCCGATCGGGCCGTTGAGATCACGCTCGAATCTGAGGGTTTGATAGTGAGCGGGCACATCGCGCCGGTAGTCACGCCCGATCATCAGTTCCTGGGCGCGGTGACCGCGCTGCGCGATATTACCCGCGAGGTGGAGGCCGACCGGGCCAAGACCGAATTTGTGTCCACGGTATCGCACGAGCTGCGCACGCCACTGACCTCGATCAAGGGCTACACCGATCTGTTGCACGCCGGTGCGGTTGGGCCAGTCAACGATGCTCAAAGACGATTTATGGGCATCATCAAAAACAACGCTGATCGGTTGACCCTGCTGATCAATGACCTGCTCGACATCTCACGCATTGAGACGGGACGGATCAAGCTCGATATGCAGGCTATCAATCTGGCCGAGGTGGTCAATGAGGTCGTCGAGTCATTGCGCGGGCAAATTGAAGAAAAGGGACTGCGCCTTGACCTTACGCTGCCTTTGGAGCCTGTCGAAGTGCATGGCGACCGCGCCCGGATGGTGCAAATCGTCACCAACCTGTTGAGCAATGCCTACAAATATACTGATGAGGGCTGGATCCACCTTTCGCTGTCCACGATAGAAGAGAACGTTCGCATTGATGTGGCTGACAGCGGCATTGGCATGTCGACCGACGATCAGGCCAAGATATTCGAGCGCTTTTATCGGGCCGACACTCCCATAGTCGAAGGGCGCGGCGGCACTGGCCTGGGGCTGGCGATCACCAAGGACTTGGTCGAATTACATGGCGGGCGCATTTGGGCGCAGAGCGAGCTTGGCGTGGGCAGCACGTTTACGGCCATTTTGCCCTCGCTGCATCGCAAGCTACCGGCCTCTTTGCTGGGAGATTTGCCCGTCGGCGTGAAAAAGATTCTCGTCGTCGACGACGACCGCGACATCGTCTCGCTCTTGCGCTACCAGTTACAAACGCGGGGCTATCAAGTTATTGTCGCGGCGACGGGCGAACAGGCCATCCGTCGTGCCATCGAAGAAAAGCCCAACTTGATCACGCTCGATATTTTGCTGCCCGATCGCAATGGGTTTGAGGTGTTACGCGAACTCAAAGAGCGCGATGAAACCGCGCACATCCCAGTGATCGTCCTATCGGTGGTGCAGGATGAGACAAGCGGCTATCGACTCGGCGCGGCAGATTACATCACCAAACCGGTCAACGAAGATCGTCTGGTCAAGAGTGTGTCGCGTGTGTTGGGCACCAAGGGGAAAATTCTCATCGCCGAAGATGATATCTCGACCGCCGAGATGCTCGTTGCGTTGTTGGAGCGGCACGAATTCCAGGTGCTGCACGCCAAAGACGGGTATGAGGCATTGACCTTTGCACGGCGCGAGCAGCCCGGACTGATCCTGATGGACCTGAGAATGCCCGGCATGGACGGCTATGAGGCGCTGGCCCGGCTCAAAAAGGACCCGGACACGCGCCGCATTCCGATTCTGGCCATGTCGGCCCACACTGTTGATGCCATGCAGGAGCGGATCAAGCTCCAGGAGATGGGCGCCTACGATCTCTTTGCCAAACCGTTTGACCTCGACGATCTGGTCGCCGAGATCATCAAGATGCAGGGTGAGACGCAAGAGGACGAATGAGTCTGCGATCGTCTGTACAGGCTAGATCATCCGGAGCAGCGATTCAGATCGGTGCTTTGCCGGATGGTCGATCCCGCGTCGCCGAATTGGAGGTGCTACAACGGATCGGCCGCGCGCTCAACTCGACACTGGATGAAAAAGAAATCCTGCACCTGCTGATCGAAGAGACGGTCGATGTGACACCCGCCGAACGGGGCAGCGTGTTTCTGTACGACCTGGATCAGGCATGCCGCCTGCCGCAGGCGTGGTTCGGCTATACACCGGAGCAAGCGGACGCGCTGATAGGTTTGGGGCAGGACTGTGCGCACGGGATTATCCACCGGGTATTCGACAGCGGACAGATCGCAGTGACGCAAAATGTCGATCTGGCCCCAGACTATGTGCAGATTGTGCCCGATACCTGCTCAGAGCTGACCGTGCCCATCCGTCACGGCCTCGACGTTGTCGGCGTGATCGACCTGGAGAGTTCAGAACCGGATGCCTTTGATGAAGGCACGCAGCGCTTTGTGTTGGCGATTGCCGAACAGGCCGGAGTCGCTATCGGCAATGCGCGGCGATTTGCCGAACAGGTGGCGCGAGAGCAGGCTGTAACGTGGCGCAACGAACAGTTGCGTCATTTGCTCGAAATTTCGCGTATGTTCGGACAACAACATGCGCTGGATGATTTGCTCGACATCGTCGTCCAGGCGATCCCGGAAACAGTTGGTTTTAATGTGGCCCTGCTCAGTCTGGTCGGAGGGAACCCGCCCCTGGTGCACCGGGCGGCCGCAGCGGGCATCCCATTGGCCGATTTTGTGAGCTTGCAGCAGGTCACGCAGCCTTTGGATGTGTTGGAACGCACCTTGAAAGACAAATATCGGATTGGCCAATCCTACTTTTTTCCACACCAACAGCGCGCCGAGTGGGACGACGAGTATACACATACTGTGCTCGACGATGCGGGTAATTGGCAGGAAGGCCATTGGCACCCGGATGATATGCTGCTCGTGCCGCTCAAAGACAGCGCCGGCGCGCTGCTCGGGCTGATCTCGGTCGATGACCCACAAAATGGCCTGGTGCCCACGCAAGATACAATCCAGACCCTGGAATTGTTTGCCCACGAGGCCGCGCTGGCGATTGAGAACGCGCGTCTGCTCGACCAGACACAGCAGCACGTGGCCGAATTGGAATTGCTCCAGCAGGTCGGATTCCAGGTCGCGTCATCGCTTGACTTGACCACTGTTCTGAAGACCATTGTCGCCAGCGCGTTGCAGCTTGTCCCTGCCAGCGACGTGCGCATTTACCTGTACGATCAGTTGACTGCCAGGTTTGAGTGCGGCACGCAGAAATCGCGCGGCGATGCGGTTTCCAGACCGATGACCCCGCCGAGGCCTGATGGATTTACGGCTCGCGTAGTCCAGGCGAGTGAGATGCTGGTCATCAACGATGCGCTGAATCACGAATTGTACACCCGTCCTGAAGCAAAAGGGTGGAATATGCATGCCATCGCCGGATTCCCGCTCAAACGTGCCGGCGAAATCCTGGGCGTGATGGATGTTTCATTCTTTTACGAGCATCGACTTACACAAAAAGAGTTGGATTTGCTTACCTTATTGGCCAACCAGGCCGCAGTATCCATCGACAATGCGCGGCTGTATGAGCACGCCAAGCGGCGCGCAAAGCATCTAGAAGCACTGTGGCACATCAATCAGCAGTTGGCGACGATCCGCGACTTTGACGAACTGCTGAGCCAGGTGGTGCAGATCATTCGCCGCTACTTTGACTATGATCATATCAACCTCTACCTGGTCGAAGCACCAAACGGTACGCTGATTTTGCAGGCGCATTCCGGCCAAAGTGAGGTGGATGCAAGTCAGGCGGCGCACATTCCCGCCGACCGGCCCAAGTGCATCATTGCCTGGGTGGCGACAAACAACAAGCCGCTGCTACTCGAAGCAGAGATGATCAGCCCGGTGCCATATCCCTCGCCGATGATGCAGTTGCTCGGCACGCGCTCCGAGTTGGCCGTGCCGTTGCACATTGGCGAACGGGTGGCGGGTGTGCTGGACGTGCATAGCTATCGCGCAAATGCTTTGGGCCGGGAAGATTTATCCGTCGTCCAGTCGTTGGGCGCGCAGCTCTCGGTGGCCTTTGAAAACGCCCGCCTTTATGATGAACTGGAGCTGCGCGTGCTCAATCGTACGGCAGAATTGGCCGACGCGCTCAAGCAGCAAGCGCTTCAAGTCGATAAAACGCGCGCTATTGTAGAAAGCATTTCGGACGCGGTGATCGTCTTTGACCCGCAGGGCAATGTGGTGCTGGTCAATCCGGGCGTTGAGCGCACGTTTGGGGTGTCACATCGTCAGTGGATGAATTGTAACCTGAACGGTTTCCCAATGCCCAGGCTTGCCAGTCGGGATATCAATACAATGCGCGCCGTATTTGAGGCCGTGCGCAAGGCGCGTGAAGAACTTGCTGAAGGGAAAGACTTGGTTGTCAAAACCTTTCAAGTGCCGGGGCGTGTGATTGCTGCCAGCTTTGCTTCGGTGGTGTTGCGCGATCTCGATCCGCTGAACGTGGTTGCTGTGTTCCGGGACATCACCCGTGAGGTAGAGATCGACCGGATGAAAAGCGAGTTTATCGCGATGACCGCGCACGAACTGCGCACACCGATGACGTCGATCACTGGCTATGTTAACTTGCTGACAACTGAAAAGTCTGGTCCGATCAACCATGAACAGCAGCAGTTTTTGCGCATCGTCAGCTCGAACGCAAACCGGCTGATGACCCTGGTCAACGACCTGTTGGACATTTCCAAGATCGAGGGAGAAGGGCTCAGGCTCAACCTGGCTTCAGAGTCGATGGCCGATATTGTGGCCGAAGTCGTCGTGGCGCTCCAGCAGCAAGTCGAAGAAAAAGGGCAGGTGTTGGTCTTGGATGTGCCCACCGATCTGCCCGAGATCCAGGCCGACCGTGATCGGATGATCCAGGTGGTGATCAATCTAGTCAGCAACGCATCCAAATACACGCCTCAAGGCGGCAAAGTCACGGTGAAGGGCTGGTGTGAAAACGGCCACCTGATGCTCGACGTGCGTGATACGGGCATCGGCATTTCGCCGCAAGACCGGGAGCGCTTGTTCACACGCTTTTTCCGGGCCGACAATGCGATCGAGACACAAGAGGGTGGTACGGGTCTGGGATTGGTGATCACGCGCGAGATCGTCGAACGACACGGAGGGCGAATTGAGGTCGAAAGTAGGTTAGGCGCGGGCAGCACGTTTAGAGTGGTTTTGCCGCTCGATCTGTCTCCACGACTCAACTGAGTGTCTTGTCAGAAAACGTTTATTGATGAGTGAGGAAACTATGGCCTTGATACTGATTGCAGAAGACGAAAAAGATATCCGAGAACTGATCCAGTTCAGTTTGACCTTTGCCGGGTTTGAAGTAGTAGCGGCCTTGAATGGCAAAGACCTGGTCGAAAAGGCTAAATCGATGACGGTTAAGCCCGATCTGATCATGTCTGACGTGCGCATGCCCCAAATGACAGGCTATGAGGCCTGTGCCGAGATCAAAAAAATAGCTGGACTAAAGGACATTCCAGTGGTCTTTTTGTCGGCCAAGGGGCAAGAGTCGGAAATTCAGACGGGGCTGGAGTCTGGCGCGCATGAGTATATTCTCAAGCCATTTGCGCCCGACGAATTGATCAGACGCGTGACTGAACTCGTCAAAAAAGCAAAATAATCCCGAATCGGGTCGGATGACTTGATCGGTATTGGGTTTGGCGATTGAGGTTCTGGTATGAGTGCCCTGGTTTTAGATGGTGGCGTCGTACATTATGAATACTTTGGACGCGGCCGCCCGCTCATTTTCATTCATGGGTGGTTAGGCTCGTGGCGCTACTGGGTTCCGACGATGGACGAGTTGTCGGAGACCAAACGAGTCTACGCATTTGACCTGTGGGGGTTCGGCGATTCGGACAAGTCACGGATGCGCTACACGGTGGACAATTACGTCGAATTGTTGCACACCTTTGTCGACGAATTGGGCGTATTTGGGCAGGTTCCGCTTGTCGGGCACGCACTGGGCGCGACGGTCGCCGTATCCTTTGCCAACACCTATCCCGAATATGTAGATCGGGTGATGGCGGTCAGTCTGCCTCTGGTCGGAACGGCAATCAACCGCCGGTTCCTGTCTGGCGGCGGCTTTTTGGACAAAATGCTGGGCCGCTCGCCGATGGCCGGATATGACACCGTGGAACAGGAAGCCGGCCGTGCTTCTCCCGACGCGATCACCCAGAGCGTTCAGTCGGTGATGAGCATCGACCTGAAACCGATCATTGCCTCACTCCAAGTGCCTTTGTTGACCCTCTATGGCGAGAGTGACAATGTGGTGACGCCGGCCACCGAGCAGGAATTTGCCGGGCTGGATGCGTCCGTGCGGATGATCACGATGCCTGAGGCACGGCATTTTCCGATGCTCGACCGCAGCA
The DNA here is from genome assembly GCA_016931365.1 of Anaerolineae bacterium. The sequence goes on from JAFGEY010000466.1 coordinate 31,124, forward strand.
GCCAGTTCAACCGCTTGCTGCTCGACTTTTTAGAGTGTGGAAATGATGTGAGCAGGTTGGAGCTCAAGGAAGAGTGGCAGCGCCGCATTCGATAATCGAAGAAAACCTGGCTGCGTCAATCCGCGAAACATAGAGGCCCGCGCCGGTCGACCGGCGCGGGCCTTTTGTGTTTTCATGAGGTGACAGGCATCTGAACTGCTTTTATAATGCTTGCGCCGCGTATTCGAGTCCTGCCTGTAAGTTGCTGTGGATGGACAAGGTGCGAAGGTCCAGGTCTGAACTGCCCAGAGTCTCGGCCACTTGAGCTTGAATACCAGCCAGGATGGGTTCTGCGCCCAGCAAGCACATCGCGTCGATGGCCTGGCGCAGCGCATCGACGGCTTCCAACGATAACTGACTGACACCGGTCAGATCGAGGATGACCAGCCGGGCGCGGTGGGCCTTGATCCCACTGAGGAGCGCGTCGGCGATCGCAGCCATCCGACTCTGATCCAGACTGCCTACCAGCGGCAGCAAAATCGTCTGCCTCATCACCGGAAGCACCGGGCTGGACACCTCGGTCAGAGCAAGTGTAAGCGCGCGTTGTTCCTGCAGGGCAGCCTCCAGTGCCTCTTCACGGTGTTGGGCAGCAGTGGTGTCCGTCAGTTGCAGCAGGGCGCCCATTTTCCAGCGCCAGAGGGTATAGATGGCGCTGGCGCGCAGCGTGACGTGTCGATGAACGCCCTCGCCCGTCAGCTCCAGGGCCTGCGTCCAGTCTGAGTGAGTGTCAATATTTTCAGGTTCCAGAGTGGTTTGCCCGGCAAAAAGGGATGACCAGGGACGGCGAATGACCTGCCGGGGATCGACGCCCAGCAGGTTTGCTGCACTGGTGTTGAGGTGAAGCACGCGTCCTTTACGGTCGAGGAGAATGATGCCATCAGCAGCATGGTCGATCAGGTGGCGTCCGGCGGCCTCAAGCGGGGCAAACCACAGACGGCGCGCAGCGCAAACCAACAAGCCAAGGCCAAGGCCTGTCGCTGTAAAAATCAAGAACCTGATGTCCATTGCCGGCGAATCTCCTTTGTTGGCTGACTCAGTGCAAGCTTGACCTTTATTGACCGACGTATCGCCAGCAGGGCGAGATGTTATCATAGTCGTCATTGGTCAGGCGGATCAACTCGCGTCCGTCCCGGCGGACGCGTAACAGATTGTGGTTGCCATCGGCGGCAGTGTATGAGACAAAGATCAACTCTTCCGAATACTGCGTCCACACCGGTTGAAAATCATTCGCATACCGCGAGTTGGTCAGATTGGTCTGGGCCGATCCATCAACGCGCATCACAAATATGTCTGACTGTTCGCCGATCAGGGTGGTAAAAGCAATCCACTGCCCATCAGCCGACCAGGCCGGATCGTATTCATCCATCTCGCTGTGAGTAAGCTGGGTCAGTTTGCGCGTGTCCAGATCGAGGATAAACAGGTCGGCATCGCCGTTACGGCGTGAAACAAAAAGGATGTGTTTGCCGTCGGGCGACCAGGTCGGCGAGAAATCACTCTCGGGATGCTCGGTCAAGCGGACAAGGTTCGCGCCGTCGGCATTGATCGCATAGACTTCCCAGTTTTCGTCTCGATAAGACGAAAAGACCACGCGCGCGCCATCGGGTGACCAGGTAGGCTGCCAATCGTGCGCCGGGTGTTGAGTCAGATTGACCGACCCACTGCCGTCGGCGTTCATAATGTACACCTCGCGGTTGCCATCACGCTCCGAGGTAAAGAGGATGCGCCTGTCGTCGGGTGACCATTTGGGCGTGCGCTCGTTCGAACCAGTTTCAGTCAACCGCAAACGCCGTTTGGTGCTCGAATCAAGAGCATAGATTTGCCATACATCATCTGCCGTTCGGCGCGACATCAACAGCAGGTCGTATCCGGGCAGGGCGATGGTCGGCCCGGGCGTAGGAGAAGTCGTCGAATTGGCGGCCACCGACGTGCCGGGCAGCGGCGTTGCTGTCGGCATTGCTGCTGTCACAGCAGATGTCGGCGTCAATGTGCGTCCGAAAACATTTCTCAGCGCCGGCTGCAGGGCCACAATGACGAGTACGACCAGGATCGCACCGATGCTGGCCCACAGCGGCCAGCGATCCAGAAAACCCGACGGGGATCGATCTTGGTGTTTTGGTGTCCAAAATCGTCGGCGCAGCAGGTCTTCGGGCGGATAGTGTGCGCGCAACCACAGCCGGAACAGTTCGAGTTGGAAGCGATAGCTGTTTGTGCCCAGTTTTTCCAAACTCTGCTGCTGCGCCAGAGCTTCCAGCGTATCGACAACCTGATCCAGAGGGATGGTTTTGCCCCACCGCGCGCAGGCTTTCTCCAGGTCGTACTGGGTGCTGATGCCACCCTGGCCGCGCAGCGCGCTGAATGCAGCCAGCAGAGCTTGTTGCAGCGGAGAAGCCGCATTCCAGATGCGCTCAAACTCGGGAATAGAGGTATCCAGCAGCTGCTCAAGCGCTTCCTCGACGTCGGTAGGCACGATCTGGGTGCGCAGCGTGCAGCATTCTAGCAGGTGCTGGCAGAATTGCTGGATGTAATGCGGGTGGTTGGACGTGATTTCGAGTATGCGGCGGATCGTCCAGGGATCGACGGGGGATTTGGCCGCGAGCAGATCTTTGACCATCCTTTCCGCAGACTCGTTGTCCAGCGGGCCCAGCTGGATCGAGGGAGGCAGCGGCTGCCCTTGAGGGAAACGGGAAACAAGCTGGGCGCTTTGATCGACGGCCAGGATGGTCGGCATTTTGGCGGTAAGCAATGCTGTAATGCCTTCAGGTGGCGCACGATGGGCATGGTCAACGGCCAGCACGATCTGCTTGCCGTCGAGCGACCAGGTTATGGCATTAACATAGGCATGCCAGGCTGCAAGCGGGTCTTGTTCAAAGGCATCTTGTTGAGGTAGCTCCGGGTCGATGCCAATTTTTTCCCGAATGACACCGCTCACCTGCGCAGCAAGCCCGGAGAGCAGGTGGGATGTATCCCACCCATCGATGTGTGCCGCATCCAGATAGATACCCAGGTAGCCGTACGGTGGGTGCAGAGCCAAGTGCTGCAGCAAGGCGCTCTTGCCGATATAGCGCGGGCCATAGATCGCCAGCACGGCCTGGTCGTGCGACAGCCGATCCGCCAGCCAAGCAATTTCGGTCTGCCGGCCGTAAAATGACGTTTTGTTTTGCGCGGGCGAGTTTGCGCCGTAGTTCGAGCTTGTCATTAGGCCATCGATCTATCGGGGTTGGGATTCACAAACAGTTTGGGCCAGCTTGTCGATCACACGTTGGCATAGTTAGTATAACCCATCTAGAAGCAATCGTCAACTGCTCAAACCTGGCGGGAAAACACCATCAATTTCCGGCTTGACAAATCGACAAATATCGATATAATATTCATTGATGATCATCAATGAATCTGCACAGAGTTGAGTTACAAGCGAGAGAGGCTGTAATGGACGACAATTCGGTCGTTTTCGCCAAAGCGCTGGCCGACGGGGCGCGCCAGGAGATCATGCGGCATCTGTGCTGCGTGTGGCTCAACGTGAGCGATCTGGTCGATGCGCTGGAGGGCAGAATCAACCAGCCTACGGTCAGCCATCACCTGAAAAAGCTGGAAGAAGCCAACCTGGTGCTGGTGCGTCACGAGGGACGGCAGCATTTTTACACGCTCAATCAAGAGGTGGTGACGGCGTGCTGCGGGCAACTGCTGTCGGCGTTTGCGCCGGAGCTGGTCGGCCAGGTGTTGTGCGGCGAGGTTGGCGTGGAGGCGTTATTGCAGGAAACAGAGGATAACACAGAATGAATGAACGGCCACAAATTCAAATGACGACCAGCAAATTGGCCCGGGCCGATCGCTGGGATCACATCCTGGCGCGATGGGGCGTCCGGCGCGGCGGGCATCGAGTCGAGCCAGGGCTGTATGCGCTGGGCCAACCGACGCCCGACTCGCCGGTGTTTGTGACGGCCAACTATACGTTAAGTTTTGACGCGCTACGCTCAGCATTGCCGAATATCGACGGATATATCCTTGTGCTCGACACCAAGGGGATCAACGTGTGGTGCGCGGCGGGCAAGGGCACTTTTGGCACCGACGAGATCGTGCATCGCGTCGAAGTGACGGGACTGGCCGGGACGGTCAACCATCGCACCTTGATTTTGCCCCAGTTGGGCGCGCCGGGCGTGTCGGCGCACGAGGTCAGGCGGCGGTCGGGCTTTAAGGTCGAGTACGGCCCGGTGCGCGCGCAAGATTTGACCGAATACCTCAAAACGCACCAAGCCACGCCCGAAATGCGCCAGGTGCGCTTTGATCTGCGGGATCGCATGACCCTGGTTCCGGTCGAGTTGGTTCACCTGTTCTTGCCGATGACCCTGGCGGCGCTCGCGCTTTGGCTGCTGGCCGGGCCGCTGGCCGCATTGGGCGCGGCAGCAGCTGTCCTGGCCGGAGCGGCCTTGTTCCCAATACTGCTGCCCTTGCTGCCGACCAGGCAGTTCAGCAGCAAGGGGTTTATCCTGGGCGGGGTGGTGGCGTTGGTCTTTGCCCTGCTGGCCTGGATCGACAACGGTGGTTTGCCGCTGTGGCGGCGCATTGGCTGGTCGCTGGCCTACCTGCTGGCGATGCCGCCGGTGACGGCATTTTTGGCCCTCAATTTTACCGGTTCGACGACGTTCACTTCCAAAACCGGCGTGCGGTGCGAGATGAAAGCCTACATCCCGGCGATGGTCTGGACTTTTGGCATTGGCGTCGCTCTGACCCTGGCCTCGACGCTGTTCAAATGGATTGCATAGGGAGAAAACAATGAACGTTCAAGTAGCGGCTTGTTGTGGTTCGACGTGCGGCTGTTCGGCAGAAGTGGTGATCGCCGGCAACCCCTATAACACATTGACCTACGATTCGAGCTTGTGCGTAGGCTGCACGCTGTGCAGCGTCGTCTGCCCGCACGAGGTGTTTGAAATGGGCGCGCGGGTGGCCGAGTTGGTGCGCCCCGAGGCGTGCATGGAATGTGGCGCGTGCCAGCGCAACTGCCCCACCGGCGCGATCCAGGTCGACAGCGGCGTGGGCTGCGCGGCGGCCATGATCTCGGCGGCGTTGACCGGCCGGGAACCGACCTGTGGCTGCGGCGGCGATGATTCGGGGAGCTGCTGCTCGTGATCGGCTGTGAACGCGAAAAACGGGCCTGCGCTTGGGCGCAGGCCCGTTTTGTTTTGCTCACCTTCCCGGAAGTTTTGCGGTTTTGCACAAAGAATAACTTCCGGGAAGATAGGCTGAGTTGTCACGCTGAAACAAGCGTTATTGGCCGCCGCCGGCGTATTTCATAAACTGGGTGCGCTCGAACGCGGCGGGATTCTCGCTCTCGGCCTGGCTCATCTTGCCAACAAACTGCTCCAGTCCGAAAAAGCCGTTGCGAGTCATCCAGGCATCGAGTTCATTGAGCATCGTACCGATGTATTGCGTACCGTTTTGATACAGTGTCGATACGACCTGCACGGCTTGGGCCCCGGCCAAAAGCAGCTTGATTGCCGCCGCGCCATCGTGGACGCCGGTCGAGGCGCACAGGTCGCACTGGACGCGCCCGGCCATCATCGCCACCCAGCGCAGCGAAATGCCCAGCTCCGCCGGGGTGCTGAGCACGTTGCGTGACACGACCTTGAACTGGTCGATGTCGAAATCGGGAGTGTAAAAGCGGTTGAACAGCACCAGCCCATCGATGCCCGTCTCGGACAACTGGCGGATCATCAGCGCCAGGTTGGAGAAATGCGGGCCGATCTTGAGCGCGACCGGGATGCTCACCTGCGCTTTGACCTTTTTGACCAGGTCGAAATAGAGTTGCTCCTGCTCCGCGCCGCTGCGATTGAGGTCGGAGGGCAAAAAGAACATGTTGAGTTCCAGCGCGTCGGCCCCCGCCCCTTGTAGCTCTCGGGCAAAGGCGGTCCACTCGTGCGCGTACATGCAGTTGACGCTGGCGATCACTGGGATCGCGACCGCCTTTTTCGCCGCGGCGATGAACGCCGTGTGCGCCGCCAGCCTGTCGCTGCGGATTTGCTGGTCAAAGTATTCGTGCTCGGCGGCATTGTAACCGCGCGCGACGATCTCGCGCATTACCTGCTCGAATTCGAGGGCGATCTCTTCTTCAAAGAGCGACTTGAGCACGACCGCCCCCGCGCCCTGCGCCTCCAAATCCACAACTTTATCGACCGAGTTGGTCAGCCCGGAGCTGCCGACGATGATCGGATTTTTGAGTTTCAGTCCCAGATAGGTGGTTGAAAGGTCTGCCATCATTGAGCCTCCTCTGTAAGTATTGGCGAGCAAACCCGGTGCGGTTCGCACCGAGCTTGAGATGGGGCGGATTATAGCACGTTTTGGCAAATTTGGGTAGAGTGGGAGAGGATACGAGTTAACCTGGTACTCCCGTTACCTGCGGTGGATAACGAGAGTACCGTGATTACCACCTTCCTGCTGCTGCTCCCGATCGGCATCGTGTTGGCTATGGGATGCCGCTTGAGTGCTCCAACGAACAAATGCACCCTCCACGCGCCCCTGATTTGACAATCCTGCCAAAATCGGCTACCTTGTCTGTATGAACAACTCGAAAGGAGACAACGAATGAACACCCTATTTCACGGCCTGCTGCGGGCGCATCCCAACAACGGACGCTATTTCACCGACGACAGCGGCAAAGCGATCTATCTCACCGGTTCGCACACCTGGGCCAACTTGCAGGACATCGGGCGGCCCGGCGACCCGCCCTTTCCCTACCAGGAATACCTCGACTTTATGCAATCCTACAATCACAATTTCATGCGCCTGTGGATGTTCGAGCAGCCGGAGCGCGCCTGCTGGACCAACGAGTTGATCGTCTTTGATCCGCTGCCCTGGACGCGTACTGGCCCCGGATTGGCCAACGACGGCAAGCCAAGGTTCGATCTGACCGTCTGGAACCAGACCTATTTTGATCGCCTGCGCCAGCGTGTGGTAGAGGCCGGACAGCGCGGCATCTATTGTGCGGTGATGCTCTTTCAGGGCTGGAGCCTCAGCGTCACCGGCAAGGGCCTCGACCCCTGGCCGGTGCATCCCTTCAACGCAGAGAACAACGTCAACGGCGTCGGTGTCCCTTTCACCGGCTGGGACGATGACAGCCACCCTTCATTACACAGCATGCACAACCCGATGGTGCTCCAACACCAGGAAGCTTATGTCCGCCAGGTGATTGACACAATCAACGACCTGGACAACGTGTTGTACGAGATCATCAACGAAGGCGGATCGCTGGCCTGGCAAATCCATCTGCTTGATTTTGTCCACGCCTACGAACGGAGCAAACCCAAACAGCATCCGGTCGGCATCACTTCGGGTACACCCTGGATATGCAACGCGCCAGTGGCAGCCAGCACCGTGGACTGGTTCTCGCCCGTTTCGCAGCCGAACTGGTGGGGGCGTCCAGGCACGCCGCTGGTCGAGGATTACAAAGAGAATCCGCCGGCCGCTGACGGACGCAAAGTGATGCTGCCGGACACCGACCACCTGTGGGGCCATGGCGGCAACCCGAAATGGGTCTGGAAGTGCTTCCTGCGCGGCCACAACCCAATCTTTATGGACCCCTGGCAGGGGCTGTATCTCGGTGCGACCGAAGAGGTCGCGGGGTGGTCCTTTACCGGCGGGATCAGCAAAGATCGGCGCGATTATCCCGACTGGGAGCCGACGCGCCGGGCGATGGGTGACACGCGCCGCTATGCGCAAAAAATGAATCTGGCCGCAATGACGCCGCACCCTGACCTGGTCTCGACGCACTACTGCCTGACCAATCCCGGCGAGGAGTATCTGGTTTACCTGCCCGAGGGCGGCAGTGTGACGCTGGACTTGTGCGCAGCGCAAGGGCAGTTTGCCGTCGAGTGGTTCCTGCCGTCAATTAACCGCACTTTGCCCGGTGCGCGCCCACTGGCCGGCGGCGATTACGCCGTCACTGTCGCACCCTACACCGGCGACGCGGTGCTGCACCTGAAAAAGGTCGAGTGAGAGAAGACAATGAAAGCAAAGGGCATATCTATTGCGCTGGCGGACAGTATTCTGTCCAGGTTTCCCGATCCGGATGATATCCCCTATCGGCGCTGATGCTACGTGCAAGGGTATGTATTGTCTGGCCTGGAAAAGCTACACCGATTCACCGCCGACCCCAAATACCTGAACTATATCATCAAGTTCGTTGACCAGCACGTCACTGCCGATGGAGACATCCACGATTTCAAGGGCGATAGCCTCGATGACATCATGGCCGGAACAGTAATCGTCGCCGCCTATGAAATGACCGGCCAAGAGAGGTACCACCTGGCAGCGGACAAGATCAGGGAGGCATTTGAGGAATATCCCTGCAACTCGGATGGAGGTTTTTGGCACGCGCGGTCACTGCCGCATGAGATGTGGATTGATGGGGTGTTTATGGGGCAGATGTTTCTTACCAGGTATGGCATCGTGGTTGGCGATCAGGCCTATTGCTTTGATCAAGCCACACGCCAGATATTTACACTGGCCAGTCACTGCCGCCAGGGGGGCACCGGCCTGTTCCTCCATGCCTACGACGAAGCCAGGAACGCAGCCTGGGCCGATCCGGTGACCGGCCTTTCGCCGGAGGTGTGGAGTGAAGGGCTGGGCTGCATCGGCTCGACGATCGCGTACGGTATTGATCCTTGTCCAGGCCAGGCCAATCCCAGTTCGCGAGCCCACACGACAGCCTGGGTGCAGTCGCACAAAATCCGATTTGAGTATTGCTCAATTCTTGTGCTTCTTGGGCAGATTTTTTCTTTGACCAGGATCTAGCACCTGCTCGCCATCATACTTTACCCATACCCCTCCCACAACAGCGCCGCTGTCAGCGCCGCCGACCAGTGATAGTCGCGTATGGAGTCCATTTTGCGACGGATGTTGTACGGCTCCCGGTACGGGCCCTTGCGGTCGCAGTGTATGGGCGGCAGCTCATCCTTGGCGTCGTAAAACTCCAAGATGACGCCGTAGCGGGCGTAATATTTTTCCACAAAAGCGATGACCTTGCCCGCCAGCCGCGCTGCCTCATCGACACGCCCCTGCTTTTCCAGCCCTTTGACGATGAGATAATCGAAATTGATCCAGGTCGCGCCGCGCCACATATCGGTGCCCCACTCGGGGGCCGAGATGGCGATGCTGGGCACGGGGAACGGGGCGTCGAACGCCGCCGGATCGTTCAGCCATCCCACCAGCCGCTCGACGCGCTCTGGCGGGATGTCGTCGAGCAGGAGGGGTAAAAATCCGGTGACGGCCTGGGAGAGAGTCGGTCGGTCATCGAAATCGCGGTCAAAGTAAAAACCCTTTTCCTCGTCCCACAACAGCGCGTGGATCGCCCTGCTCATCACCTGCGCTTGGGTCCACCACGCTGTCGCCCGATCTGTCTCGCCCAACACTTTGCAAATCAAAGATAGATAGCGCATATCCAGCGCTTGAAAAGTCGAAAAATCGACCACGTCGAGCAGCGCGGCCCGGTCGAAACGCGGCGAGTTATCCAGTCCCGATTCGCCGGATCGACAGCACGGGTCGCCCTCGATGAACCACTCTAGCAGGCCATTGCTATTTTGATCGCGGTGGGTCAGGTTCCACTCCAGATAGCGCTCCAGGCGAGGGCGCGCCCAGCGGAGCGATGTTGTATCTTTACTCCAACAATAGTTCTCCCACACGCCCCAGGCCAGGATCGGCGGCTGGGTGATTTGGGAATGCCTTCCATCCGGGCGCAGCATGTGCGCGATCATGCCATCGTCGCCCTGCGTCTGGAGCACCGAGGCGAGCAGGGCGAACGAGGTGGGCGGCGAAATGTGGTTCATGGTGATCGAGTGAAAGGCCGAGTCCCACAGCCACATCCAGCGATGGGGCACACGGTCGGGCGTCGACCAGATGCGGGTAAACGCGCCCTCCGGGGCCAGCGTGTTGACCTTGATCACGCCGGCACATTTGTTGAGCAAGCGGCGGTGGGCCTCGACCGGGGGCAGTTGTGCGTAAAAGGCCAGCCGCGCCCGCACTGTTTCGCCCAGATCGACCGCCAGCCCAACCTGAGCGCGATCCACAGCCTCTTGCGCCGACGTGCCAAAGGCCAGCGAAAAGCACTCTTGGTTTTTTGAAAGGGCCAGCGTCTCGCCTGGCAGCTCGGAGACGAGACAATCGTCTTGGGCAATCGCAGCATCGCCGTCCTCAATGCGTAGATCAACCGTTATGCCCTGCGGGGCCAAGCCGACCAGGGTGTGCCACGCTGTCCACGCCACGCACAACAACCCCGCCGCTGTGTCGACGGCGTACACGTCGCCGGTGGCAGCGAGCACCTCACCGTCGATAGGTAGCGTCAGGTCGAGCAGTCGGCGCGTGGGGGTGTGAAAGAGCAGGCCGTACTTTTCGGCGGCATAGGTGGCGACAAAACCGGAGGAAACATTGGTCGGCCCATCGAGGCCAGAAAAGGCAAAAAGTGCGCCCTCACCCCACACGTTAGGCAGATCGTCGATCTGACTCAACATCTCTTTTAATGTCATATTTTACTTCCTTTGAGAACGCCTGCGCTTTTTCCACCACCAACCGGCCAATCCAAGCCCATCCCCACAGGCGGTGACTCGATAGTTTGAACGAGTACCTGGTTCATTATAACGCATGATCGAAAAATCCGCACGCATTGCCGCTCATCGCCAGAAATGACGTTGTAATGCGTAAATATGCGTCAGAACAGGCTTTGACAAAACCACACCTTAAAGATATACTTGGGGCAATTTTCATCCAGTCGATGGGAGATTTGCCATGACCAACCAACCATTTCCCGAAGCTCTGACTTTTGACGATGTATTGCTTTTGCCCGGCTACAGCCAGGTGCTGCCCGGCGAAGTGAACCTGCAAACCCGGCTGGCGGGCAGTATCAAACTCAACATCCCCGTCCTCTCGGCAGCGATGGACACCGTCACCGAGGCGCGGTTGGCGATTGCCCTGGCCCGCGAGGGCGGCATCGGCATCATTCACCGTAACATGAGCGCTGTCGACCAGGCCGCCGAGGTGGACAAGGTCAAGCGCTCCGAGTCGGGCATGATCGTCGACCCGTTCAC
>JAFGEY010000467.1 GCA_016931365.1 Anaerolineae bacterium
GCGGAGGGAGAGGGATTCGAACCCCCGGTGACCTTACGGCCACAACGGTTTTCAAGACCGCCGCCATCAGCCACTCGGCCATCCCTCCAAGTTCGACGGCCTGCTCTCCGTCCGACACAAGCGATAGTATAATACAAGATGCTTCAAATGTCAAACATCACTCACATCATTTCTCAGACGCGCCATAACTTGAACGATTCAAAGCACATAGCCGTGCCTTGAGAAAAAGCCCCGTGGTACACACTGCGATCGATCAGCCCGATACCATACAAACCAATCTGAACAGCCTCTTGCCCTGCCGCCAGGTCGGCGCGACCAGTGCCCGACCAAAGTTCACCATCAACGCTGCAAAAGGCACTGATCTGTTCATTCGTGCCTTCCAAACGCAGCCATAGACCGGTCAATGGCAACGCCGAAACTTGGACGTGCGCCAGGACAGTATCTTGACCACCCAAACACCCCATCAACACAACATAGGGCATGCCACGCACACCCCAATCCAGGCGCACATAGTTGTGCTCGTCTTGCCATACCAACAACCCACCGATGGCCGGCGTCTCGTCCGAGTATGCCACACACCGACACTGCATAGCCCAGGTTCCCAAAACCGATCTAAGCAAACGCGGCGCACTCAAATTGATGTGCCACAAATCGCGTCCATTGGCCGTATGGATTTCGATGCCACCTTGTGCAACAATCGTACAGTCGCCCAGTGGATCGATCCAAGTCCATTCTGGCGCATCCAGATTGAGTGGCGCTTGACAAATAGTTTGTCCCGGTTCAGGTGAATCTGTAACTTGAGCAACCTGGAGCAGGCAATGCTCTCCAAACACACAAGAAAGGCCAGTCTGCCGCCCCAGACGATAAAACAACTGCAAAACATCCTGGTGATTGTACACGCTTTCCAGTTTTCTGGACAACACGGCCAGGTCGCTTGGCTGCTGATTGGCTAGATCGTGGTCAACAGCACCGAGCGCATCGTGCAAGTGTTGCGTGGCCCGTTGGATCTCCCCCTGTTCCAGGTACAACTGCCCTAAAGCACGGTTGGCCCACAGCATACCTTGAGCATCACCTGTTTCCCGGCTGAAATCGATCACCTGTTGCAGCGATTCGATCGCCTGCGTCTTATCATTTCGACAGATATAGATGCTGGACAGGCTCCAATAGGCCGATTTGATGAACCGCCGGCTGCCCGTCTGCTGGGCGCTCTCCAGGCCGCGCAACGCAAAGGCTTGAGCTTGCTCCAGATCCCCCAATGCCAAGCAGGTACGGCTCAACATCGACAGACACCAGCTTTCGTGTTTGACGTCCCGAATCCGCTCAAAGAGCCGAAGCGCCTGCTGTTGCATCAAAACAGCTTGTTGCAGATTGCCCTGCCGCGCGGCGATCTCGCCTCTCACCAACTGCGCCTCACCGAGTGCACGAAGATCGTGGTGTTGAAAAGAGGCCTGCTCGAGCATCTGTAGCCAATCTAGTGCCTCACCAACCTGTTTGTACCAATAGGCGTTCATAATTGCAATGTGATAATATGCCGGCCGCAACTCTTCTGAATAGGGCAATTGGCGAACCAGTTGCGCCGTTATAGACGCAAACTCACAGAACTTGGTACCATCGCCTTTCATATTGTAGCCGCTGGCCAGTTCCAGGTTCATCAGCGCCAGTTCCAAAGTATTTTCCTTGCCTGCGAGCAAGGCCAGGCCGCACTCACCAATCTCTATTTGCTCATCATAGCGATCTTGCCAGTAGAGCGATTCGGCCAGCCAGTAATACAGCCGCACCAACTCGTGTACAGGTAGCGCGCAGGCCTGGCCTACGGCGATAGCCCGTCGAAATGACTCCTCGGCCTGATCAAGTCGGCCCATGCCAAAACAGACCTGTCCCTGCCCAACGAGCGCATCCAGTCGCCAGCCAGACCAGGAGCCCGTTTCTTCCGGATACAGCGTTTCAAAGGAAGCCTCTTTTTCTTCCATTTGATCCAGCAGTTCCAAAACGCGCTTGTTCAAATCTAGTGCTTCCGCGTTGGCATACACTTGCTGGGCCTGAGCCGCCGCCGCGCGCGCGTACCACAGCTCTTTGTCGAACACCTGCGCCAGACGATAGTGATAGGCCACCAGGCTGAACGAGATCAGATTGTCGTACGACGAAGACTTAATTGCCATCACCGCCAAGATGGACGCGTTTCGACTGCCATCGACAAACTGGGCCAGGTACTCGGCTACCTGGCGATGGTAAATCACCCGCTCCAACTGGAGCATACTGTCATATGCCGCATCGCAAATCAGTGTCGATTTAAAGATATACTCTTGCCCCAACACCGGCACGCGGCTGCCCTCATAGATCAACTGCGCGCGCTCCAGCGCAGTCAGATGTGTGTGCAAATCCGCGCGCCCCGTGCTGTCCAGCAGTTCGCGCAGCACATTTTCCCAAAACACCGATCCGATCACCGCTGCAACCTGAAGCACGCGGCGCTCTTCCGCCGACAGGCCATCGATGCGAGCAAGTAGCAAGCTTTGCAGCGTATCGGGCAGCTTGAGCGCATTGACAGCCCGAGTTGCGTGCCACTGACTGGTGATTGCCTCCTGAACCAGCACACCCTGCCGGATCAAAGAATAAACAAATTCACGGAGATAATAGGGATTGCCTTCCGCCGTGCGGACGATCAGATCGCGCGTTTCGACAGGCAATACCTCCGGGCCAATCAACTGATCGATCAATTCGCAGCTGTCTTGTTCGCCCAACGCCGAAAGGTGTATCGCTGTAAGTCGATGCGGATATTCAGTTTCGAGATGGTAGCGGAACGGCCAGACGATCGACGTACGCTCCGGGCGAAACACCAGGACCCACAGCAGGGACTCCCGCTCACACACAGACAACCCGTATTTGAGCACATCCAACGAAGTCGCATCGATCCAGTGCATATCGCCAAACGCAAGCACAAGAGGGCCACGCCGCGCCAGTTCTTGAACCCAGCTTTGCAGGCTCAAAAACAACTGTTGACGGATCCCTTCAGCATATCCCTCCAGCAGCAAAGACGAAACCTCGTCCTCAACTGGCATCGAGAGCAGAACTGCCAGGTAAGGATAGTGCTCCTGCCAGCTTTCCGGCCAAAGCGATTCGCAGCGCTCGCGCAATCGCTCGCGCGCTTTTAGCACTGGCTCCTCCTCCGACATCTCCAGCCAGCGGCGTAGCAGGTTAATCCACAATGAATAAGGCCGCGATTGCTCGTACGAGCGGCAGCGCACTTGGATCCAGGTCAGCACAGAATGCGCGCCTGCTGTCCCATCGAGCGTTTTCCAGGACACCTGCGCCAGCAGTGCATCTTGATGGATAAATCGTTGGCGGACCTGGGTCACCAGAAACGATTTGCCCATTCCCTTGTCACCCGTGAGAGTCAAAATGCCGCCTCGCCCTTCAGAAAGACCAAAGATGAGCTGTTTAAAGGTCTCGACCTCCTGTTGACGCCCCACCAATGCACTCTGCAAACCATAGGCGTGCAGCCGAGAGGCCCATTCGACATCAGAAATCGGAGCTAATGGTCGATATACACTGACCTCTGTACTAAGCCCCTTGACCGTAACCTGGCCCAACGGCTGCCATCGAAAGTGAGAAGCAACGATGTGATAGGTATTCTCACTGACCAGCACCGTACCCGGTTCAGCGGCAGCTTCCATCCGCGCAGCGAGCGAAATCGCCTCCCCCATCGCGGTGTCTTCGTTGTGCTGGCTACTGTCGCCAATGTTGGTCACAATGACCTCGCCCGTGTTCAGCCCAATGCGCACAAGCAGATCGATACCTTGCTGCTCGTTCAGACCATGTGCATAGGCCTTGACCGATTCTTGCATGGCCAACGCAGCCAGCACGGCACGCTCAGGATCGTCTTCGTGTGCAGAACTGACGCCGAAAAAGGCCACCAGGCCATCACCTCGAAACTGGTTGACCTGACCGCCGTAGCGGTATATCTCCGCCTCGAGCAACTGCAAAACATAGTTCATCACCTCGACCCAAGACTCGGTACCAATTCGCTCCAAAAGCTGCGTCGATCCTTTGACATCGGCAATCAACACAGTGACTGAACGACGCTCGCCTTGCAGGCGCGGCTCGACCACTGGGCGCGGCTCGACCGACCCATCCGGCATGTACGCACGTTCCAGCACCTGCGATTCGTCAACAAAAGACACAGCTTCGCTTGCGACCAATGCGCGGCCGCATTGGCCGCAAAATCGATGCGCTTGCGGGTTGGCAAATCCACAGTTCGCACATTCGACGCGCAAGCGTGTGCCGCAGTGACCGCAATAAGCCATCCCCGGCCAGTTGTCGAACCCGCACTGCGGACAGTGGATCAACAATCGGGCCAGCTGCGCCGCTTGCGCATCTTCTGGACGGGACTGGGGCTCACCTCCAAGCTTCTTGAGCCAATCAAGCCATTTTTGCATAAATAAACGTATCTCCATATAAAACAAAAAACGCCAAGGATCCCAACCGACAAAAACGCCGTCCCCCTCACTGCCCACCAGCGGCGCACCATGGCTCCCTTGACGAATGTACCCATTGTATGTCAGCAACCTTAAAATGTCAAAGCAGCGGACAGCGTCAAAACAAGTTGACAGAAGCATCAAAGTGGCGATAATATGGGCTATGAAACCTAGAGACCTGCTCATCTTGGCGATCGCCCTTCTTTTGTTGTCAACCCTGGTCGGCATAGCGGTACTCGTCTATCTTTCCGACCGTCCTACGCAGTCCGTGCCTACAGCGGCGACGCCCCTGTCTGGCAAAGAGACTGCGCTACCACAAACTGCCATCGCGCAGCTCACCTCAACGGCAACACACCAGCCCGAAACCGTGCCACCCTTGATCACGCCGACACAGACGGCAACTGCCACCGCTACTGAGACGCCTTCGCCGACGCCAACTCACACCCTCACACCTACGCCGACCTTTACGCCGTCACCCACGCCGGAGCCTGCGATGCGCATCGCCCAGGCGCAACGTGCCAAGCACAACGGCGATTACCAGCGCGCCATTGCCGAATACGAATTTGTCCTCCAGTCTCCAGATGCCGAATGGGAAATCTCCGAAGCGCAATATGAAATCGGCGTTTGTGCCTACCTGGATGGCGATTATTCCGCCGCCCGCGATCGCCTGTCGCAGTTCATCGCCGACCATCCCGACGATCACCGCGTCAACGCAGCACACTTTTACCTTGCTGAAATAACGAAAGCACTGGGCGAATACGACGCGGCCATCGATCACTATCAAACCTACCTGCTCCACCAGGAGGTTCTCGCCGACCTGGTTTACACGCGCATCGGCGATGCTTACACCTATCTGGGTGGATATCAGGATGCAGTTCAAGCGTACCAACTCGCCTTGGACAAAACTGCCGATCCAGGCCAGCGCTACGACCTGCACGAGAAAATCGCCCTCACTTATTCGGCCTGGGGCCGCTATGACGACGCCCTAGTCTGGTTTCAGATCGTGATCGACCGTTCGGAGAACGTCTACCGCCGGGCGCGCCTTTGGTATCTGATCGGCCAAACCTATCGCCTGCAAGGCAAGGAGATGGAGGCGCGCGACGCCTTTGCCCAAGCCGTCAACGGCGATCCCCAGCCCGGCTACGCACACCTGGCCCTGGTCGAGCTGGTCAATGCCGGTGTCGAGGTGGATGAATACCAGCGAGGCCTGATCAACTATTATGTCGGCAGCTATGAGGCCGCCGTCGCCGCGTTTTATCGCTACATCGAATCCACGCCCGATTACAACAGTGACGCTCATTATTACGTCGCCCAGTCGTTCCTGGCCTCCGGCTCGTATCCATTGGCGATTCAAGAATGCGAGCGGGCCATCGACGCCTTTGAACCAACCGCGCCGCATTGGGGTGATCTGTGGCTGATCAAAGGACAGGCCCTGTATAACCTGGGACAGATCGATGCCGCACGCAATGCCTATCTAGCCTTTGCCGATGATCACCCGGAACACTCCCTGGCTGCGCAGGCGCGCTGGAGAGCGGCCCAGATGCTGGAACGCGAGGGCCGTTTTGCCGAGGCCGCGCATACCTACGCCGGGCTTGCCACCGCGCATCCCAACGACGAAAACGCACCCCGCGCCCGATTTCAGGCCGGCATCTGCCGCTATCGCATCGGCGATTCGGATGTTGCGCTGCTCGATTGGCGCGCCCTGGTCAACGCCTACCCCACCTCATCCGATGCCCTGCGCGCCCGCTACTGGCTGGGCAAAGTGCTGTGGGCCAAAGGCGAGATCGCCGAAGCGCACGGGCTGCTGCAAACGCTGTCGAACGAGCAGCCGAGAAACTATTACGGCATCCGCGCCAAATACCTGCTCAAAGCCAACGGGCAAACTGTCCCCTGGATCGACGCCCCGTTGAGCACCCACTTGACCGTCGACGAAGAAGCCGGAAAGGCTGAGGTCGCCGCGTGGCTGCGCAACTGGGCAGGACTGCCCGAAGGCATCGATCCGATCCAGATTTCGCCCATCCTGGCAGAGGACATCCGTTTTCGTCGGGGAATGGAACTGCTTTCGGTCGGGCTGCGCGCCCAGGCTCGTGACGAATTCGACAGCCTGCGCCAAGACCTGGGCCCAAAGCCATTGCAGCTCTACCAACTGGCCTTTCTCGCCCGCGACCTGGGCCTTAATTCCGTATCCTTGCGCACGGCCATCGATCTGATCGTGCTTGCACCCGAACCAAACGTCCTTGACATGCCCCGCCTGATCCAGCGGCTGGCCTTCCCTACCTGTTTCAGCGATCTGGTGCTGTCGGAAAGCGGCGCGTACGGCATCGATCCCCTGCTGATGTTCGCCTTGATCCGCCAGGAGAGCGTCTTTGACGAGCAAGTCACCTCCTGGGCTGGCGCGATCGGCCTGACCCAGGTGATACCCACTACGGGGCAATGGATTGCTGAAATGATGCCCTGGCCACAGTATGAACAGCGCCTGCTCAGCCGCCCCTATGTCAATGTCAAATTCGGCGCGTGGTTCCTCAGCCGCATCCTCGACCAGACGGACGGCGATGTAATGTCGGCCCTGGCTGGATACAATGGCGGCCCGGCCAACGGCGTGTACTGGCTGGAAAAATCGAACGGCGATCCCGATCTGTTGGTCGAGATCATCAACTATGACGAACCGCAGCGCTATGTGCGCGAAATCTACCGCCATTATGACGTTTACGTTTACTTGTACGGGCAGTAGGGCACGCTTGCGGCGTGCCCCATCTTGATTTGAGAGCCGCCATCTATGAATAGCCGCGACCGATTCCGTCACATCTTGCGTTTTGAACGCGTCGACCGCCTGCCGCGCTGGGAATGGGCCACCTGGTGGAATCTGACCCTGCGCCGTTGGAAAGAAGAAGGTCTGCCGGAGAATTTTTCCGAGAACGGCAGCGAATCGCGGCTACAGGTGATGGAATTTCTCGGCCTCGATCCGGTCTACCAGCGCTGGTTTCCGCTGCGCAAAGACACTTTTCCGCAGATGGAACACGGCCTCGGCCCGGTAGAAGATATGGCCGGCTATGAGGCGATCCGCGAGCACCTCTACCCCGAGATCGACTGGGAATGGGCCATCCCGACCTGGGTGCGCGATCGCCATGAGGCAGGTGACTTGGCCGTGTGGTTCACCGTCGATGGTTTTTTCTGGTTTCCGCGCGTGTTGTTTGGCATCGAGCGGCACTTTTATGCTTTTTACGACCAACCCGAGGTGATCAAGCGCATCAACGAAGACTTGGTTGAATATATCAAGCGCATTCTGAAAGAGCTGAAAAATATCATCGAACCTGAGTTTATGACCTTTGGCGAAGACATGTCGTACAACCACGGGCCGATGCTCTCCAAAGCGACGTTCGACGAATTTATGGCCCCTTATTACCGGGAGGTGATCCCGTTGATCACCGCTCAAAACATCATCCCCATTGTCGATTCGGACGGCAACATTGAGGCGTGCATGCCTTGGTTTCTCGACTGCGGCGTGCAGGGCATTTTGCCGCTGGAGCGACAGGCCGGCGTCGATGTAGCCCAACTGCGCTGCAATCACCCCGGCCTGTTGATGATCGGTGCGTTCGACAAAATGACTATGACGCAGGGCAAAGCAGCGATGCGCGCCGAATGGGAGCGCCTGTTGCCGACAATGAAAATGGGCGGGTTTATCCCCAGCGTCGACCACCAGACGCCGCCCGGCGTGTCGCTGATCCAATACCGCGATTACCTGGAACTGATGTGGGAATACACCCAACTGTAAACAAGGATGAAAATGGACGCAAAAACATCCAAATTAATTTCAACTGTTAAAAAACTCATTATCTTTGTGCTCGGCCTGCCCCTGCTGCTCCTCGCTTACCACACC
The DNA here is from genome assembly GCA_016931365.1 of Anaerolineae bacterium. The sequence continues at coordinate 8,350 of JAFGEY010000467.1, forward strand.
CTGGCGCGCATCATTCGACATTTCTACAAATTTCCCATCCCCGAATTCCTGACTCCACTCATCGACAACCCCTGGCGGCGTCGCATCCAACCGCCGGATCAAATGCCCATCCGCCACGGCCTCCAGCCGAGGATGACCGTACTCGAAGTTGGCCCTGGCAACGGTCGCTACACGGTGGCCACGGCGCGTTACCTGGGCGATCAGGGCCGCTTGATCGCTATCGACATCGAACCCAAGGTGATCGAGCGAGTGCAGCAAGCGGCACAAACAGCAGGCGCAAGCAATGTCGAGGCCCGTGTCGGCAACGTACACCAACTCGATTTTGACAACAACACCTTTGACGCGATCTATATGATCGCCGTGATCGGCGAAATTCCCCGCCCCGAGTGTGCGATGGCCGAGTTCTGCCGCGTTCTTCGCCCCGGCGGCACGCTGGCCTTCAGCGAACTGCTGATGGATCCCGACTATCCACTCGCGCAAACGCTGACTCGCTGGGCCTCGTCGGCCGGATTCGCAGTCAAAAACAAGGTTGGCAATCTCTGGGCCTATACGCTTGTCTTTGAAAAACTCCAATCTACATAGACGCCAAAGACCCGAGAGGATAGTCAACGATGACTGAAACCAAGATTTTTTCCCCCGACTTGCTTTTTGCCAGCGCCAACGCCTCGGTCCATTTTGCTCTGCACTGCCTGGAGCCGGCGCCGGGCGGCTTGCGCGCCAAATCCAGCTTTGTCGACCCCGACGGTGAGATTATGGGCTGGCACGATTTCGGCCCGCTGGAAGGCCCGGGCTGGGCTGCCAACGCCGTCGGCGGGGCGCACCTGCTCTACCGCTGGGGCAAATACCTCGGAAACGCCAAAATACAGGAAAAGACGTTGCGCATCGCCGATCACGTTCTGAACGATGGTTTTGTCCGCGCCGACGGGTTCATCTATCCCTATCAGCACGTCGTCGAGCAGCGCTTTTGCCTCAACTATGCGCACAACGACGACTGGTTTTGTCCCGGTTCGCTGGCTAAAATCGGCGTGCAGATGCTCGAACTCGCCGCCGACCTAACCACCCAACCACCTAACCACCCAACAACCCAACAACCTAATCGCCTAACCGCCCGTGCCCGACGTCTGACTGACTCTGCGTTTGCCCTCTCCACCTGGCTCGCCGACCGAATCTCTTTACTCGATTCCGGCTGGACGCCGCGCCGCATCACCATCGCTGGCGAACCCTACCCGCTGTCGCCGCACGGCACGCCCGACCCGATCCATGAATGCAGCGCCGATGGGCTGTTCCTGCTCCAACTTTGGGCGCTGACCAGCAAGCCCGGTCTCAAGCGAGCCCGCGATCTCGCCCGCAGACTTGGCAACACCTTTGTCGATGCCGGCGGGCTGTGGGGCAGCATCAACCACGACACCTTTGACCGGCACGAAAACGTCGCCTATGCCTGCGCCTTCCGCATCCTGCGCCAGGCCGCCGACCTGCTCGACCGTCCGCACTGGCGACCATTCGCCTATGAGGTCGCCTTGCCGGCCATGCAGCGCTTCCGGATGGCCGAAAACCGCCACGGCGTCGTCACCGAAGGCCTGTTCTGGATGGAGGAAAGCTGGGATACCGCCTACCTGTGGGAAAACGCCGAGGTCGCCCAGGCACACCTGGAGGCGTGGCTTGAACGCAACGACGAGACACATCGCGACGTGGCCTTGGGCGTGCTCTCCGCCATCGCCCACCACCACTATGGCCCGCTTGGTTTCCTCACCGAAGGCGTCGACTGGAACAATCATGTCAGCCAACGCCACCACATCTGCAGCAAATATTACGGTGCGATCCGCTACACCGAGCCGCTGCTCAACAACCTGCATCTGGTCGAGGCTACGTTGACCTATCTACAACACATCGGCTACCAGCCGCCGTCTGGACTGGATTTCCAAGCCAGCATCCAGGCCATCTGTGCGTTGCCCGGCGCCCATTGCCGCACGCGCACCATATCACAGAAAGGAAACGCGATGAACAAGCTGAACGAACCCCGTTTCCGCCCGCTGCCGCTGGGCAGCATTCACCCTACCGGTTGGCTGAAACAGCAACTGCGCATCCAGGCCGACGGGATCAGCGGGCACCTGGACGAATTCTGGCCCGACATTCGGGATAGCCAGTGGTTTGGCGGCGATTCGGAGGGCTGGGAGCGCGTCCCTTACTGGCTTGACGGGCTGATCCCGCTCGCCTTTACCCTGGGTGACGAAGCACTACAAGCCAAAGTGATGCGCTACATGGACTATATCCTTACTCATCAGGAAAAAGATGGCTGGCTCGGTCCGCGCACGATGCGCGCCGCCGCCAATCGCCCCGATGATGCGCACTATGACATCTGGGCGCAGTTGTTGGCGACCAAAGTGTTGGTACAGTACCACGAGGCCACTGGCGACCCTCGCGCCGTCGCTGCGTTGGAAAAAAACCTGCTTATGCTTGACCGGTACATCGATCGTGCACCGCTCTTTAATTGGGGGCAGTTTCGTTGGTTTGAGGTTTTGATTGCTATATGTTGGCTATACGAAATGAAAGAGGAGAGCTGGCTACTCGACCTGGCCGCCAAACTGCACGCCCAGGGTTTCGATTGGGGTGCCATTTTTACCAACCACCCCGGCGGTGGCACCTTTCCGCTCGCCGAACCGACGCCCAAAGGCCGCTGGAACTATATGAGCCACGTCGTCAACAACGCAATGGCTCCCAAAGGCAATGCGTTGTGGTGGCGCTTGAGCAGCGACGCGCGCGACCGCGCCGCCGCCTACGATATGATCGCCAAACTGGATCGCTACCACGGGATGGTCACAGGCATGTTCACCGGGGACGAATGTCTGGCCGGCCGGCAGCCGACACACGGCAGCGAACTGTGCGCCGTCGTCGAGTATGCTTTTTCGCTGGAAATTTTGCTTGGGCTACTTGGCGATCCCGACTTTGGCGACCGGCTGGAAAAGATCGTTTTCAATGCCCTGCCGGCTACCTTTTCCCCCGATATGTGGTCGCATCAGTACGATCAGCAGGTCAATCAGGTGCAGTGCAGCGTGCAAAAGGACTGGCAGTGGATTTGGAACACCAACGGCCCAGAATCGAACACTTTTGGCGTAGAACCGAATTACGGCTGCTGCACCGCCAACCTCAGCCAGGGCTGGCCCAAATTCACCGCCCATCTGTGGATGAAACCCGCCGCGCGCAGCGGGGCGACGGGTCGCGACGGCCTCGCCGCTGTCGCCTACGCGCCGAGTACAGCCCAGGTCGAGATCGACGGCATACCGGTCACGGCGTCGCTCGAAACCGGGTATCCATTCTGCGGTACGCTAACCTTTACCATCGCCGTCGAATGTCCGGTTACATTCCCGTTCTACCTGCGCATCCCGGCCTGGGCGCGCGGGGCACACATCCAGATCGAAGGGGAAAAGATTCCAGCCCAGGCGGGCACGTTTGCCTGCCTCGACCGCTCGTGGCGCGGCACGACGCAATTCACCCTCACCATGCCGATGTCGCCGCGGCTGTGGCGCGGTTACAATGGCGCTGCGGCCATCGAGCGCGGGCCGCTGGTTTACAGCCTCAAGATCGGCGAAGAGTGGCGGCGCATCCACGAGGATGCGCCTTACCGCGAACTGCCTCACGCCGATTGGGAAGTCTATCCGACCACGCCCTGGAATTACGCGCTCGACATCGACGAGGCGACGTTGGACAGCGATCTCGTTTTCAGCGAACGCCCGGTCGGCGACATACCCTTCTCGCCCGACGGCGCGCCCGTCTCGGTGACAGTCAAGGGGCGCCGCCTGCCACAGTGGACGATGGAGAACGACATCGCCCAAGACGCGCCGGTCAGCCCGGTCGAATCCGGCGAGCCGCTGGAGGAATTGACGCTGATCCCCTACGGCTGCACCAACCTGCGCATCACCGAGTTTCCGATGCTGAAAAGAACTCAAATCTGAACAAGATGAACAGGATATCCAGGATTTGCACAGGTTCTTTCAAAAGCCGTTATACAACCAGCTCAACCGTCCTGATCATCCTGTAAATCATGTGGAGAAAGATAAACAGTGAAAATCATCGATCTGATCACACAAACCTTTCGCTACACCTCTAGCATCGTTCACGACTCAGAGGGTCACACCCATCCCGGCCCCAAACACGAGGCCAGGCAAACCTTGCTGCGCATCGTCACCGACGAGAGCATCGAAGGCTATGCCTTTGGCGCGAACGCCCAGGCGATCCAGAGTCTGATCAAACCCATGCTCGTCGGCCAGGACCCGTTCTACCGAGAGCGCATCTGGCAGGCGATGAAGGAGCGCCAGCGCCTCAACCTGGGCACCCTCTCCGATCGCGTTTTGTGCGCCGTCGATCTGGCGCTGTGGGATCTGGCCGGGCGTGCAGTGAACCAGCCCGTCCACAAGTTGCTCGGTGCGTACCGCGATACGGTGCCTGCCTATGCCAGCACCATGTGCGGCGATGACCTGCCCGACGGCCTCGACACGCCAGAAGCCTATGCCCGGTTCGCCATCGAATGCAAGGCGCGGGGCTATCCGGCCTTCAAGTTGCACACCTGGCAGCCGCCCACCTCCGGCGCGCCGAGCGTCAAGCACGACCTCGCCGCGTGTGCTGCCGTGCGCGAGGCAGTCGGCGATGAGATGCCGCTGATGCTCGATCCATTTCATTACTACAGCCGCGAAGAGGCGCTGGCATTGGGCAAAGGGCTGGAAAAGCTCAGTTATTACTGGATGGAAGAGCCGATGGACGAGCACAACACCTCGTCGTACGTCTGGTTGAGCGACCAGCTCGCGCTGCCCATCTGCGGGCCGGAAACCGCCGAAGGGAAAATGGCTACCCGCGCCGAGTGGATTGTGCGCAATGCCGCCGACATCAGCCGCGGCGGCACAGGCGATGTGGGCGGCATCACCCCATTGATAAAAATCGTGCATCTGTGCGAGTCGTTCGGCATACGGATGGAAGTACATATGGGCGGAGTCGGCAACCTGCACGTGCTTTGCGCGATGGGCATTCCCGGCGAGTTTTACGAGCGCGGCCTGCTGCACCCCTTTGTCAATTACGAGCAGCCCCCGCCCTGGCTCGATGCCATCGACGATCCGATGGACGAACAAGGCTACGTCCACGTCTCGCCGAGGCCGGGGTTGGGACAGGAGATCAACTTTGACTATATCCGCGACAATCTGATCTCCTGACCACCGGCTGCGACTGGCATCTATTCATCATTGCCCCAGCCCGTATAGCCTCACAGCGTTGTCGCGCAAGACCAGGCACGCCAGTTCCTCGGCACGGGAGCGCGCGATTTGCCCGGCCTGGATCATCCGCGTCAGGGCCAGAGCCAGCGCCTCGCGCGCGGTGCGGGCCGTGAGCCAGACCTTCTCCTCCCAGTCAGCGAGCGGGGTGTCGTCGGGGTATGCATCCGTGCCAAAGAGAATTTTTTCTGGATACCACTCGAGCCATTCTTCCAGCACCCGGCTGAGCGCGCGGGTCGAGCGTAAGAACGTCTGCGACGAAAAGTCGGCGTATACGTTAGGCTTGATCAACATCACACCAGCCTCACGTTCAAACGGCCAACCCCCGTGGAGCATGACAAAATTCGTTTCCCGCAAAGTTGCATCGTTGAACACCGACTCTAAAAGCAGAGGGTTGGAACCGCTGATGTTGAAATACGGATCTGCCCCGATCCCCGTATGGATGTGGACAGCAAGCCCCAGCCGGCCGGCCTCGCGAGCCACGGTACGAAATATCAAGTCCTGCAGAGCCTTGTCGTCTGCTATAGATGGCTTTCCGCCTCGAACATAGCGTTCATAGATAGACTGGGCCTCTGCAACTGGAACGTTCGCAATGTCGAGGGGCCGGCGGTAGGCGATGCCGAACTTGATTGCCACAGCGCCGTCGGCCTTCCATTGCTGGAGCTGCGTTGGCACGACTTGATTGATGTACTCATCCAGAGTGGCTGGTGCCTTGCCAGAACCGAGATTGCTTCCCATTGCCTGGGTCGCCTCGAAGGGGAAGAGAAGCCCGTCGGCGTACGGGACCCAGAGGAATCGTGGCCCGGTCTGGCCGGAGCCCAGTTCCGGCATGTTAACGAGCATGACCTCAATGCCGGCTTGATCCAGAACCCACGCCGGATAATCCACTCCCTTTTGCTCCATAAGGCACAGCTTAGCCTTGAGCGCCTCGCACACATGGTCATCCGCCATGTCGTCGTGCCCGTAACCGTAGAGGGCGCGCCACGCTTCGACATACTCGGGGTTGGTCACCCGCAGACGGACCGGGTAAGGGAATGGCGTCTTGCCGAGCGGATCGGGGCGCTCCGACTCGGCCGGGTCCGGTTTGCGGGCAGGCAGTGCGTGTGCGTGATGATCAACTGCCTTGATCTGTTGAATCGCCGCGAAGAGTTCTGGGTCGGGGGAAATCATAGCCTTTATTACCTCTCTCATATTTCAATCCAGGACTGCTTTCTCAAACAGCCAGTAAAACAACCTTTCCGGCAGCAACCGGCGGAAAAGCGTCACCTGCCAGGCATCTCCGCCGACCGGATAGCGCAGCCGCCAACTGCCATCCGTCGCCGCGCGGTAAATGGTCCGCGCCACGACCCGTGGCAGCGTGGCATTGCGCATGGCCGCCTCTCCGGCGCATTTTTCTCCACGTTTCAGGATGCCGCCATACGCTTCCATCAATGTCGTGCTGTCTGCTGTATCCAATGAGCGATCGTAAAAGTCGGTCTTGATGACGCCCGGTTCAATGAGCTTGACTCTGATGTTCAGCGGCTTGAGTTCGTACTGCAACGCCTCGGAAAAACCCTCAACCGCCCACTTGGTGCTGTTATAGACGGTGTAAAGTGGGAAACCAATCCGCCCGCCCATCGAGGCCACGTTGACCAGCACGCCGCCTTTTTGCTTGCGGAAAAGGGGCAGAAATTCGCGCGCGACCTCCATCAGTCCGAACACGTTGGTGTTGAACTGGCGCGTTATCTGCGCCTGGGTCGTCGCTTCAAACGGGCCATACACGGCATAACCGGCATTGTTCACCAGCACATCAATTTTCTGGTACCTGTCGAGGGCATATTGAATGGCCGCGCGAATGGACAGGCCGTCCATCACATCCAGATGCACCAGATCCGGCAGGCCTTTTTCATGCAGCGGTGTGCAGCGACTTGCGGGATTGCGCATCGTGGCAATGACATTCCACTTGTGCTCGAAAAAGTACAGTGCGGCCTCCAGGCCAATGCCGCTGGACGTGCCGGTGATCAATACCGTTTTGTTCGCGTTGTGCATGTTCCCTCCATTCGATAAAAGCTGCATCAGCCACCCACGACCTGCATGGCGATGCGCGCCCATGCAAAAAGACGTTCCGGCTCGTAGCGCACCGTGCTGATGTCTTTCAGAATGAACTCTAGCGGACACCCGCGCCGATCACAAATATCCCGCGTGGCAACCAGATCTGCCCGAACCTGATCGGGACTGAATGGGTCCATTGCCAGGAAGGCCGGGTTGGGCTTGCGGGAGTAGACCAGGTCGCCGCCGATCTCGGCCGCGCCGCGCTCCTGGTTGACCCAGGGACTCATGGACACCTTGCGCACGTTCGGGATCAGACGCACTTGAGCCATTTTGCCGTCGAGCGGATCGCAGCAGCCATAGTACACCAGCCCAAAACGAGCACAAATGCGACTGGCATAATCCACCTCGAATTCTTTGAACATGGCGGGAGAGACAGTGGAAAACATCTGCGCAAGCCCGAACATCCAGATGTCCTTTGTTCGCGGTTTCTCGGGATCGTATCCAGGAGCGGGCAGATCGTCCGTATAGGCGCCTGTGCAATGGATCAGGCTTTGGAGTTCGCACAGCAGTCCCTGTTCCTCCAGTTGATCGAGCATGCCCAGATAGCCGTCCGTCATCCGGGCCAGCAAACGATGGATAAAGTCGGGCTTATCCACCAGCGCGTAAAGCGCGTTCTCGACGCCCATCCAGGTGCTGATGGGATCCCACAACGACAGATACGGATCGACACCCCACGATCGAACCTCAAGCAAACCATCGAAAAGCTCGTGCGCGACGGTCAGACGGCGTTCGGTCTCGAATGGATCGTGGCTGATCTGAGGCGCGTGGATCTTGTCCAGGTCTTCTTTGTGCTGAAATTGGTTCTCGTACCTGTGGCCCACGACATCGTTGGCGGGATCGGTCACAGCAGTTTGCTCCAGCACCCCGACGCCAAAGCCAGTGTTGTGGACCGCCTTGGGCACCCGCACAAATGGTTCTACCACCATATCCACCGGGAAATGCGCCCATTGGAAAAGCACACGCCGGAGATATTCCTCATATCTGCGGCATTCGGCATCGCCGCATTGCAGGGTCAGTTCGCCGTTGAGGTTCATCTCGTTCCAACAGACCTGGTCGATCATCACCATCGGACGCGTTGGCTTGCAGGCATTGAGCTTGCGCCACAGAGCGCGCTTTTCCTCTTGCACCGGCAACGCAGCGATTTCCGCCACACGAGCTGCCAGTTCTCGCACAATTGTCACATCCTGCCTGTTCAGCATAGTTTATTTTCCTTTCAGATTATATCGAATTGGTTTCCCAGCCCATCTCGCGTGCAAAAGCATAGAGGCGCGCGCCGGATTCGGGCCTGGACACGCAAGAAATCACTTCCACCGGATCTTATTTTGTTTTCAATTTCGGTATAATTATATCATTTGCCGTGACACCTGGCAAGGCTATGTCTACCTTTAGTCACGCCAGAGCAAATTGACGCACCGCTTGTATTTGACCGAAAATCAGGTACAATCGACCAGGAATACCCAAACACTAGAATGGAGGCACACAAGAAATGAGAGACTTGAAGATCGGTGTGATCGGTTCCGGCGGGCGCGGCAGCCTGGCCAGATACGCGCACAGGCCCCAGGATGGCTCCCGCGTCGTTGCCTGCTGTGATGCAAACGACGCCGTATTTGAAAGAAACAAAGCGTGGTATGGCGATGACATCCTGACGACAACAGACTACCGCGAATTGCTCGCGCAAGACCTGGATGCAGTTTTCGTGACCACGCCCGACTATTTGCACAAAGAACACGCCGTAGCCGCACTACAAGCCGGCAAAGCCGTGTACCTGGAAAAGCCGATGGCCATCACCATCGCGGGGTGTGATCGGATCCTGCAAACCGCGCGAGACAACAATGCCAAACTTTACCTGGGCCACAACATGCGCCACTTTGACGTGATCCTCAAAATGAAAGAGTTGATCGACGAGGGCGCAATCGGTCAGGTCAAGGTCGCCTGGTGCCGGCATTTCGTCTCTTATGGCGGCGACGCTTATTTCAAAGACTGGCACGCCGACCGGCGAACAGCAACAGGGCTGCTGCTGCAAAAAGGCGCGCACGACATCGACATTTTGCACTGGCTGTGTGGAGGGTATACGAAAATGGTCACTGCCATGGGCGGACTGACGCTATATGACCGGATTGCCGACCGCCACGATCCCAGCGAACGGGGTGACGCCAGTTTTGTCCGAGACAACTGGCCGCCGCTCAGCCAGAAAGGACTGAACCCCGTGATCGATGTGGAAGACATCTCGATGATGTTGATGAAACTGGACAACGGCGTCCTGGCTTCCTACCAGCAATGCCACTATACCCCGGATGCCTGGCGCAACTATACGATCATCGGCAGCGAGGGCCGGATCGAGAATTTTGGCGACGGCATTGGCGATGACTCGTGCGTGCGACTGTGGAACACGCGCAGCGACCGCTACAGCGCAGAAGGCGATCAAGTCTTCCATCTTGACCCAAAAACGGGCGGGCATGGCGGAGGGGATCCGAGCATCGTCGCCGAGTTTTTGCGCTACGTGCGCGAGGGCGGCGCGATCAAGACTTCACCGGTCGCGGCCCGTTACAGCGTCGCTGCGGGTTGTATGGCCACAGAGTCGTTGCGCAACGGTTCTGTGCCGATGGCCATCCCCCCGTTGAGCCAGGAGTTGATCGATTATTTTCAATAAAACACAGTATTTTACCGCAAAGAAAAGACATTTTCTAGTCCCAGGAGCTGATGAAAAATGCTCGGAAAAGAATATTACGCCAATGGACAAAGAGTATACCAACTCGAAGAAAACATCCTGACCTACTATTTCAAAAATGGAGCTATCAAAGCAGCAGGAAGATATCAAGATGGCCAGATGGAAGGAGAATGGCGGTTTTATCGAGAAACAGGAGCGCTGTGGCAGATAGGGCACTTGAAAAATGGCAAGAAACATGGCACCTGGATCAGGTATAGCAAAGAGAATCGTATTGAATATGAAGCCATATTTATAGATGGAAAGGAGAAAAAGTAGATGCGGATCGATCAAGATCGAATCCGAGCTATCCTCCAGGCCGAACATTCCTACTATGGCGGGCGCGACGCTATCCGCGTCGACGCCCGCTGGTATCCCGGTTGGCAGCACATCATTGCGCCGCAGCTTTCACCGGCGATGCACGTCCTCGACGTGGGCTGCGGGGATGGTGGCTTTTTGTTGGAGCTCAATTCAAGCTTCCGTACCGGCCTCGGGATCGACAACGATCCCAAGCACATCCGGATGGCTGAAGCGGCGAAACGCGAACAAGGCATCACAAGCGTGGATTTTCTCCTGCTGGATTACCCAACCGAAATCGCACGACTGGAGCCAGCGTCGTTCGATATGGTGGTTTCGCTGCGCGGCCCGGTCGGTGACACGGCTGAGAGCGTCCAGGCTGCCTATCACCTGCTCCGCCCCGAAGGGCTGTTGTACTGCGAGGAAATCGCCGAACGGCATCAAAAAGAAGTGGCGGAGATATTCCCCGAGCTTTCTCAACATAGCCAGGCAGGCCGCACGGCTGATCGAGTCATAGCGTTGTTTGAACAAAACGGCTTTGACGTGCGCCTGACCACCGACGTGTTCACCAAGTGGATCTATCCAGATGTGTATGCGTGGGTGGAACTAATCAGCAGCCTCTGGACGTGGTTAGGCATTCCACTGCCCGCGCCGGATGACCCCCGCATCGCCCGGTTTGCGGAACGAAATACCATAGCCACAGGCGAGATCGAAACCACGCATCACGTCGCCTGGATCGCCGGCGTCAAGATGTAGGCACTTGACCCCGCCGATATGACCATCGACGCGATGCCCTTTTGCATCGCGGAGCAGAAACGCCGCATCCGCGAATGGATCGGCGAAGGCATCGTCCGCGCCAGCATCGGGCTGGAAAGCGCAGATGACTTGATCCGCCATTTGGACCAGGCGCTGCGCGCACACACTTTTAAGGGCTGGGTGGGGCCAACAGCCTATCATATCCTAAAAAAAGCTGAGAAAATAAACGTAAATATACACAAAATGCGAAAACTCGCAAGTTGCAGCATAGACCTATCTATGGTAAACTAGACATGTACTCTGGATATTTCGACATATTCACTGTGCCAGGTTTGTCTGGTTGAATCTACAGCTAAAGGGGAGGTCAAATGAGCAACGAAAAACGGCCACAACCCAGACCGACGCCGCAGCCTTCGGGAGAGCAAATCGCACCACCGACAAGCGCTACGCTCAGCCCGGCTAAAACGCCTACGCCGGAGCCTGTCCAGGATCGCGCCGAACTGGATCGCGTGCGCGAGATCATCCTCGGCCCGGACATCGTTCAGCAGCGATTGCGCAAGCCAGAAGTCGACCGCCTGCGCGAAATCCTCTTTGGCGCGCAAATGGAAGAATACGAGCACAATTTCTCCGATCTGCGTCGCGAGATGGAGCGCGTGCTCACCGACCTGCGCCAGGCGCAAAACAGCATAGGCGAATTTGAGACAGCCCAGACCAAGCGCGTCGAGGCTCTGGAGCGCGAAATTCACCGCACCCACGAAGAAATGCGCCGCGACATCGAGCGCCTGCGCGCCCAGGAGCCGCTGCTGCAACAACTGCTCACCCAACTCAGGCAGCAGGAAATGCAGGGGAAAACGATCTCTGAACACAGCGGCGAACTGCGCGACACGTTGGCTCAACAAGAGCGCGACCTGCGCACGCTGCGCAGCGCAGTGGGTGAAAGTCGCGAGCAGAGCGAGCGCAAACTCGACGCCCTCAGGCGCGAGCTGCGCCAGGCTGAAGATGGCCTGCGCGTCGAACTACGCCGCGTCGCCGACCGGCTTGGCGATCAGAAAACCGACCGTCGCACACTGGCCGCTATGCTGATGGAGATCGCCACCCGGCTGGAAACGGGCGCCAGCGTCACCGGATTGCTGGAAGGGCTGACCAACGCCCCTGAAGGATAATGGATGGCGCTCCCTCTAGACGAACGCAACGAAATTCAAGACCTGCGTGACGTCTTGCTCAAACCCGATGCCCTGGTCGACAAGATCAGCCCGGTGATCGCCGACATCCTGGAAGAGCAGATCAAAAATTCCGGCGATGAGATCGCTCAGGCCATTTCACCGGTGATCGGCGAGGCGCTACGCCGCCAGGTCTACCAGGCGCGCGAGGACATCATCGACGCGCTCTATCCCGTCATCGGCCAGACGATCAACAAGGCGATCAGCGAAGCGATCCGCGACCTGGCTCGTACGGTGGATGCGCGCGTGCGCCAGGGTCTCCGTCGACAAAACGTACTCCAGCGCTTGGGCGCGCGGATGCGCGGCGTTTCGGAGGCCGAATACAACCTGCGCGATGCACTTCCCTTTGCCGTGTGCGAAGTTTTTCTCATTCAGCGTGAGTCTGGACTGCTGATCTATCACCTCTCCAGCGATCTGGAAGAAGCCCAGGATCGCGATCTGGTCAGCGGGATGCTCACCGCGATCCGCGACTTTGCGCGCGAGGCCTTTGGCCGTGGCGAGAACGGCGAACTGGGGGCTATCGAATACGAGGACAAACACATCCTGCTGGAAGCCGGCGGCGCTGCCTATTTGGCTATCGTCGTCCAAGGTGTCGAACCAGCCGGTTTTCGCGAGCAGATGCGCGAAATGCTGATCAAGCTTCACGAAAAGCATTACGACAGCCTCAAGTATTACGATGGCAGCGATCCAACCGTGGTCGGCACGGCTGAAAAGCAGGTTGCCTCGTTGCTCTTTGCCTTGCGCCCGGCCGAAAGGGAATCGCTCACCTTTTTCCAGCGCTTGATCATCGTCGTGATGTTGCTGATCGTCTTCCTGCCGCCCCTGATCGGCTGCGGCTGGTGGATCTGGCACGTCGAAAACAGCCTCAATGCGCTGGCCCAGATGCCGCCGACGCCCACCGTCACCGCCACACCGACCGCGACGTCGACGCCCACCTGGACACCCACCGCCACGGCAACATCAACGGCCACCTGGACGCCCACCGCGACGCCAACCGACACACCGACCGCCACGCCGACCAATACGGCGACCGCGACAGCGACGACGACATCTACACCCACCCAGACACCGACGCCCACGCCGACCGACACGGCAACGCCAACTCCATCGCCGTTCTCGGGGGTTATGGTGGGCAGCGTTTACCTGCGCGACGGCCCCGACGGCGAACACCTGCGGTTGTTCGCCCCGTTAGGAGCACAGGTAGAAATCCTGGCACAATACGGCGACTGGCTCAAAATCCGCGCCGTCCACGCCAGCGAGCCGGACATCGAAGTGGTGGGCTGGGTGCAACTGCGCTGGGTCACTTTGATCAACCCGGTACCGACTGCGTTGGTTACGCCAACCCGGAATCCATAAACCATCCAAATGACACCAAGGAGACACGCTATTGACCAGTTTGAGCACCAAAATCTGTCTGATCGGCGATTTCGCCGCAGGCAAAACCAGCCTGATCCGCCGTTTCGTGTACGCCATCTTTGACGACAAGTACCTGAGCACGATTGGCGTCAAGGTCAGCCGCAAAACCATCCCGTTGGTGCGTCAACACGCTTCAGGCGGTGAGGATGTCGTCGAAATGACGATGATGCTGTGGGATCTTGCCGGCAGCGAAGAGTTTGATCGCGTCAGGTCGAGTTACCTGCGCGGCGCTGCCGGTGCGATCCTGGTTTGCGACCTGACCCGCCCGGAAACACTCGACAGCCTGCCCGGCTATGCCAACGATTTGTGGAGCGCCAGCCCCGGCGCGCGCCTCGTATTGGCCGCCAACAAATGCGACCTGACGGAACAGCAGCAGATCAGCACAAGCCAGCTTTATGCAGTAGCCGCACAGTTGAACGCGTCTTACTATCTGACCAGCGCCAAGGCAGACACCCAGGTCGAACTCGTGTTTCATCACCTGGGCGGACTGCTGCTACCTGGCGCTCCCAATCCGGCGAAAGACAGGTAGATGATGAACCCGACGCTTGCGCAGCTGATTTTCTCAAGCTGCGACATCGCCTACGCCGTTGTCGACGATCATTGGCAAATCGTCGAGTTTGGCGGCGCGGCGCTCACCTTTTTTGCCAACCCTGCACTCAACACTGGGCAGTCACTTTTCGACCTCATTCCCGAACTCATCGGCAATGAAGACGTTTTGTCAGCGGTTTTGAGCGGCGAACTGGGCAGCTTGTACCTCGAACACATCAACCGCACCCTGGCAGGCAAAAATACGCGCTACCTGACCCTGACTCTCTTGCCCTTTGAAAACCACAACGACCATCACACATTATTGGCCATCCTGGCCGACACGACGGAACAGGGTCAGAGCAGACAATTGTTGACCCAGCAGCGCAATGAATTACGGCTTTTGCGGCACCAACTGGACGAGACAAACGCACAACTCAATTTTCTGCTGCGCCACTATGTGCCCGCCAACGTTGCCGATGCGCTGCTCCAAAAACGCATCCCACCCCATCCCGGAGGCGAATTACGCTATGTTACAGTTTTATTCGCCGATTTAAGAGGCTACACCGCACTTGCAGAAAAGCTATCGCCCGAACAGACGATGCAAATCGTGAATGCGTTTCTCCAGGCTGCTTCAGAAGCCATCAACCAGGCAGGCGGCACGATCGTTCAATTTATGGGCGATGCCGTGATGGCTCTATTCAATGCGCCCGACGATCAGCCCGATCACGCGTTGCGCGCCGTGCAGGCAGGGCTGTCTATTGTAGACAGAGCCGACGCGCTCGACAAGGCCGCCTTGTTTCCAGGCACGCTTCAGGATAACCTAGCTTATAACTTTGGCATTGGCATTTACAGCGGGCCGGCTGTCGTCGGCAACACCGGCGCGGATTGGCGCTACGATTATAGCGCCATCGGTGATACGACCAACGTCGCCTACCGTATTTGTACGGTCGCCCAGGCCAGACAGGTGCTCATTGGCGAAGAAACATTCAATCATGTGCACAAACAGGTCGATGCCATCCCCCTGGAGCCGATTCTGCTCAAAGGCAGAAGCCAGGCCTTGAGCATCTTGGCTGTCAACGGTGCAATCGAGATGAAACCATGACTGCCATTTTCCCCGACATTCACCACCTTGTCCTCGACGAGAGCCAAACCAGCTTTGCAATTACAGATCAGCAGTTCA
This sequence comes from Anaerolineae bacterium, assembly GCA_016931365.1. The sequence continues at coordinate 23,797 of JAFGEY010000467.1, forward strand.
ACATCATCCAGATCGGAGGCCGGGCAGGTGTTTTCGACAAGAGTATCGGACAGTCGATCCTGACGCGCATCCCCGAGTTGATCGGCAACGAAGCCGTCTTGTCCGATATTTTGACAGGCGCACTGCCTCGTTTTCAACTTGAGCGCATCAATCGCCCCACGTTGGCAGGATCGCCACAGTACCTCTCGATCATTGTTCTGCCTTGCCGATGCGACATCCAGGAAGCGCTGCTCGTCATCGTCACCGACAACTCGGAGCAAGGGTTATTTGTCCAACTGCTGGCCCAACAACGCAACGAACTGCGTCTGCTGCGCCGGAAACTGGAGACTCAGGCCCAAGAGCTTGCCCGAGCGAACCACGACTTGAGCGGCCAGATCGACGAACGAGTACAGGCCGAATGCGCATTACGCGAAAATGAGGCCACGCTGCGCCAATATGCCGCCGAGCTGGAAGCGCAAAATGCCGAGTTGACGGCATTTGCCCACACCGTCGCTCACGACATCAAAGGGCCGCTCAGCGCGCTGTTGGGCTACAGCTATTGGCTCGACGCAGATTCCGCCCACATCAACAAGCAGGAAACGCAAGAGGGCCTCAAGTACATCCACCAGAGCGCACAAAGGATGCGCAACATCGTCGATGAACTGCTGCTGCTGGCCAGCGTGCGCGAAATAGCCGAAATCGACATTCGTCCTCTGAATACGAGTTCCCTCGTGCGTGAGACTCTGGAACGATTGCAGTACATGATCGATGCCCAACAGGCCCAGGTCATCGTACCGGAACGGTGGCCTTTTGCTTTGGGCTATGGGCCGTGGGTCGAAGAAATCTGGGTCAACTATATCAGCAACGCGATCAAGTATGGCGGCCAACCGCCCCAGGTTGAACTCGGCTACGATTTGCCCACCGCAGACAGCGCGGATACCACAATCCGCTTTTGGGTGCGCGACAACGGCGCCGGCCTATCGCCACAGGAGCAGTGCCGACTCTTTACCCCGTTCGAGCGACTGCACCAGGTTCGCGCGGAAGGTCACGGTCTGGGATTGTCGATCGTGCGACGAATCGCTGAAAAACTGAGCGGCCAGGTCGGCGTCGAGAGTCAGGTCGGACAAGGCAGCACCTTTTACTTTACCCTGCCGGCCGACCAACACTGATCGCACACCAGTGCAATAACACTCCCGAAGGAGAAAACCATGTCGCCAGAAAAGCAACGCCCCAACGTGATCTGGATATTCGGCGATCAGCACCGCGCCCAGGCCACGGGCTATATGGGCGATCCCAACGTCTGCACCCCCAACCTCGATCGGATGTCGTCCGAAGGGCTGAATTTCACCGCTGCTGTATCCGGATTTCCGCTCTGTTGCCCCTACCGCGGATCGCTGGTCACGGGGCGTTACCCGCACCTGTGCGTGCCCGGCCACGAATACCCGCTGCCCGCCGATCAACAAACCATTGCTCACGTATTTCGAGAAAATGGCTATTTTACCTCTTATATCGGCAAGTGGCACCTGGGTGGATTTCAAGAGCGCAACGGCCGTGCGGCGATGTACATCGTGCCGCCCGCACTGCGCGGCGGGTTCGATGAGTGGACCGGCTATGACAACAACAACAGTCAGTGGGATTGCTGGGTGCACGGCGGCGAAAGAGAGGGTGCATTTCACTATCGGCTGCCCGGCTATGAAACGGATGCCCTGACCGACCTGGTGATCGAGCGCATTCATCGATGGGGCAAGGCACAAGCTGATGGCCGGGGACAGCCTTTCTTTTGTTCGCTCTCCGTCCAGCCGCCGCACGATCCCTACGTCGCGCCGGAGGAGTGGATGCGCCGCCACACGCCCGGCACGCTGACGCTGCGTCCCAACGTGCCCAACGTGCCCCGCGTCGTCGAACAGGCGCGGCGCGAACTGGCCGGCTATTACGCGATGATCGAAAACCTGGACTGGAATGTGGGCCGCATCCGCCAGGCGTTGACGGAGGCGGGCATCGCGCACAACACACACATCGTTTTCTTTTCCGACCACGGCGACATGCACGGCTCGCACGGGCAGTTTCGCAAAACTGCGCCGTGGGAAGAGGCGATCCGCGTCCCCTTTATCGTCGGCGGGCACCTGCCACGCTACGGAAACCGGGGCGGACGCTACCCGGCGCCGATCAACCACGTGGATGTGGCCCCGACCACGCTCGGGTTGTGCGGCATTGACGCACCGGTGTGGATGCAGGGCACCGACTATTCGGGTCATCGCATCCAGGGGCGCGAGGTCAAAGGCGAGCCGGACTCGGCCTACCTGCAACTGGTCGTGCCGACAATGCACGGCGACAGCATCGACCGGCCCTGGCGCGGCGTGGTCACGCGCGATGGCTGGAAGTACGTCGCGCTCGAAGGCCAGTCCTGGCTGATGTTCAACCTCAACGAAGACCCTTACGAGCAGGTCAATCTGGCGCACAATACGATGTATGGGCACGAACGGCGTAAACTCCAGGATCGATTGGCCGCCTGGATCGCCGACACCGGCGACACATTTGTGCTGCCAGAGTTTTAAGTTCGGAAAGGGAAAAACGATTGTTAATCAACCAGACCACCAGCGACACGCTGGCAACACAAATCGTCTTGTGCAACACCTTTTGGCGCAAATTCAAGGGGCTGATGTTCAAGCGCGCGCTGCCCGCCGATTGCGCGTATGTTTTCATCTATGGACGGGAAAGCATCGCCGACGCCAGCATCCACATGTTCTTTGTGCCCTTTTCCATTGCCGTGATCTGGCTCGATGCCCACAAATGCGTGGTAGACACGGCCGTCGCTCGTCCCTGGCGACCCTATTATGCGCCCAAGCGCGCCGCGCAATACTTTGTCGAGGGCGCGCCAGAACTGTTGGATCGGGTCAAATTGGGGGATATACTGGACTTTTAGAATCATGATCACATCTGGTTTCAGAACGCATAACAAGCTAAAGAGAAACCAGGTTTTTGTCAAAAACCTGGTTTCTTGGCCGCTCTTTTTCGTTATATTGTCCATTCTGGTCAGGCCAGCTCTCGCCGCACCGCCGGAACAAGAAGGCCAGACGGTTCACGTCGTCCAGCCCGGCGAGACGCTGTTTGCCATCGCCCAACGCTACGGGACAACCGTCGCGGCGATCGTCGCGGCCAACGTCCTTGTCGATCCCAACCGCATCGCAGTGGGCCAAAAACTGGTCATTCCTGCAACCGCCGCCACACCCTCGACCACCCTGACCTACGCTGTCCAACCCGGCGACACGCTATCGATGATCGCCAAACGCTACGGCACGACCGCAGATCAACTCGCCAGGCTTAACCTGCTGATCAACCCCAACCTGATTTACGTGGGCCAGCAACTCTATGTGCCGGGGGCGCCGACCGGCGAGACGCCAAAGGCCAGCGGCAATCAGCTCTATGTCGTACAGGCTGGCGACACGCTGGCCAAGATCGCCGCGCGCTATGGGCTGACCGTGTGGGCGCTCGCCCAGGTCAACGGCATCGCCAATCCCAACGTCGTCCACGTCGGGCAGCGGCTGCTCATCCCCACCGACGGCGAATCGTCCAACCTGCCCCCGCCCCTGGTCAGCATCGGCATCTTGCCCTCGCTTGCCGTGCAGGGACAGACGATCCAGATTGTGGTCGAAACCGACGGGCCGGTCAGCCTCGACGGCACCTACGACGGCCGGCCCCTCTTTTGGGCCGGCGAAACCGGCCCGTACCGCACCCTGATCGGCATCCCGGCGATGGCCCGGCCCGGCTCGTACGCGCTGGAAATCCGGGCGCTGCAAGGCGGTCAAAACGTGTCCGTCCACAGCATGATCCAGGTGATCGAGGGCGTGTTCGGCACGCAGTATCTCAACTTTGACGACGAGACGGCTCAACTGCTCGACGCGACCCTGGTCGAGCAGGAAGCGCAAAAAGTCTGGGACATTGCCATCCGGACTACGCTGCCCCAGCGGTGGACGGGCCCCTTTGCCCTGCCATTGGACGGACAGCCCGAAATCTCGGCCCCCTTTGGCATCCGCCGCTCCTACGACGGCGGCGCGCCGACCAGCTTTCACAGCGGCGTCGACTATGCCGTGCCCGCCGACACGCCCGTCTATGCTCCCGCGCCGGGCCAAGTGGTACTGGCCGAGGCGCTCCAGGTGCGTGGCAACGCCGTGATCGTCGATCACGGACGCGGCGTGATGAGCGGTTACTGGCATCTGGCGCAAATCAACATAGTGGTAGGGCAAACAGTAAATACCGGCGATTTGTTGGGGCTGGTCGGCAGCACGGGGCTTTCCACCGGCGCGCACCTGCACTGGGAACTGCGCGTGATGGGCGTACAGGTCGATCCGCTGCAATGGACGTGGCAAACGATCCAATAGGAAAAAGGATATATGCGCGTAAAGCACCGGTACCTTGTTTTCTTGATCGTCCTGTTGTCTTCTTGCGCCCTGCCATCCAGCCCCAAGCCGCTGCTCAAGATCGGCCTGGTCGCGCCCTTTGAGGGGCGCGACCGCGCGCTCGGCTACGAGGCGCTTGGCGCGGTCAAAGAAGCGCTGGCGGCGCGCAACGCGGCGGGCGGCGTGGCCGGCTATATGATCGAACTGGTCGCGCTGAACGACAACAACGCGCCCGACGAGTCGGCTTTTCAGGCGCGCGAACTGGCCGTCGATAAGGACGTCGTCGGCGCGATCGGCCCCTTTTCAGAGGGCGCTCTGGCGGCCGCCGCGCCGGTTTACGACGAACTCGGCCTGCCCTTGATCGCGCCCGTCTCCACCGACGGGCAGCCTCACCCGGCCGTTTTTTCGCTCGCCGCCGGCGCCGATGCATTGGCCGCCGCCCTGCTCGCGCAGCTTCCCGTCGACGCCCGCCCGGCGCTGATCCGCGCCGGCAACGGGCCGCTGGGCAACGCGCTCCAGCCGGCCATCGATTGGGTCGTCGACGATCCGCAAGACCTGGCCGATCTGGCCCGCAAGCTGCACCTGGCGCGCTGGCGGCCGCCCAGCCACATCCTGTTCGACGGCGACGCGCTGACCGCCGCCGAACTGCTCCTTGAACTGCGCGCCATCGACGCAAACCAGCCTTTCCTGGGCGGGCCGTCGCTGGCGCGGACGCAACTGCCCCAGATCGCCGGCGACGCGGCACGGAACGCCTGCTATGCCATCGCCGTTCCGACCTCGTCCGAGCGCACCCCCTGGGCGGCGCTGGCTTACGATGCTGCCAACCTGCTGCTCGAGGCGCTGGAAAAAACGATCCGGGCCGAGGGCGCGCCATCACGCCAGGGTGTGTCACGTCAGAACGTGTCACGTCAGAACGTGATGAATCAACTGGCCGCCGGTTTTGCGGAACACCGCCGGGCGAACATCTCAATCAAGCTGTACTGCTACGGCGCGGACCCGGCCTACCCCGGACAGCCGATCCGCTGACGGCCAGGAGCGCGCGGAAAAAGGCCAAGTCTCACGCCAAGCCGCCAAGAATAACGTAAAGCAAATTCGACATCCCAGCGCTCAACAGCAACGGGTGTCGACGGAAATGCGAAAAACGGTTGATTCTGCCAGCCAAACGGGGTATAATGAGGTCGGAAAGGAGCGCGTATGAAACAGCTGTTTTCTATCCGCCTGAACCTGGAATGGAACCCCGGCGACGTGTATACCGTTACCAGCCCCGACGTGCCCGGCCTGGTCACAGAGGGCAGCACGCCCGAAGAAATAGCGCGCAATGTCCAGGACGCATTGGAGGTCTTGTACGAGGGCTGGCGCGAATTTGGCATCGAGCCGCCAGAGATATTTCGCGCTCAAGCGCTGGGCTATCCACAAACGGTCGAAATGTTGGTGGCTGCCGATGCGGTATCGTGAGCTAACCAGGCGTCTGCGCGATTTAGGATGTATCGAGGGACGCCGGGGAAAAGGCAGCCACGTATTCTGGCACAACCCGGCAACCGGACAATCAACGGCCGTTCCAAATTGGGGCAGCAAAGACCTGGCTTTGGGCACCGTGCGCGCCATCGTCCGTGGACTTGGATTGACCAGAGAAGAATTTGGGCCAATCAAGTAGGCCAGGTTTCTCTGCTAATGTAGAGCAGCGATGACCCGGCCAGCCGATCCGCTGAACGTGCCCGTTACTGTGCGAACCGAAGGTCCGCCTGAAATGACGGGCACGTGGCTTTGAGGGGACACAGGCGGCCCCGACGTGTGTTTGGGGCGTGTGGCGCCCGGTGTGATGTTACGACGGAAACGTCGTAACGAGAGAAAAGTTTTCGGTGTGCTGGGCCAGCGGGCGACTAGTTATCGATCCGTTCTAGCTTGAACACAACCGGCCTGATTCCGTCCGAACAACATGCGATCAGCA
>JAFGEY010000468.1 GCA_016931365.1 Anaerolineae bacterium
CCGGCCCCGAAGCTGGGTCAACTCGACAAACTGGGCGCCGTGCTGCTCCTGAAAGGCGGCATGCGCCTCGATGGCCTGGTAGCCCATCTCCAGGGTGCTGTGAGCGCCGTACACCTCGCGCACGCGGTGGACGGGATTGGTCAGCGCCATCACCTTGCGCCAGGTCTCCTGGCCTTCGACAAACTCGGACGGCAGCGGCATGCGCGACCCGGCCACCCACAAGCGGATGGCGTCGGCTCTGGCCAGGATGCGCTGGCCCAACTCGCCGGCGGCTTCGCTGAGCGCGGCCGGCGTCTCGTCAATGTCGCGCCGCCTGGCCAGATGGATCAAAAAGGTGCGCGCATCGGTCAGCGTTTGCGGATCGATATCGGCGTCTTCGAGCACCAGTTCCACCTTGTCAAAGCTGCGGCTCACCCGCAAGGCGTCGGCCAATTCCCGGTCGGCCGGGTTGGTGTAGGGCTTTTTGTTGATCAACACTTTGACCAGCGCCGCGCGCACCAGCGCGGCCACGCCCACGCGCACTGCGTTTGTATCCCAGCCGTAGGGCGGCGCGGCAAAGATATTCAGCACGTCCTGGCCCAGCACCCGCCGCCGGGCGTTCTGCTCGGTGGCCAGGTACATGCGAATGTCGCCCAGCAGCGCGCTATTGGGATCGATCTGGCCGGCTTTATCGTACAGGTTGAGCGCCTTGACCGAGGCCGAAAGGTTGCTCGATCCTGCCAGCACGTCGAGGATGGCGCGCTGTTCGTCGGGGATACGCACGGGCACGCGCTCGAACTTGGGGTAGAGCGCCGGCCAGAACGAGGCCATCTCGGCGCGCAGCGCACTTTCCGGCGGCTGGCCTGACGACGCCGAAATGGAACGGCTGGCGCCGCGAAAGACCATGTAGCCGCTGCGCAGCCCATCGCGCAGCCCGCCCAGCACCCTGGCTTCCAGTTTGGGCAGGTCGTCGGCCTCGCGATCGCGGGCCAGCTTGCGGGCGTCTTCCGATTTGTGCGGATCGCCCTTCCAATTATCAATCACCTCGCGCATGGCCAAAAAGCGCGTCAGGTCTTGATCCAGGCCGCGCACGCGCCCGGACAAGAAAAAGATTGTCTGTCCCTCGTCGGCCTGCAGGCTCTTGTTCTCCAGGTCGGCCAGCGAAACACCCATAAAAGCCGAGAGCGGCGTGTTCAGCTTGAGGGTGATATACCCTTGCGTGCCGGGCACAAAGCCGTCATCAATCACCAGCTTGAACTCGAAATCCTGGCCGTGAAAGCGCACTGTGTTCTCGCCCAACCAACTGCGCCAGTGCCGCTTGCCGCTGTCGTGAATGAAATGCTTGACCAGGCCGCGCTCGCGGTCTTGCTGGCGATACTGCGCTTCAACCGTGGCCACTTCTTCTTCAAACGTGCGCCGCTCGCCGGTGAGAAACTCGTATTCCTCGCCGATCTGGGCCACCAACTTGGCCTTGCGCAGCCGATCCAGCTCAGGTTGAACGCGCCCCAACACTGCAGACAGGTCTTCATCAACGTGCTCGACCAGCAGACGGGCAATGTTGTCGCGCGTGCGCGGGATGTAGGGCAACTCGCGCACCAGGTACAGCACCTCGGCCACCCTGGAGGTCAGCGGCGTCGCCCCTGGCACCACACCGGGGATGCGCGAGATTTCGGTGCGCACATCCGGGCTGACCTCGCCCTCGCCAACCAGGTTGTTGTACACTTCGTCAAAGCTGACCAGGGTGCCCACCGCCTGGCTCAGATACGCGCGCCGTCCGGCGCGGAGGATGTCCTGAGTGATCGCCAGCAGCGTGCGCGTCGAACCGCTCATCTGCTCACCTCGCCCGCCTCTGGAACGCAAAGACTTGACGATCTCGGGAATCAGGTGTACCTGGTAGGGGAAAAAAGGATAGTAAACGACAAACCTGGCCTGGGTGCAGGCGGGCAATGTCTGGCTGGTGTTGGCCAGCTCGCCCAGGCCGCGCAGCACACCGCCGCGGTCGGCATAGAGGGCATCAAGCGCCTGGCCGGCGGCCAGCTTTTTCTTGAACAGGCGATCTTCGAGCACCAGTTCAATGTTCTCGGTGGTCAGCGCCGGCTTGAAACGGAAGCGTCCCTCGATCTTTTTCATGTCCCCTTCCAGCGCGCGGGCTTCTTTATAGATCGAGCCCATGTCGCCGTGGGTGGTGACCACGATCCAGATTTTGCCCTGCCCACGGGTCGCCGCCTCTTCGATCAAGGCTTGCAGCCGGGCCAGGCGGCCGGCGTCGTTCTCGATCCACTGCCCGGATTCGTCGAGAACCAGCATGATCCGCTGCGGCCGGCGCGCCTCTCGTTCGCGGCGCGCCAGATCGGTCAGGATGGTGTCGATCAAGAACTCGACGTTATAGATCTCGCCCCCTTCGGCTTCCTTGAGCGCGCGCTCAACGTCGTGAGCGGTCGGAAAGACTTCCGGAGCCACCTCGCACGCCGCAGCATAGAGGTGCGTGCGATAAAAAGACGGGTTGCGCTGAATATCGGCCCAGGGGCGTCCGGTGCGGGCCTCCACCGCCGCGTGCAGCGCCTCCAATTTGCCCTGCTTGTCCAGTTCGGCCTCGATCACGCGGGCATAGATCAGGTTATTGCCATACCCTCGCGCGAGATAATGCTGTGAAAGCAGCAAAGCTGGAAGAGGCTGTTCTTTGCTGCCCACCAGCACGTTGAGGTTAAAGGCCAATACCTGGGTCTGGCATTGATCCATGCGTTTGAGGCTGCGCAAAATCGCGCTGCGCCGGGGCGCATCCGTCGGCACCCGCGCCGCAAAGCGATCGCATGCCGACGCCCCTTCGAGCACTCGGTTTTCGACGAGGAGAGCCATCATTTTGGCCAAATGGGACTTGCCCGAACCGAAATAGCCTGAAATCCAGACGCCAATTTCGGCGGTCGGAACAAGAAACGAGTCGGTATAATGCTCCAGAAAATCGTCCAGGTGGCATTCGATCAACGGCGTGACCACATAGCTGCCAATTTCGACGGCCAGTTTGTGCTCGTCGGCAGTCTCGCCAACCTTGATCACCGGCTCGATCTTGTCCTCGACGCGGGTCTCGAACAATTCGCTGATTTGCATTGGCTTTCTCCTTCCCTTGCCTGGCGACGCACCATGCCAGGTTTTGCGCTATAGCAGGTCGCCCCGGTACATAAATTCGGATTTCTGATCCAAAAAGGCATACGTGCGCATGCCGCGCAGCGATCCGGGGATCAAAATAACGATGGGCGCGTCGCAGGCCAATGCCGCATTGTCCCACAGAAATCGCATCAGGTCGCGTGGCCCCGCTGCCGGATAAAGCGCGGCCAGGCGTTCCAGGCAGAACACTGGCTTGCCGGTGTAACTGCGTTGGGCCGCATTGCGCAGCGCGGCGGCGGCAGCATCCACCCATAATTGTCCCAACTCGCTCTGTGGATCGGCCCCCGGCATCGGATCGCGAAGCGCATCCACAACCGCCTCTGCACCCAGGTCGGCTAACACAGCCTGTGTCACCTGCAAAACGTCAACTGTCTGCACGTCCATTTCGGGGCGCAATGCCGCTGTTTGGGTATGCCACTCTTTGAGCGCAGTCATTTCGACTGCAGGGGGATAGACCAGGGCCAGAAAGGGTGCGCCTGTCTTGCGGCCAATGAACTCGTAGCGGGTGCGCAGCCGTTCGATGGCCTCACCGATCTTCCAACGCCAATCCAGTTGGTTCATCCGCTTTGACTCCATTCTTCAGGGACTTGCAGCACCACTGTGCCGCCGACGCGCTCGAAACGGATCCGTCGTTCTTGGGCCAGTTGGGATAACAAATGCGCCACATCATTCTCGGTGCAAAAAAAGAGTCGCCAGGATGGATCCCGCAAAACCTCGCCCCCTCGCAACCCCTCTGCAATCAGGATTCGCAGCAAGTGTTCGGCTGTCGGCAGAGGCAGAATGGGCTGCCCCAGTGTTTTTTTGTATATCCCTTCCAGCAGACCCAGGTCGCGCAACGCGGCCAGGATATGGCGCACCAGCCGGGTGCGCGTGCTCTCGGTCCACCGTCGGATCTGTGGCTGGCTCTCTGAGGCTCGATCGAGCAGCGCGTGGATATCCTGCGGTCCAACGTTGATCTGCTGAGTCTGCCAACGCTCCCACAACACCTGGGTCACAAAATCAAAGGTCAGACGGTCACGCAGGGCATAATGAAGATACAACAGCGAGACAAATTCACGGCTCAAGGGGCCGTTTTCATAGGCAGTCTGCAAGTCCGCCAATCCCCAGGCTGGCTGAGATAGATACATATGCTGGATAGCACTCCAGATGCGCCGGCGTGTTGAACGGGCGTGTTGTGAAAACAGTTCGCCATTCAGGGCGCGAGTGTGCAACTCATTCAATAAAAAGCCACCGCATAATCCGGCAATAACACTGCCAATTTCTGGGATCAATGCGCCCTTGGAGCTGTTGCGGGCGCTGTAGAAGCCAATGTCGCGATATGGGCAAGGTTCACTTGCTGTGGATTGCATACTCTCCTGCTCTCAAGCCTTGATCATGTCAACTAAAAGCCCGCCATACCGGTTCTTGACGGCGGGCGGGCCTTTGCTAAAATATGGGCATCGTGGGCACCGTCACTGCCCCGGTCAATGCCTCGGGCTCGCAACAGCCGCGAGGCACTATATTTTGTGGC
>JAFGEY010000056.1 GCA_016931365.1 Anaerolineae bacterium
GGTGAGGTTGTAATACATCACTTCCATCGAGCGCTGCGGCGGAAAGCCCATGCGGAAATGCCCATCGCCGAACTGCGGGCTGACGTCCGACTCAAAGATGCCCTGGAAAAAGTCGGCCTTTTCCGCGGCGGTCAGTCCCCACTTTTTGCTGTCGACGAACAGGTCCATATCGACCAGCGCGTCGGATGTCTGGTACTTGGCGACCTGGTTGGCATAACCCACCGTCAGGTTGGGCAGCAGGGTGGGATCGTTGGCAGCGATAGCGTTGATCATCTTGTCATAGATTTCGCTATAGCCGCCGGCATACTCGGCCGTGACCTTGATGCCCCACTCGTTGCTGCTGTTGAACTCTTCCACCATCTGTTTGAGACCTTCTTCACGCTCTTTGGTGTGCTGGTGCCACCAGAGCACCGTCGCGTTTTTGGGGTCAACTTTTTCATACGAGGTTGTCTCTGCCTGATCGCCCTTCTTGACGCAGGCCGGCAAGAACAGGATGGCAACCATCGCCAATGCGGTCAACACATACAACCATTTGTTTTTCATTTGAGCCTCCTCCAAATTGCAAAAAATGTGTTTGAACGATGCTAATTAATTCGAGTATGTCCGGGTATATTTCCGATACGGCCATTCTCCTTTCCGAGGGCAACGGGACCCGACGTAGTGGAAATGTGCATTAACCTTTAAGCCCGGTGGTTGCAATACCCTCAATGAATTGTTTCTGCGCAATCAAGTACAGTATGAGCACGGGGATCATGCTGATGGCGGCCCCGGCCATCCACAGATGTGTTTCCGGCCCGGCCTCGCTGACAAAATTTTGCAGGCCCACGGAGATCGGCCACCAGCTTGAGCCGGCCCGGGTGGCGATGAGCGGCCAGAGCAGCGAGTTCCAGGAGGCAATAAAGTTGAAAATGACGACGGTCATGATCGGCGCTTTGGAGAGCGGCAGCACGACCTTGAACAAGAAGCGAAAATGGCCTGCGCCGTCGATCTGGGCGGCGTCCCACAGTTCATTGGGAATCTGGGCAAAGAACTGGCGCAGCAAGAAAATGTCAAAGAACCCGGCCATAAAGGGCACGGTCAGCGCCGGCAGTTTGTCGTACCATCTGATAAAGGGCAGGAGCGGGTTGTTGCCGGTGATGGTCAAAAAGTTGGGGATCATGGTCACCGTGGCCGGGATCATCATGGTCGAAAGCAGCAGGGCAAAGATGGCGCTCCGTCCGGGGAACTCGATCCGCGCAAAGGCATAGGCGGCCAGCGTCGAGAGCACCAGCGTGCCGGCGATGGTGACGCCGGTGATGATGATGCTGTTGGTCACGTATTTGCTGAACTTGGCTGTGGTCCAGGCCTGCCAATAGTTGCTGCCCAGGAAATCGACGAAAAAATAGGACACCTGGTGGCCGAATGTGCGGCAGGTGGTCAAATCTTCGGACATTTCCGGGCCAGTGTAGCGGCGTTCGGCCTGTTCGGCCAGTTGTTTTTGAAGCGTCCAGGTGGGATACTGGCAGCAGTTGACATAGTCGATGCGCGCCGAGCCGCTGCGCCGGTCGGCGACGGTATAGTTGCCGGCCGGGGCAAAGGTGATCGTCAGGCCGCGCTCGGTGTCGAACGGGCCGCCAGCCGGGGGCAAAGGCTGCCAGTCGGCCGTAAACGGGCTGCCGGGCTGCTCAAGCGAATCAATCTCGACCGGATTGCCTTTATTGTCCACCAGCCGGAACTGCCACGCGTTCGATGTTTCTTCCTGGCGGATTTCGACGTAATAGCTGTCGGTGGGCAGTTCGGACGCGCCTTCGCGCAAAGCAGGGCTGACCTTGAAACCGGTTACGCTGCCCTCGACCGTCTTGGGCAGGTTGACGTGCGGGCAGGTCAGGCGAACGGCGCGGGGGAAAAAGCGCCCCGAGTTGGCTTCACCCAGGGTCATGATCGAGGTATTCAGCATCCAGACAAAGGGGAGGAGCATGATCACCGATCCGGCGCTCAAGACCGCATAGATCGAAATCTTGGTCGCGTTGCGTCGGAACCAGTTGCCCGTTGAGGTTTGCGTGTTAGCCATAGAACACCAACTTGTCTCCGATGCGCTGTTGGACTTTGGATAGCGCGAAAATGATCCCAAACAGGATGAACGACATCGCTGCCGCTTCGCCGAACTGCCCGTCGCTGCGGAAGGTGCGAAAGATCAGGATGCTGGCCGTGTCGACGGTGTCGAGCGACGTGCGCTCGTACAGCACCCAGACGCTGTTAAAAGCCTTGAACGTGCCGATGGTGCCCATGATCGCCAGGAAAAAGATGGTCGGTGACAGCAAGGGGATGGTGATCTTGGAAAACGATGTCCAGCGATCTGCGCCGTCGATCGCGGCGGCTTCGTACAGGTCGTGAGGGATGTTGCCCAGGCCGGCGAGATAGATCACCGCATCGTAACCGATATAGACCCACCAGTTGTAAATCATGATCGAGATCAGCGCCAGGCTGGGGCCGCTCAAGAGCGCGCCCAACGGCCCGCCGATGTCGGGCCAGACCAGGTTGGTTTTGAGGGTATTGTTGATCGTATTGACCAGCAGCGGCATGATCGACTTGGATTCGTGCAGCCAGCGCAATGGGGGTATGCCTGCGACGCCGATGATCTGGTTCATCAGGCCGGTGTCGCGCAGCGAAAAGATGCGTTTGAACACCACCGACGTGGCGACCGTGGGCGCGATGTAGGGCAAAAAGTAGATCAGCCGGAATAACCCGCGCCCTTTGATGTTCTGAAAGAGGATGTAGGCCAACACCAGGGATACGCTGAGCTGGACGGGCACGGTGCCTGCCGAGTAAAAGAGGGTGCGGAGGATCGAGTTGAACATGGCCGGATCGCCCAATGCCCACATGCGGTTCAAATCGACAAGAAAAAAGAGGGCGGCGCCGCTCAACAACGCACACGCGGCGACGATGCGCAGCACGAACCGCGCGGTGCTGTGCGCGAGATGCGCGCCTTTCCAGACCAACCAGGCCGCCCCAACCAGCCCAATACTGACCAGGTAGGTCCACTCGCCGGAGACCAGCAACCCCGGGATCGACCAGGCCA
>JAFGEY010000469.1 GCA_016931365.1 Anaerolineae bacterium
GCGCATCCCCAACCGGCTAAAGCCTCGACTCCGGCGGCCAAAAGTTGTAGGGGCACTCTCGCGTTTCCCCCAAAAAGAAATGCGCCCCCCAGCTTGGCAAGCTACAACCCAGCTTGGCAAGCTATAGTCCAGCTTGCGCTTTGAGGGAGTCGACCATATCCAGCTTTTCCCAGGGCAGGTTGAGGTCGTCGCGACCAAAATGGCCGTAGGCGGCCGTCTGTTTGAAGATGGGGCGGAGCAGATCCAGGTATTCGATGATCTTGCCGGGACGCAGGTCGAAATTCCGCTTGATCAAGATTTCGATTTTGTCGTCGGGAATCTTGCCCGTGCCGAACGTCTCCACGGCGATGCTCATCGGGTGTGCGACGCCGATGGCGTAACTGACCTGGATTTCCAGCCGGTCGGCGATCCCTGCCGCGACCAGGTTCTTGGCCACGTAGCGCATCATGTACGCTGCCGAGCGGTCAACCTTGGTGGGGTCTTTGCCGGAAAACGCGCCGCCGCCGTGACGGGCCACGCCGCCATAGGTGTCGACGATGACCTTGCGGCCGGTCAATCCGGCGTCGCCTTGCGGCCCGCCGGTGACAAAGCGGCCGGTGGGGTTGATGAAATAGCGCGTGTCTTGAAGCAGATTGGCCGGCACCACCGCTTTGATCACGTGCTCGATCACGTCGGCTTCAAGCTGCTCGTGCGTCACGGTGGGATGGTGTTGGGTGGAGATGACCACTGTGTCCACACGCACCGGCTTGCCATAGTGGTACTCGACCGTGACCTGGCTCTTGCCGTCGGGGCGCAGGTAGGGCACCGTTCTGTTTTTGCGCACCGTAGCCAGTTGGCGGCACAGCTTGTGCGCCAGCGAGATCGAAAGCGGCATATATTCCGGCGTCTCGTTGCAGGCAAAGCCGATCATCATACCCTGATCGCCGGCTCCCAGCACTTCGAGTTCGTCCTCGGCCACCGTTTCGCCCTCTTTAATTTCCAACGACTTGTCCACGCCCCGCGCGATGTCGGCGCTTTGCCCCTTGATCGAAACGATCACGCCGCAGGTTTCGCCGTCAAAGCCGTACTTGGCGCGGTCGTAGCCAATGTCGAGGATAGTCTGGCGGGCAATGTCGGCGATCTCGACATAGGTGCTGGTGGTGATCTCGCCGCCGACCAGCACCAGCCCGGTGGTCACAAAGCAGTCACAGGCCACGCGTGCGTCGGGATCGTCGGCCAGGATGGCATCCAGGACGGCGTCGGAAATCTGGTCGCACATTTTGTCGGGGTGGCCCTCTGTGACCGATTCCGAGGTGAAAAAATACTTGGGTGAGTTCATAAACGAAATGGTCATTATAAAGCTCCTTTATTTTATATTGTGTTATAACTTGTATCAAATCTGTGCAGGGTATGGATTGCACGATGCATGTCAGGGTGTTTTGGTCATCGAGTCGATGACCAGCATGATGATGGGCGTCAGGACGGTGAACCCGATCCACAGTATGCCGCCCAAAACGACCAGCCCGCCGCTGGCGACGCCGATGCCGGCCAGCAGACGGGTGCGGTTGGGGTTGGCGGCGCGGCCGGCTTCAACCAGGGCCAGAATGCCCAGCAGCAGGCCCAACAGTGGGGCCAGGACATTCAGGCAAGGCACGCAGTAGAGCAGCATCATTCCACCCAGGCACGCCGCGGCAAACGCGGCCAGGTCGATGTTGTTGCCTGAATACAGGCTGGGCATCTGCGGCTTGTATCGCAATGGATCGAGCGTTGGGCGGATGCCCTCGGCAAACTGCTCCGGCGGCAGCACCGTGTGGCCGGCCTCTTGCCAGGCCCGGGCACAGCGCTCGCACAGCCGCTGTCCGCTTTCGGCGTACCACAGGCACTGCCCGCACAGCGGCACATGGCAGCTTTCACAGTGCTCAATCGCCGGATATTCGGGATGATGGATGCATTGAACCATAGGAACCTCCGTGAAACGTAAACCGTGATGCGTGAAATATATCTAACACGCTTTACGTTTCACGAATTACGTCCCCGATTCCCAACTCGCCAGGTAGTTTTCTTGCTCTTTGCTCAACACGTCAATTTCGACGCCCATCGCTTTGAGCTTGAGTGTGGCGATCTGGCGGTCGAGTTCGGCGGGCACGGGATAGACCTTGTGTTCCAGTTCCCGGCTGTGCTTGACCAGATATTCGGCGGCGAGGGCCTGGTTGGCAAAGGACATGTCCATCACGCTGGCCGGGTGGCCCTCGGCGGAGGCCAGGTTGATCAGGCGGCCTTCGCCCAGCAGATAGATGCGGCGGCCATCGGCCAGGACGTACTCGTGGGTCTGCCAGCGGATTTCGCGCTGGCTGACCGACATCGCTTCCAACGCCGGGATGTCGATCTCGACGTTAAAGTGGCCCGAGTTGGCGACGATGCAGCCGTCCTTCATCACTTGAAAATCGTCTTTGCCGACCACGTTCTTGTCGCCGGTCGAGGTGACGATGAAATTGGCGATCCGGGCCGCCTGACGCATCGGCATCACGCGGAAACC
Organism: Anaerolineae bacterium; assembly: GCA_016931365.1. Next base: position 2,516 of record JAFGEY010000469.1, read on the forward strand.
GTCCATCACCGCTTCGAGGGCGCGGAAGGGATCGACTTCGGTGACGA
>JAFGEY010000470.1 GCA_016931365.1 Anaerolineae bacterium
CCCCTTGAGCGATTTTCCAGGGCCACACTGCCGCCCGACAAGACGCCGCTGGCTGATGTATTGACCAAACACGGCCTGGCGTTTCAGAGTTGGGATTTTACCGCCGCCGATTACGCCCACGCGCAGCTCAAAAAGCAGGTGACCGAGGCGTTGAAAGCAGATTTTGCCGCCGAAGGGAATTCGTTTTTGTACGACAACCGTCACGGCGAAGCCGAGGGTGTGATGGCCGCCGTCAAGGCCGGCGCGCACGCCCGTTATCTTTACATGGCAAGGAGTAGCTGATGGGCATCAGTCTTGGTTTGGTCGGCTTGGGATCGTTCGGCAGCCAATTTGCCGATTTGTTTGCCAGCCACCCGCTGGTGGATCGCATCGCCTTGTGCGACCGCGAGCCGGAGCGCGTGGCTCGATTCACTCATAAAGAGTCCTGGAAATCCAAATTTAATCCTCGTGATGTGTATGAGTCGCTGGACGAAATCTGTCGCAGCGATCTCGACGCGCTGGCGATCATCACCCAGCCCTGGCTGCACGCGCCGCAGTGCGTCCAGGCCATGGAGGCGGGCAAGCACGTCTACAGCGCAGTGCCGGTGATCAGCATCCCCGACGACGACGAGATTTTGGGGTGGTGCGACCGGCTGGTCGAAACCTGTCGCCGCACCGAGCAGCACTATATGCTCGGCGAGACGACCTTTTTCCACCCGCAGGCCATGTACTGCCGCCGCCGCGCGCGGGAGGGGGCTTTTGGCTCATTTGTCTACAGCGAGGGCGAATACCTGCACGACGTCGATTGGCCGGCCTCTAACCTGCGCCGGGTGCAGGAAAGCCGCTTGGCCAGCCGGGCCGGGCAGGAGTGGCTGGCGTTGGAAGCTGCCTACCGCGAACGCGGCGTGCGCGGCGGCCCGATGCACTATCCAACCCACTCGATCAGCGGGCCGACCAGCGTCATGTCGGCTTCAGCGGCCGGTGCAGCCGTCGAGGCCGGGGTGCACGCGGTCAAGGTGTGCGCCTGGGGCTTTGCCAACCGTACCGCCGACCCGTATTTCGCCGATGCAGCGTTCAGCAACGAGACGGCCCTCTTTACCATGAGCAATGGCGCGACGATGCGCATCTGTGAGTGCCGCGAGATCGGCATTCCGGGGCGGGAGACGTTCCGCATTTACGGCACCAGGGGCAGTTTCGAGCACGATCGCTGGTGTACGGTGCAGGGCTGCATCCCGTTGACCGTCGACGAGATGCGCGATCCGCTGCCGCCGGAAGTGGTGGAAGCATTTCGCGCCGGGGTGGGCGAGCGCTTTTACGGCGGGCACGAGGGGTCGCACGCTTACCTGGTGCACGAGTTTGTCGATGCCGTGGCCCACGACCGCACACCGGCGATCAATGTGTGGGAGGCGGTGCGTTACATGGCCGCCGGGGTGACGGCGCACCAATCGGCGCTGCGCGATGGGGAAATTCTCGCCGTGCCGGATTGGGGCGATGCTCCACTATAAACAAATCCCCGGTTTCTCAGAGAAACCGGGGATTTGCTTTTACACGTTAAAGCGGATGTTTAGAATGTCGCCGTCCTGCACGGCGTAATCGCGTCCCTCCAGCCGGAAGCGGCCCGCCTTGCGCGCCTCGGCCATTGACCCAGCCCGCATCAGGTCGTCATAGGCCACTACCTCGGCGCGAATGAACCCGCGCGCCAGGTCAGAGTGGATGGCGCCTGCCGCTTCGACCGCTGTTGCTCCCTTGTCCACCGTCCACGCGCGTACCTCGTCTTCGCCCACGGTGAAAAAGGACTGCAAGCCGAGCAGGTCATAGCTGAGGCGGATCAGCCGGTTCAGCCCCGGCTCAGTGATGCCGTATTCCTGCAAAAACAACTCGGCTTCCTCGCCCTCAAGCTGGGCGATCTCCATCTCTAGCTGGCCGCGCAGGCAGATCACGTCGGTGTGGCGGTGATGATAATCGACGTAGCGGGACGGATCGTTTTCGCCCTCGTCGCCCACATTGAGCACCACCAGGGTCGGTTTGAGGGTCAGCAGTTGGAAGCCGCGCAGCCGTTTTTCCTCCTCCGGCGTCAGATCGAGGTCGCGGGCCGGAATTTCTTGCTCCAGGTTTTCCTTGATCCGCATCAGCATGTCGAATTCTTGCTGATCGGCCTGGCGGGTGGGATACGCGCCGCGCTTGCCCAGGTCGTGCGCCAGCCGTTCCATCCGCCGATCGACGACAGCCAGATCGGAGAACAGGAACTCGAAATCGAGCGCGGCCAAGTCGCGCGCCGGATTGACCCCGCCTTCGGAATGGGGAACGTTGTCGTCCTCAAAGGCGCGCACCACGTGCAGCAGCGCGTCATTTAGCGCAATGGCGTTGAGCAGCGCGCCGCTCAAGCTGCCTTCTTTGCCCATGCCGGTCTTGAGGCCGGCGATGTCGTTGTATTGAATTCGCGCGTAGGTCGTCTTGTGCGGGTTAAACATCGCGCTCAAGCGGTCGACGCGAGGGTCGGGTACCTGGACAATGGCCGTGTTCACTTCGACCTGACCGGTGTTGTAGGCTCCGGTCTCGGCCTGGCTCCGGGTTAGCGCGTTAAAGATGGTGGTTTTGGTGCTGTTGGGCAGCCCCACAATGCCGATTTGCATCGTTGATATCCTCCAAACATCATAATAGGGGCACGTGCAACACGGGCAACGTGCAATGCGAAGCATTGCCTGTGTTGCCCGTGTTGCCTGCTGTGCCCCTACACACAGACGCTATTCTATCATAGAGAGTTGGTTTTGTCCATTTTACAGCGCGGCGATTTCGATGTAGGGCAGGCGGTCGTCCAAATCGAGGTCAAGCGCTTCGGGCCAATGGGCCAGGAACAGGCGGCTGAGGTAGGCGATGTGCGGGTACGCCTCGGCGACCGGCAGCAGTGGATCGCGCTCGTCCAGGCCGAGCATCAGGTGGGCATAGCCGCGCCCGGCGGCAAGGTTGTATACCCGGCGCAGGAGGGCGCGAAATACCTCGGGGTCGTCATTTTGAACGCAGATCAGGCTGGCATAGGCCGACTTGATCTGCTCGCCAATGCCCGGCAGCGGCTGAATGCCCAGGAGTGGCGCGCCCAGGTTGTAAAGCGGCCGCAGCCAGCGCAACGCGCCGCCGTATCCCTGCACCACCGTTTGTTTATAACCTTTCTGATCCCACAGTCCGGTCACGCCGGCGATCTCGCCATGCTGCCGGGCGACGACGAAATCGTCTACCCGAAAGTCGCGCAGTGTGGCATATTCGGCCTCGTCGAAATCGGCGGCCGCGTAAGCGGGGAAAAACTGCCGCCTTGCGCCCCATTCGTGTAGAAATGCGACGATCTCGGGCAGCGTTTCGGCAGAGCCGCGTTCGATCTGATAGGGGGATCGTTGGGTTGGCCGGGGGCGGCCCAGGATGATGCCCAGCGTGTGCAGGTGGGCGACCTGGCGCATCGTGGGAAACGAGGGCCGGGGATGCTCGACCAGCACGCCCAGTGCCACCCGGTTCTCGTCGGCGATGGCTGAGAGATAGTGCGTTGCCCGCCCGTCCTGGTGCAGGGTGTGCAGCGCGTCGATGCCCTGTTGCAGCACCCAGCGCCCGCGATACGGCGCATCAACGCGGAGTTGGCCCAGATAGCCGACCTCGCGCACCTCGCCGTTGACCCATCGCGGCTGCGTGGCGCGGCAGAGCACGGCGCCCAGGTCGCCGTTGTGCACATCTCGCCCAATCAGCACCTGCCAAAAGCGGCCCATGGTGCTGCAACCGAGAAAATAGTCCGGCTCGCGCTCAAAGGTGACGGCGATGCTGCCGGGCATGGCATTGGTCGCCAAAAGGCGGCGCAGCGCGGGGTCGTCTTGCGGAGCGGCGAGTTCGAATTTAAAATCCATAAAATACCGTCGATTTGTAAACAAATCGTGAATCGTGATTCGTGATGACTTTGTGATTCACGCTTCACGTTTCACGCCTCACGCATTATTTCAACCCAAAGCGCATACCGTGCTTTTTGAATGTCTCCCGGCGAAAGAGCGGGTTATAGAGCGCGTAAATGGCCAGCCGGTAGGGCGAACGCATATGGGTCTTGAAATCGAACGCGCGGCGCAGGATCGACCCGGCGCTGTTGTATTTGACCCGGCAGCGAAATCCGGCCTCGGTCAGTTCGTCGGCGCTCATCAGCCTGGGTTTAAACGCGGCATAATTGAAGCGATACTCGGGGTGCAGCCACCACTTGCCGTCATAGAGCAGGCGGCCTTCGGCCTGGAGGCGGCGGTAAAGCGGTGTGTTGGGATAGGGCATCAGCACGTTGTAGGCGGCAAAGGCAAATTTCTTTTCCAGCGCCCACTGCATCGTTGCCTCGATCGATTCGACCGTGTCGTGATCGTGTCCCAGGGTAAAAGCGGCCCAGGTTTGCAGCCCATAGTGACGCAGGGTTTCCAACTGGGCTTCATAGCGCTCGAACCCGCCGAGCAGGTTGGGCGCTTTGCCCATCGCCCGCAGGTTGGCCGGATCGAGCGACTCAAAGCCGATCACGTGGCCCAGGCAGCCGCTTTGCGCCATCAGGGACATCAGCTCGCAGTCGCCGGTCATATCGATGCTGCCCTGCGACACCCACCTGACCTTGAGCGGGATCAACGCGCGAAAGAGCGCTTTGGCGGCCTGGTGATCGGCGAGCAGGTTGTCGTCGACGAAAAAGAGGTGGCGGCGGCCCTGGGCCCGGATTTCCTGCGCCATCTCGTCGACGCAGCGGCAGTATTGGGTGTGCCCAAAATATTCGCTGACGGCACAGAATTCGCAGCGAAAGCGGCAGCCCCGGCTGAACTGGAGCAGTGTGAGCGGCAGGTAGCCCTTACCTTTGAACAGGTCGCGCCGGGTGAGTGTGCCGGGCTGCGGCGGGCCGGCCGGGGCGTTGTAGCGCGGCTTGAGTTCGCCCTGCCGCGCATCCGCGATCACCCGCCCCCACAAGGTTTCAGCGTCGCCGGTGTAAACGCTGTCGGCGTGTTGGGCCACTTCGCCGGGCAGGAGCGTGGCGTGCATGCCGCCCATGATCACCGGCACGCCGCGTGCGCGGTATTCATCGGCGATCTCGTAGGCGCGGCGGGCGGTAAAGGTTTCGACGGTGATCGCGACCAGGTCTGCCGGCTCATCGTAGAGGATCGGCTCGATGCGATCGTCATAGAGGATGACATCGACATCGGGCGGGGTCAGCGCGGCGAGGACGCCCAGTTGCAGCGGCTCCATCCGCGCCTCATCGACAAAGAGGCTGTGCTCCAGGCGGCCAATGTTGGGTTTGATCAGGGTGAGGATCATGGTATTGGCAGAGTAAAATAGAACCGGCTTCCCTGCCCGACCTCGCTCTCCACGCCGACTTTGCCGCCCAGTTTGTTGATGATGCGCCTGACGATGGACAGGCCCAGGCCGTGGCCTTCAACCTTGGCATCGCGATCGAGGCGGGTAAAGAGGCCAAACAGTTGCTCTTGCTGCTCGAGGGGAATGCCGTCGCCGTTGTCGCGCACCCAGAAACGCGTCACCGGGCCGCTGTCGGAGGCCTGTTCGACGTCCTCGTCTGCGCCCAACTCGATATGGGGGGGCGAGCCGCCGTATTTGATCGCGTTGCTGATATAGTTGGCCCACACTTCTTCGATCCACGGGCCGTAGCCCAAAGCGACCGGCCAGCGTTCGGGCAAGACCAGTTCGGCCTGCCGTTCATCGATCAGCGGGAAAAGCCGCTCTCTGACTTGCTCGACCACCGTGCTCATATTCAGTGGGCTGATTTTGATGTCGTCCAGTTTGCGCACGCTGGCCAGCAAGAGCAGTTCGTCGATGATGCTGTCCATTTTTTGTGCATTCTGGGTGATCACATGCAAGCCGTCGTGCACCTGCTCGGGGCTGATGCGGTCATACCGGCGTTCGAGGAGCAGGCTATAGCCGATCAACGCGGTGAGCGGCGTTTTCAGGTCATGGGCGACGGTGTGGGCAAAGGCATCCAGTTCGGCATTGCTCGCTTCCAACTCGGCGGTGTATGCGCGAAGAGCCGCTTCGGCAGCCTGGCGTACCAGGATCTCTTGTTGGGCCAGATCGTACAACCGCACCTGACGGATGGCGATGGCCAACAAAGCAGCGATTTCAATGATCGCCGTGACATGCTCGTGATTGAACACATTCGACGCGCGGGCCTCAAGGTGCAGCGTGCCACCCAGTTCTTCTTGTACCATCAGCGGTGCAACGATGTAGGAGCGAACGCCTTCGTCGTACAGCATTTGCTGCATGGATGAACGGTTGGATAGAGCATCCAGATCGCCCACACCGAGGACGTTACCCTGACGGAGCAGCGACTCTTCTAGCATACACTGGCGCGACTGAACATCGGTGGCGAGGGCCAGATCGCCGCTTGACTCAGCAGCCAGCGTTTTGCATTGCCCATCCTCATCCACCTCGATCACGATCACGCGCTGACAAGGCACCAACTGTCGAATGCGCCCCACAGCAGCCACGGCGATGGTTTCCGGCGAGTGCGCGGCCAAAATCGACTGATCGATCTCGTGCAGGGTTTGCAGGCGCACGGCGAAACTGCGCAGAATCCCTTCACGGCGGCGGCGGTCGCCCAGTTCTTGCTCGAGCTGGGCATTCTTTTGTTCGAGCCGCTTTTGAAGTTGCCGGATCGTCAGGTGGGTCTGGATGCGGGTGAAAATCTCTTCGATCTGAAAGGGCTTGGTAATATAGTCTACTCCGCCGACGGCAAAGGCTTTTTTCTTATGATCCAACCTGTCCGAGCCGCTGACAAAGAGGATAGGGATGTCATGCGTCTGCGGAACGGCTTTGAGCAGTTCGCATACCGCAAAGCCGGCCATATCGGGGAGAAAAAGATCGAGCAAGATCAGGTCGGGAAATGTCTGCTGGGCCAGAGAGATCGCTTCTGCGCCATTGCTTGCAGCCAGAGTTGCATATCCTTGATGATCCAGGACTTGCTGCAGCATGGTGCGATCGATCTCATCATCATCGACAATCAGAACGGTAGCGCCAAATGAATTCTGCATCATCTCTTATACCCGGCAGTTCAACTCGATGTGGTCTCTACATCATGTAGAGTACCACATAACCCTTCTCTTGTCAAAAAAACAATGCAAAGCGACGCACGTTCACGTAAAGTAAGAACCGGAATCTCCCCTTCACTGTTGATCGGCTCGTCTACGCTCCGTCGATCGCGATCTCGATACCCCACTCCGGCAGTGAAGCATCGGAGGCACGATCCGGAGCTTTGACGATACGCACGATCCGGGCACGAGTGATGCTGACCAGATCAGCCTGAGCAGCGCCAAGCATCTCGGCCAATGCCTGATCAGACACAGACAGGGACAGTTGAGCCAGCTCGCTGCCTAGAGGCAGACTGTGCTCGCTTTTGTAGCGACGCACGGCAGTGGCGATCTGGCACAAAATTTCGCCGTGTGCCTCGGCCTCGTCGCTGCACAGTTCGCCATCTGACGGCGCGCTGTCGGCAACCGGCCAGCGTGCAGTGTGGATCGATACCGTATCTGCGGCGGCAAACAAGTGCCGGTAAATCGCCTCGGTGACGTAAGGCAAAAACGGCGCAAAAAGCTTGAGCATGGTGAGCAGAGTGTGATAGAGTGTCCACCGCGCGCCCGCGCGGCCGGGATCGCTCTCGTTGTAGAGCCGCAACTTGGCCATTTCCAGATAATTGTCGGCCAACTCGGTCCAGAAGAAATTCTCCATTTCGCTTTTGGCCGCTGCGTAATCGTATTGCTGCATAAACTGCGTGGCTGTTTCGATTAAATGCTGTGTGCGCGAGAGAATCCATCGGTCGGCGGGCGAAAGCGTGGCGGGCATTTTGTCTGGTCGACAATCGTGCAGGAAAGGCTCGCTGAAACGAGCCACGTTCCACAATTTGTTGGCTAGCTTTTGTCCGAGGGCAATCTTGTCTTCGCTGATGACGGCATCTTTGCCCAGGCCGGTGCTCGCTGCCCAGTAGCGCACCGCGTCCGCCGAGTACTTGGCGATCATCTCTAGCGGCGACATCGGCCCGCCGCCCCGGCTCTTGCTGATCTTGCCCATCCCTTCGCCGGCGATGCCCCAGCCTGAAATGGCAATGGATTTCCAGGGCACGACGCCAAAATGGTGCCAGGATTTGACGATCGTGTAAAAGGCCCAGGTGCGGATGATGTCGTGTGCCTGCGGGCGCAGCGACATAGGAAAGACCCGCCGGTACAGGTCGGGGTTGTCGAGCCACTGTCCGACGATCTGTGGCGTGAGCGACGAGGTAGCCCAGGTGTCCATCACGTCGGTTTCGGGCTGAAGGGCCGTACTGCCGCACGGGCAACTCCGGCAGGGTCGGTCATAGAGCGGATCGACCGGCAGTTCGTCTTCTTGGGCTAACACGATCTGCCCACAAGACGGGCAGTGCCACAGCGGAAACGGCACGCCAAAAGCTCGTTGGCGCGAGATGCACCAATCCCAGTTCAGATTTTCCACCCACTGCCGGTAACGGGTTTTCATGTACGCCGGATGCCAATCGATTTGCTCGCCGGCCTGGATCAGTTGCTCCTTGAAATCGAGCACGCGGATGAACCACTGCCCGGTGAGGATGTATTCGACCGGCGTATCGCAGCGCTCATGCACGCGCACTGACTGGGCCACCGGCTGTTCATCCCAAATCAGACCATACTCGCGTAGGGTTTGCACTACTCTTGTGCGCGCTTGGGCTGTCGGCAATCCGGCCAGTTCGCCGCATAAGGTGGTCATCGTGCCGTCGGGCGCGAGGGCCTCGACCAATGGCAGGTTGTACGCGCGTTGCCATTCTACGTCGGTCTGGTCGCCAAAGGTGCAGCACATTACGATGCCCGTGCCCTTGGCCGGGTCAGCGCGAGGGTCGGCCAGGATAGGCACCCAGCGGTTGGCGATGGGCACATTGGCCTGCCGGCCGATCAGATGGTGGTAGCGCGCGTCGTCCGGGTGGACGAACAAGGCCACACAGGCGGGTAGCAGTTCGGGCCGCGTGGTGGCGACGGGCAGGCGGCGGGCGTCCGTGTCGCCCCACACGCCGTCCAACTGCTGGGCGGCGGCCATGCTGTCATTATCTGGCGGGAGAAGAAAGACCACGGTGTAAAAGGTGCTTTGCCGTTCCAGATCGTTCAATTCGGCCTGGGCGATGGCCGTGCGGCAGGTGGGACACCAGATGGCCGGCGCGCGTTGGTGATAGATCAACCCTTTGTGAGTCAGATCGAGAAATGACTGCTGCGAGATGCGCACGGTGCTGTGGTCGATGGTGCGGTAGGCATAACGCCAATCGACCGACAGTCCCAACCGCTGCCAAAGAGCACGGTATTCCCGCCCGGCCTCTGACCCGATAGCACGGCAGCGTTCGCTAAAGGTCTCTCGCCCCACCTGCGCCGCACTGATCCCCTCCAACCGCTCGACCAACCGTTCGGTGGGCAAGCCGTTGTCGTCGTACCCCATCGGGTAAAAGACATTGTGTCCCATCATCCGCCAAAAGCGGGCCAGGAAATCAGTCTGGCTGTACGAGTAGGTGTGGCCGAGGTGCAGCTTGCCCGACACGGTTGCCGGCGGCGTGTCGATGGCGTAAACTGGCGCGTCACCGTCGGGCGCAAAATGGTAAACACCCTGTTCCTGCCACAAGGCATCGAGTTCGGGTTCCTGGGTTCTTGGATTGTAACGCTTTGGTAAACTCATCGTGTCCTCCCTGATCAAAACAAAAACGCCCTTTCATCCCAAGAAAGCGTTATGCGCTTTCCGAGGACGAAAGGGCGTCTCCCTTACGCGGTACCACCTCATTTTGGCATACGTTGCCGCAGTGCCACCCTCATCGCCCTGACCACCATCAAGGCTTTGCTGTAACGGGCATCCCGTGTCGGTCTACGCCCGGCAATCAAATCATCGGGTTCTTCGACAGTTCATTCCGGGCGACCTTCGGCAGTATCAACCTGCGGGGGCTTGCAGCCAACGGCCCGCCTTCTCTACCAGGTTTGAACCACCTACTCCTCCCGGAGAAAATAAACTGATGCTATTGATTTGATTATACACTGAATTTCTATGCGGGTCAATTCGATTTTGCGCATCTGAACCGTTTTGGGTACAATCAAGGCAGGGGTGTTTCGCTCAGCCAGAAAGCAGGGCTTATCTTCCAAGATCGTTGCCTGCAATGGAAACCATTGCCTGTGCAAGGATCTTTCCGAGCGACCAAGCCCTGTTCAGTTCCGATTTATTTGGGATAGGAGCAGCAATGGCGAACAAATCGGACAAATGGAGCAAGGCGGCCAAAGCGGCCAAGGGGTATGAAAACATCCACACTACCGGCCACAGCACACAGTTTGCCGAAGATTGGAGTCGGCGCGGCGAGGCCTTACGCGGGCAGGGACGATTTGCACAGGCAGTAGCCGCCTTTGATCGCGCACTTGAGCTCAATTCGGAATACGACTGGGCCTGGGCCCACCGCGGCGAGGCGCTGCGCCAGGCCGGGCGGCTTGAGGAAGCGGTGGCCTCTTTTCGCCGTGCGCTAGAGATCGATCCACAATACGAATGGGCCTGGGGCAACCTGGGTGAAGTGCTGCGGCAGATGGGGCATTATGACGATGCCATGAATCACTTTAATCGCGCCATTGAACTCAACCCGGAGAACTCGTGGGCTTTATCCAGCAAGGCGCAGGCGATGAGGCAGGGCGGTCGCTTGACAGAGGCTCTGCAAGCGTTTGATCTGCTGCTGCGCGAAGAGCCGGAAAATGCCTGGGCCTGGGCCGAGCGTGGTGAGACGCTGGTGGCGATGCGCCAGTATGATGACGCCGACGCCTCATTTGACCAGGCGATTTCCATCGATCCTCAATATACCTGGGCGTTGGCGCACAAGGGAGAGGCGCTGCGCCTCAACGGTGCATATGAAGCGGCGCTAAAAGTGCTCGACCGGGCAATTGCCGTCGATGCGCGGTATGCCTGGGCCTGGGCCAGTCGAGGCGAAGTGCTGCGGCAACTGGATCGTTTCAACGAGGCCATCGCCGCTTTTTCGGAAGCGCTTGCTGTCGATCCGAATTATGCCTGGGCTTTGGCCAGCCTGGGACAAGCTCTGCGCCAGGCGGAAAGATACCAGGAAGCCTTGCAGCCGCTCGATCGCGCGCTGGCCCTGGAGCCTGAGGGCTGGGTGTGGGCTGAAAAGGGTGAGGCCCTGCGCGAGCTGGATCGCTACGACGAAGCCATCGCCGCCTTCAAACAGGCCATCGCGCTCGCGCCGCGCAATGATTGGGCCTGGGCACACCTGGCAGAGGTTTATCGAGAGCAAGAGCGCTTTGATCTGGCCGAGGAGACCTTTGTGCGCACGCTTGAACTGCGCCCCACCTATGCGTGGGCCTGGGCGCATCGTGGAGAAGGGTTGCGGCAGGCCCAGCGATACGCCGAAGCACTGGCCGCGCTCGACGAAGCCATCGCCCAGGACCCAGATTATGCCTGGGCCTGGGGATCCAGGGGAGAAACGCTGCGCCAGACCGCGCGCTATGAGGAATCGGTTGCCACCTTCATGCGCGCAGTCGAGATCGACCCGGATTATGCCTGGGCTTGGGGAAGCCTGGGCCAATCTTATCGCATGATGTCGCGTTACGAGCAGTCCCTTGAAGCCATCGAGCGCGCGCTGCACATCGACGCCAGAGTCGCCTGGATTTGGGGCGAAAAGGGGCTTTGTCTTCGTCAAATGAAGCAGTATGAACAGGCCGCCGAAGCCTTTCAGCAAGCCATCGCCCTGGACGAGGAGTATCCCTGGGCCTGGGGCAACCTGGGGCTGGTCTTGCGCAACCTCGAACGCTACGAAGATGCTCTGCAAGCGCTCGACCGCGCGCTTGCCCAAGACAACGAACTGGATTGGGTATGGGCGCAAAAAGGTGAAGCGCTGCGTCAAATGGGCGAATACGAGCAGGCCATCAAAGTCTTTGAGCGCGCCGTTCAGCTCGATCCAAACTATGGCTGGGCCTGGGGCAGTATGGGGCAGGCCTATCGACAGACCGAGCAATTTGAACAGGCAGTGCGCTGCCTGGAGCGGGCAGTCGAGGCCGATGCTTCACTTTCCTGGGTGTGGGCTGAAAAGGGCGAGGCGCTGCGTTTGTGGGGCAAATGCGACGAAGCGACCGGGGCGTTTGACGAGGCGATTCTGCTCGATGATGAATACGCCTGGGCTTACGCACACAAAGGACAGGCGCTGGCCGAAGTCAAACGCTATCGTGAGGCGATCCTGGCCTTCGACCGGGCAATCGAGATCGACCCCACATACACCTGGGCCATCGACCGGCGGCAGGACGTGCTGGATGAGTTGGGGCAATAGATCGACTTGACTGCCTCATCTCAAACGCCGCCGACTGTGGAAAGTCGGCGGCGTTTTTGCATCTATGGGGTTTTCAACGCCTGGTTGAGCACCGTCACACCCACCGGCGCGGCGACGGCCCAACCGTCGATCCCATGCTCGGCGATCACGGCCACGGCATAACGTGGCGCTTCGACCGGCGCAAAGCCGATGAACCAGGCGTGCGGCGGCGCGCCCGGCAGGCCACTGTCGGCACTCCCGGCATACCCGGCGACGGTAGCCGGCGCATCTGGCATGCTGGCGCGCATCGATTGAGCCAGAATTTGCTGCACAGCCTGCGCGGTTTCGACGCGCAGCACCTGGCGAGGCGATCCTGCCGGCAGCACATCTTCATCGCCGACCTGCAGCACCAGCCGGGGCGCCGGGCGCAGGCCGTTGTTGGCCAGCGTCGAGACCATCAGCGCCATTTCCAGCGGTGTGACCAGCACTTCACCCTGCCCCATCGCCGTGCGCGCGGCCAACAAATCGCTCCACACGCCGCGCGCCAAAAGCCGGCCCGTCGCAGCATCGATGGGCAGCCCTGTCGACAGGCCGACGCCCAGCCGGGTGGTGTAATCGGCCAGGATTTCGCCGCCCAATTGCAGCCCCAGCCGGGCAAACTGCACGCTGCACGGCCATGTGTAGGCTTCGGCCAGGGTAAAACGCGTCTTGGGTGGATTACCGGGGCAGGCGATCGGCGGCTCGACGGTCAGGATCACACCCAGGTCGTCGGTGTAGATGGTGGTCGGTTCGGCCAGGCCTGCTTCCAGCGCAGCGGCGAGGGTGACCGTCTGCAAGATCGCGCCCGGGGCGTAAAGTCCCTGCGTGGCGCGGTTGATCAGCGGGTTGCGCGGGTCAAATTGCAGGGTGGGCCAATCTGCTTCCAGCGTGTTGGGATCAAAGGTTGGGTGGCTGACCAGAGCCAGCACGTCGCCGCTGCGCACATCGAGCAGGACAACAGCGCCGGGCCATTCACCCAGTGAGTGATCGGCAGCTTGCTGGAGGGCCAGGTCGAGGGTCAGGGTGACGCTGACGCCCTGCGGGTGCAGGTGCAGCAGGGCAGCCTGGAGCTGTTCTAAAAGTGACAACGGCGTCTCACCTCGAATTTGAGGATCGAACGCACGCTCGATGCCGCCCACGCCGTGGTTGATCGAGTAATAGCCGACCACCGGCGCGGTCTCCGGCGCAAGGTAGACGCGCTCCCACACGCCCAGCGGCCCGGCCTGGCTGACCACCAGCGGCGCGCCGCGATGGTCTAGGATGTGGCCGCGGCGGATGCGCCGCTCGGCTTCGACGCGGCGCGGGTTGTCGTCGCGCGCGGTCAGTGCCGGGGCGCGGATGACGCTCCAATAGCCCGCGCCCAAAGCGGCGAGGACAAAACAGATCGCCAGCACATTTGCCAGCCCTTTGATTTGCCCTTCCAGTCCACGAGTTGCCATACCTCTAGCCCGGCCTAGTTGACGAAACGACATATTCAAATAGGTCTTTTTTGGAATTGCGTTTGCGGATCACCTGAATATCGATGTCAATAAACCCACACGATTGTAAAATACTTTGATAGATTTTTTCTACCGGCACCAACACGTCGTAAAATTTCGAATTGCCCACAATGTAAAACACCTTGGCGCCAGGCGTCAGAACGTGGTAGAGTGCAGCCAGATGGGTTGAAATATCAACGAAATAACGATGAACATAACTGGACAGAATAAGGCTCTGTTCGGCTATTCTAGCTAAAATTTCGTCAAACAAAGGATAAAAAATGCGCCGACCGTCCGTCCGCCAGGATTCAAGACGGCTGGTTGCAATGCCCCAAGTCCCACCAATTGCTTCCCAATCCAATTCTCCAGCCTGACGCCCAGTCTCCAGGTAACCAAGCCAATACATGTAGGGCCTAAGCTCTCTGATGTAGCTCATTCGGTTGGGGTAAGGAGGTGAAGTGATCACACAATCGTACTGAAGGGGCAAAAACTGATCGACCTGCCGGGCATCTCCCTGAAATACCCGAACGGTTTCCGATAGAGGTGCGTATGCAGCCTGCACAATCTGACGCACCAACTGCATAAAATGTGACAATATTTGATATTTCTGGTCAAAAAATGTCAGTTGGTTGGCACGATCATCCTGGAATGACATGGATTGATGGCTAAAGGCCGCGTTTGACCAATGGATCACCAGGTTGCAAAACGAGAGCAACAGCAAATCTTGAATGGGTGAACCCGATAAACTACACGAATGGATGGCCTGATAGACTCTGGCCAGGGTAATCAGTCGGTCTTGGGGCCACCAGCGCTCGATGTTGTGAATGGGCGGAACCCAGAGCGATGACCATGTTGAATCGCTCTCTAGTCCGGCGCATATATTCAGAGCGACAGATTCCGTCTTCTGCAGGTGCTCGGGTCGATAGCTGGCTGTCTTGACACGGGCCAACCACACCAGGAACGGATTGATCTCGACCAGATCGCACGCAAAGCCGTTTTCGGCGCAGACCAGGCCGGTCGTGCCGGTGCCTGAAAATGGATCGAGCACCTGGCGGGCTTGTGGTTGATCGGCTAAAATCTGCCTGACGATCTTGACCGAATAAGCGGGCGTTAGTCGCAGCCAGCCATGCCGGCCCTGCTTGAGGTTATACTGAAAGGTCAGATCGGCTCGCTGTTCAACCATCGACGCTACCTGCTTGCAGCAAAGCGCTCAAAATTTCGGCAACCGTTGCCCGTAAGGTGTCGGAATGGCGGCGGAACAAACCGGCCAGATCATAACCGACGATTTGTGCCATAAAAGCAAATGTAGAGTCAAAAGATGAATCTTGGAGATGTCCTTGCAGAATGAACCATCTGCCGTGCCTGTATCGCTCCACCAGATCATCGTCGATTTGCGTGGACAGCACCATCAATACGGGCAGATATCCCTGCGTATAGGCTGTTGCAGCGTTGGCGAGGTCAGCGTTTTGGCGCTTGGAGTCTTTGCTCTTGTACCCCTGACGGATTTCAAATACGATACCTTCGAGTGCGCCGGATATTTCCGGCGTAACGCCAAGCCGGCGCGCAGCCTCAACAATCCACTGCCCAAGCAGCGCTTTTCTGGTTTCAGAAGCCACATCGGACAACCGAATCCGTCCATCCAGACTAAATCGGCGCTTGCGGTCGCCAGTTCCTGTTTCATACGACCAGATCACCTGTGCTGTGGCCAAGCCCAGATGGTCTTGAAGAATTTGGCGGAATAGTTCTTCGCATCCCAGCCCAATCTGGCGATAGATCGAGGTCATCCCGCCAGCAGCGCGATGTGCAGCATACATCAGGGGATCGTCCAACCCAAACCAGCTATAGAATGGATCGCTCCCATAAAGCTGCTGAAAATCTTGCCAGGTAATTTTGCGACGCGTCCCCAATGCCGGCTGGTAATCTATGCAGGCGCGAATGCGATTCAAAATGATCTCCAGGTATTGACTGTCTGTTGGTTCGAGTAAATCTTTAGACACTGAAAACACTCCAAGAAAAACTTTGGGCTTTATTGTTCACTCGCCTTGATCAGTAACCCGACCATGATGCACGAGACGAGCATCGAGCTGCCGCCATAGCTGACGAAGGGCAGGGTGATGCCGGTCAGCGGAATCAGCTTGAGCACACCGCCGAGGATGATCAGGCTTTGCCAGCCGAGCAGCGCCGACAGGCCGACGGCGAGCAAAGTAACAAAGGGTACAGTGGCGCGCATAGCGGCGCGCAGCCCGCGTGCGACCAGAAGCAGCAAGGCCAAGATCACCCCCAGCGCACCGAGCAGACCCCATTCTTCGCCGATGGCGGCAAAGACAAAGTCGCTGTGCACCACGGGGATGTAGGGCGTGGGGTGTCCCAGGCCGATGCCGCTGCCGAACAGGCCGCCGCTGGCAAAAGCCAGCAGCGATTGTACGATCTGGTAGGCGTCACCGCGTGGGTCGGCCCAGGGATCGAGCCAGATGTCGCCGCGCAGGCGCACGCGGTCAAACAGGTAATACCCGCCGACGGCGGCCAGAGCAAGCAGCCCCAGGCCGAGAACGACGTACCATTTTTGATCGGTCGTTACGTAAAGCATCGACAAAAAGGTGGCGAAAAAGAGCATCGCCGCGCCAAGGTCTTGCTGCCAGACCAGCAGGAGCAGCGAAAAGCCCCACATCAAAAAGAGGGGGATCAAGTAGGGCAGCGGCGGCAGGCGCAAGAGGCCCAGCCGGGTCTGGGTCAGAGTGAGTAGCTCGCGCTTTTCGGCCAGATAGCTGGCCAGAAAAACGACGACCAGGATTTTGAGCAGTTCGGAGGGCTGGACGTAAAACAGCCCCACGTTGATCCACAGCCGGTCGCCGATGCCAAAGGGGTTGACGCCCCACAGAATGGTCAAGCCCAACAGGCCCAGCCCGGCAAATAGCCACAGGTAGCGAAAGCGGTCAAGCCAGTACCAGCGGTAAGGAAGCGCAGCGACGAGAAGCAGGGCCGCCAGCCCGGCCGTCAGCCAGATGGTCTGCCGGGTGAGAAACGTCTCTTGCAGGCGGGCCACCTCGATCAGCCCCCAGCCGCACAGCAAAACGGTGAGCGGAAAGAGCAGCGTGTCGTGCGCCGGCAGCCGCCAGTTGAGCACGCCCCATCCGGCGAGGGCCAGCGCGCCGAGTACCAGGATCGGGGTGACGTAACGCGGCAGTATCCGGCCTTGCTCGGCATAGGCCAGCGTCACAAACCCGGTGGCAGTGAAAAGCAGCGCCAGCAAAATCAGCGCGAGTTCGGCCCAGTTCAGGGGGTGCGGGTGTTCAGCACGCGACATATTTCTCGATCAACAGTTTGAGCTGCGCCTTCTTGTCGGCGGGGATGCTCGCCGGATCGGTGATGATCGCCCCGGCGAGCGCGCTCTGGCAGGCGCAGGACGCTTCCTGGTCAAGCGCCTCCATCCTGGGCAGCGCGTAACGGATGATCGCCTTGGCCGTTTCCAGGTTGGCCTGCATGTTGCTCACCACCATCTCGACGGTGACTTGATCGTGGTCGGGGTGCCAGACGTCGTAATCGGTGACCAGGTTCATCGACGCATAGCAGATTTCGGCCTCGCGGGCCAGTTTGGCTTCCGGCAGTGCGGTCATGCCAATGGTGTCAAAGCCCAGTTGACGGTAGGCTTTCGACTCGGCCTGGGTGGAAAACTGCGGGCCTTCCATCACCACCATCGTCCCGTTGGGGCGGACGGCAGCCCCGGCCGCTTTGACGCCGTCAATCAAGATGTGGCGCAGGCCGGTACAGAACGGCCCGGCAAAGCCGATGTGGGCGACGATGCCGCCGTCGAAAAAGGTGCACGGCGCGCGGTAGCGGGTGCGGTCGAACAACTGGTCGGGAATGACGATGTCGCGCGGAGCGATGTCCTCGCGCAGCGAACCGCAGGCGCTGCTGGCGATGATCCGCTTGACGCCGAGGCTCTTGAGCGCCCAGATGTTGGCGCGCACGGGCAGCTCGGTCGGCGAGATGCGGTGCCCGCGCCCGTGGCGGGGCAGAAAAGCGACGCGAATACCATCCATCTCGCCGACGACAATCGCGTCCGATGGCTTGCCAAAGGGGGTGTCGAGGTCAATCTCTTGAATGTTGGTCAGCCCTTCCAGATTGTATAATCCGCTGCCGCCGATGATGGCGTTGGGGACGAGGTGCATAAGAGTTCTCCTTTAATGGTTTAAGATAAAATGTGAAACGTGATGCGTATTCCGTTTTTATTCCGAGGGCACATAGTGTGAGATGCCCCAATATGTTCCAAACCACAAAGAGCCATCTGGCGCTATGGCGATAGACTTGACTGTGTTATCCGCCAATCCACTGTTAGTTGTATAAGTTGTCCATGTCTTGCCGTCAAAGTGAGAAACGCCGCCATATGTCCCAAACCACAAAGTTCCATCCAAAGCTACCGCAATAGCGTAAACCGAATTATCTGCTAAACTGTCGTCAACGGTCCAAGTTGTCCATATTTTTCCATCAAACCGGGAAAGCCCTTTGCCATCTGTTCCAAACCAAAGCGCCCCGTCCGGCGCAATTGCAATGGCTCGAACATCATTGCCGGCAAGTCCATCATCTTCGGTAAACGTTGTCCAGGTATTGCCGTCAAAACGAGAGACTCCTTTGCCATTTGTTCCAAACCAGAGCGTGCCATCTGGCGCGATACCGATTGCCCAGACACAATTATCTGCCAAGCCATCCGCAGTCGTATAAGTTGTCCATGTTTGACCGTCGAAATGCGTGACGCCACTCTTAAAAGTGCCAAACCAGATCGCACCATCCGAGGATTGAACTATAACATGCACAAAGTCATCTGGCAAGCCATCTGCGGTGTGATAGGTGGTCCAAGTTTGGCCATCAAAGCGAGCGACACAGCCCCAATCTCCAATCCACAGCGAGCCATCGCAGACTACTGTGATCGATCTAGCCATATCGCCGTATCGGCCACCGCACGTGCCCTGAACACCCCAGGTTTCCCCATCAAAATGTGCTACACCGGTAAAAGTACCGCCCACCCACAGCGCGCCATCGGGGGCAACGGCTATGGAGTCAATAGAGTTGCTCGGCAGCCCGGCATCACCGATATCGGCTATGAGATTGTGTGAAATCCACTCTTCTCCATCATAATAAAAGACACCATACGAGGTACTCAACCATGGTTCGCCATTGAGATCGAAAATGATAGACGATACCGACTGCTCATCAAGGTGCCAAGTCGTCCAGGCTTTGCCATCGAATCGAGAGACCCCATTGCTGGTGCCAAACCAGAGGCTTTGATCTGGTCCTTCGGCAATGGTCCAAACCGAATTACTTGATGGGCCATCGATGATGGTATAAGTAATCCAGGTCTGACCATCCCAATGTGAAACGCCGCTGCTATCGGTGCCAAACCACATACTGCCGTCAGAGGCAGCAGCGATAGACACAACAGTGTTTGAAGCTAAACCGTCGGCGGTTGTCCAGGTGTCCCAGTTTTGTCCGTCGAAGCGCAAGACGCCGCAGTCGTCAGTACCAAACCACAATTTGCCTTGAGGTGTTATCGTTTTTAGAGAGGCATCACAATACTGATTGCTATTGATAAGAGTCCAATCCCGACCATCAAAATTGAAAACAGTACCCAAAACCGTACTGAACCACAGTGAACCATCTGGGGCTACAAGAATAGAATTAACATAATCGTACGCCGCATTGCCAGTAGTTGCAGATGTAAAAGAGGACCAGGTTTCCCCATCAAAGTGAGAAACACCCTCTCCTGTGCTGACCCACAATGAGCCATCAGGTGCCGCAGCGATGGCCCCTGTAGCATTATGCCCAAGACCATGTTCTACCATATATCTGGTGTATGTTTTGTCCGCTAGATTCCATTTAAAGACGCCACCATTACTCGCCACCCACAGATTACCCTGATAATCGAAGGTCATATCGTTGACTCGATTAGCATTCATATACGAAGTCCACCCCGGATGCACCACTGGAGCCGATATGGACTTGAACCCGGCTGGCGTAGGCGTATTTGTTGGCACCGGCATCGCCGTGGGCGACGGTATGGGCGTACTGGTCGCAGTGGGCGTCACGGTTGGAAGCGGCGTACGGGTCAACGTCGGTGTGGAGGTGAGCGTTGCGGCAGGTGTGTATGTGGATGTGGGAGTCAGAGTGGGCGACGGCAACAAGGTGGGACGGCACGCCATCACGAACAGGGTGAGAACGGCACAGAGTGTCAATTGATTGAATGGTTTGAGCTTGACGGATATCATGCGTCCATATTTTCTCTTGTTCTGATGGCCTTTGTCGAAAATGGACGGGCGACGCGGCGCGCCGGCCGACTGTTTTTTTGTTCCTACACTCACTTCTGTGTAGAAGCAAGAAAATCTCTGCTTAACTGGGTTTTGAGCAAGCAAACAAAACCAGCTTGCTCAAAATGGTGGTCAGTGGTTAAAACCTGAGTGATCCCCATATCACGCATCAGGACAAAACTTGCGCAATCAACCAGACTCCAATTCTTGTCGTCCCGTTGTTTGAACAATTGCCAGGCTCGTTCATCCAATACAGCGTCAACGTGAATGATTTGGATAAATGGTGATGTTTTTAGGCTTTCTATAAACTCTATCGTTGTGATGCGTGGAATGCGCAGTGGGCTGATCAAAAGCGCGACAAGCTCAGTGAGGATATAGTTAGTGGTGTACAATTTGCGCCCCTGCTGGCGGTCACGTCGATAAATGGCCGCGGCCAGAGAATGGTACTTTTGTGATGCGTCGACCAGATGTCCCCATCCGGCAGTGTCTACGAAAAGATCATTCACCGGCCTGATCCTCAGAGTTGGTGTCGTATGTCACATCGGCTTGAGCCTCGCCAATGTAGCGATCGTGCCGGTCAGCCCAATCAGATTGCTGGGTATGCAGTGCGCCAATGAATTTTTCGAATGGATCGTGGGCCATGTAATAGGCCGCGTCTTTGAGCCATTGAATCGCCAACCCTTCAAATGACTGTCCGGTTTCTCCGGCAGCCTGTACCAGAGATTCATAGATGTCCTCTGGTAGGTGTAATGTTAACGTGTGTTCCATTTTTCTTCCTCCATCTCTATCCCAACTCGATCCGCAGCCTCACCTCGCCGATGCCGATCACATCGCCGGTGGAGACAATGGCGGTGGTATTCAGCCGTTCCTCGTTGAGCAGGGTGCCGTTGCGGCTGCCCAGGTCTTGGAGCCACCAGCGGCCGCTGCGAAAGGCGAGCAGGGCATGTTCGGAGGAGGCAAAGGCATCTTCGACGATGACCGTGTTGGCCGGCGCGCGGCCCAGGCGCGTCGCCGCGGCCAGCGTAAAGGCCTCGCCGTGCGTCCAGCCGGTTTTGCCCGCCTCGACGACGACCAGCCGGCCCAGCGGTTTGGCTTCTGCCTCGCGCTGTTGGGCCACCTGCCGGGCGGCGATGCGCCCGTCGCGCCAGACGACCAGGACGGCGACGGTCATAAAAAGATACAACAATGCTGCGCCAGCGATGCGCAGGATGAAGATCAGCACGTTGAGGCTCATGGGCGAGGCCCTCTGCCGGGCAGGATTTGCGTCGCGTTGGGCGATGGGGCAGGTGCGGATGGAGCGTCAGCACGCTCAAAACGTACCTTGACCCCGGCCAGGCCGATCACATCGCCGTGGTTGAGCACCGCCTCACGCACGCGCAGTCCGTTGACGGTGGTGCCGCCGGTCGAATCGAGGTCATAGAGCACGTATTGCCCGTAACGCCGCCGCAGTTGGGCGTGCTGGCGGGAGATGCGCGGATCGTCGAGGACGATGTCATTGTTCAGGCTGCGGCCCATGCTGACGATTGCCTCGTCGAGCGGCATGCGTCGATAGCCGTCAAACAGGGCAAAAGCGGGGGCGATCTCTTCCAGGGTCAGCGCGCCGGCGGGCATCTCTTGGGTGTGGGTCAGGTCGATGGCTCCATACTTGGCGCTGACCAACTGCGCCTCGACGCGCACCCGTTTGGGCGGTACGGCGGGGTCGTCGCGCACCAGCACGCGCGGCCGCCCGACCATCGTCGCTCCGGCGCGGCGGGCCAGCTTCGAGACGTACTGGGTCAGGTCTTTTTCCAGCGCGTCCCGATACTGGGCCATCGCCGCCTCGTCGCCTGGGTTGAGCAGCACGCGGTACTCGTTGGGCACGACGATCTCGCCCTGCGCGTTGATCACCTGCCCGTCTTCCATCGCCCGCGCCAGGTGGCGAGCAACCTCGATCGGCTGCAAGCGCGCGCCGAGGATACGGGCAAAGGTGCCCTCGACGAGCTGTTCGGCCAGATTTTCCAGGTGGGATAGGGGATTTGCCATGTTTAACTCCGCTCAAGATTATAGTCTATCATGGAGCAAAGGTCAATCAGTTTGAACTGCCGCGATCAGCCCATTTTCGACGCGAATCAGCCCGACCGGCGGGTAATCGGTTGAAGAAAATAGCTCTATCTCTGAAACGGCCACCAGCCGCTGCCAGGTTGCCCACTCGTACAGACCGACGTGCAACGCATAGGTGCCGTCGGGCAGGGCTGGCAGCGGGTGGACGTCGCGCACGATTTGATTATCCATTACTTCTCTCGCCGGAAGCCGGCCCCCGGCCATCACGCTGTCGTGCTGACCGACGATCTGACCCCGTTGATCGACCAGGTGTACAAAAACATGAAGGTCTTGATCGATTTCATAGAGCTTTTGCCAGTACAAGATGATGTTGGCAGTTGATTGTTCTGATACTGCCGTTGCGAGATCAAAACCGAGCAGTTGAAATGCATCTCCATAGCGAAACGCTGTCGCGTGCTCTGGTTCCAGGTCGATGACGCTCTGGCCGTCGAACCGGAACAGGCAGGGGTTGCAGGGCATCTGGGCGGGATAAGCCAGCGTCCACCCGGCGGGCAGTTCGGCAGCGACCAGCCCGCCTTGAAAGCCGAAATACTGCGCCAGCAGCGGGCGGCGCCAGTCCCAGCTTTCATAATCAAGCACGATGGTTTTGACCTCGTTTTCGACTGCCCACGTGCTGAGCGAGCGCCAATCCTGCCGCACGTAGGGGATGGCGAGGATATCCCGGTCAAAAGCCAGCCAGTCGGCGAGGGCCAACGTGGGGCCGAGCACCACCCGCTCGCCGGGCCGGGTGCGCGCGATGAGCTGATCGATAAACTGCACCGAGTCGACATTTTCGGCCCGGTCGTGCGCGGGCAGGTCGCGCCACAGGCGCAGATCGCCCAGTTTGAGCAGAGTGTAGACGAGGCAAAAGAGCGCGCAAGCGATCCAGACCACAGTCTTCTCGTTCCCACGCTCCACGTGGGAACGAGAGAGCGCGGTTTGCAGCGCCCAGCACAGCGCCAGGTAGAGGATCGGCACGGCGGGTAGCACAAAGCGTGCCGAGTCATCGACCGGGGTGTACCAGGCAAACATTGCGTAAAATATCGCGCATAGACTTAAACCGAGCCAAAATTTGACCTTCCGCTGCGCCCAGTGCTGCCGGGCCAAGCAGACGATGCCGAACAGCAGGGCTGTGCCCGCGCCAATGCTCGTCCAGACCAGCCAGGCCGGTGGCACGTGCGGCAGCCAAAAGAGGTGCGCGGCCTGGTACCACTGCCAGGGGGCGCGAAGAAGGCCGCCGAGCAGCCGGGCGGCAATTTCGGGCCAGGCGTGCGTTTGCAGGTAGGTCAGCGCGGTGGGCAGTTCGGACGGGGCAAAGGTAAAGCGGGCATCCCAATGATCGAGCCACATGACGTGTGTGGTGTTGATGTTGTACAGTGGATTGCCGTAGGCGCGCAGGTTATAAATCCACAGCGGCGCGGCGATCAGCGCAAACCCGGCGGCGTAGGCCCATACGAAACGCCGTTTGAGCACACCGATGCCGAATACAAGGAGCAGCGTCAGACCGAAAGCCAGAGCCAGCAAGGTCGCCGTGCCCTTGCTCAGGTAAGCCAGCCCGCAAAGCAGCCCGGCGATCAATGCGCTGCGGGCGGCCCGAGGATGGTTTTCGACGGCACGCTGCGCGGTTTGGGCCATCTGCTGCCAGCCGAGCAGGGTCAGCGACACAAAGAGCACTTCGGCGTCGACGTACCCGGCGGCGATGCGATAGTGGGTGTTGGCGGCCAGCAGCAGCGTCGCGGCGGCGGCCCAGGGCGGCGTCAGCGTGCGGCGGGCAGTCCAGTAAACGATCAGTAATCCGGCCAGGCCGAGAACGAGCGACAGAACTTTGGCCCAGGTGAAATAGCCGATGTCCGGCCGCGCAAACGGCGCAAGCAGCAGCGGCAGCAGGGGATGCCGATTGCCGTCGGTGAGGGCGAGCCAGTGGCGGATTTGCAGCCCCAGGCGCAGATAGGAGCCTTGATCCCAGGCCGAGGAAAAGGTGTTGCCGTAAGCAATCGGCGCGGCGGTGGTCAGAAAAAAGAGCAGGATCAGGGCAACGGCAAACGGTTCGGTGTAGCGACGGTAGATGGCGATCAAGGAGATAGCCTCTGCTTACTTGATCTTTAGGATGATGGGCAGGTAAAGTCGCCCCCGGTAGCCGCCAAAGCCATAGGTGCCAACTCGACTCATTTCGAAAACCGCCTGGTTGCCGTCGGGATAGATCGAGCCGGGTTGGGCATCCCAGCCTTCCAGTCCAAAAAGTTTCCAGTAGACATAGAGCTGCAGCGATGTCTCCTGAACGCCCAGCAGCTCGGCGTCTTGATAGTACCATTCGATGTTAGGCAATGCTTCAGGATTAAAAGCGACAGCCTGTGCCTCGATCTGGGGCTGGCTTGCCGCCATACCATCCAGGACAAATTTGCCGTCCAGGGCAAAAAACTGATCCAGCGCGGTCAGCGGCGCGGTGAACGTATAGCCGGAGGTCGGCGTAAAGGTGATTATGGCGTGTGGGCGATACGAGCCTGAGGCGGAGAGCAGGTCTTTGGGCAGGGTGATCACGGCACTGTACGGGGCTATGTTCCAGCGGATCGTCTCCGTGCTGGTGAACAGGATCGTCACCGGCTCGGTCGATCCCCAGACCGGCTCGGTCGATCCCCAGACCGGCTCGGTCGATCCCCAGGCGGGGGCACTCTGTGCATAGGACGTTGTCCGGGTGACGGCTGGGGGCTGCCCGGTGGCCTGGGTCGATGCCGTTGCACACAGCCACAACAGCGCGGCGAGCATCATCCCGGCCAACCCAACGCCCAACCCGATGCGCCTGATCCAGATATATGATTTCATTTTTGCTCCCGCTTCCCTCGATGCACCATTCATCTCAAACATCAATTATGCTCATTATACTATCATTAGGGGGGGGAAACAACTGATGCCACAGATATTACTTGACAACCTGCCCAACTCGTTGTACAGTGGTGCAGGTGTGCCGTGAGCCACACTTGATTTTGTTTTTATAAAAATAGATCAATCAACGGAGTAAGATGGATTTCAACGAAACCAACAGCCTGCATGGTCTGATCACCAACGTCCAGCGCTTTTCCATCCACGACGGGCCGGGCATTCGCACCACGGTGTTTTTCAAGGGCTGCCCGTTGCGCTGTTTCTGGTGTCACAACCCGGAAACCTGGCGCAAGCAGCTCGAAGTGCAGGTTTTTCCGGCGCGGTGCATTGGCTGTGGGGCGTGTCTAGAGCGCTGCCCGCAGGGGGCGCACACCTTCGAAGGCGAAGTGCGGCAGTTCCGGCGCGATCGCTGCCGGGCCTGCGGGCAGTGTGTGGAGACCTGCTACGCCGAAGCATTGGTCATGGCCGGACGTTGGTGGACGGTCGATGAACTGTTGGACGAAGTGCTGCGCGACCGGCCTTTCTACGACCATTCCGGCGGCGGGGTCACGCTCTCCGGCGGCGAGCCGTTGATGCAGCCCGAATTCAGCCTGGAGGTGCTGCAGCGATGCAAGGCTGAAGGCCTGCACACGGCGATTGAGACGGCGGCGTTCTGCCGCTGGGAGCAGATCGAAGCACTGCTGCCCTGGCTCGACTTGGTGATGCTGGACCTCAAGCTGTTCGATGACGATGCGCACCAACGGGCGACCGGGGTCTCCAACCGGCGTATCCTCGAAAACGCCGCGCGGCTGGCCGAGACCGGCCTGGCGTTGATCGTGCGTACGCCGGTCATCCCCACGGTCAACGACGCGCCGGAGGCGATCGGCGCGATTGCGGCCTGGATTCGCTCCTGGCCCAATCTGCAAAGCTACGAGTTGATGCCCTTTCACCGCCTGGCCGAGAGCAAATATCGCAGCCTCGACCTGGATTACCAGGCCAGCAAGCTCGAGCCGCCATCGAAAGAGACGATGCAGGCGCTGGCCCAGTGCGCGCGCGATCAAGGTCTTGTCAACGTCAAGTTGGGGTGATTGGATCGTAGTCGATAGTCGACGGTCGGCGATCAGCCGTCCTCCGTCGGTGGTCTGTTGTTATCTTGTCAAAGGAGAATAATTAATGAAAATTACCGATTTGAAATGCACTATCCTGGGTCAAAATCCCGTCGTCCGCATCACCACCGACGAGGGGATCAGTGGGCTGGGCGAGGCGGAATCGAGCAAGCCGTATCTCAAGCCGCACGTCCTCTTTTACAGGCAGTGGCTGCTCGGCGAAGACCCGACCGACGTCGAGCGGGTGATGCTCAAAATCCGCCGTATGGGCAGTTTCAAACCCTGGGGCAGCGCAGTCAGCGCGATCGAGATGGCGCTGTGGGACATCGCCGGCAAGGCGGCGGGCGCGCCGGTCTACAAGCTGCTCGGCGGCAAGGTGCGCGACCGGGTGCGGGTGTACAATGGCGGGGTGCGCTTTCCGATGGAGGGCTACAATCCGGAGGATTACGCGGCCAATATGGTCAAAATGAAAGCCGCGCCGGAGGGGTTCAGCATCATCAAGCAGGGGGTGGGCTTTCACAGCCCGATGCCGCGCCACGTTCCCAACTTTTTCTACGGCGACGGTCAAGGCGGCGCGCCGCATTCCAACCGCGGCCTGCTGACCGAGCGCGGCCTCAAGCACGTGATCGCCTGCGTCGAAGCGATGAAATCCGTCCTGGGCGACGAGGTTGGCCTGGCGCTGGACTGCGGCCCCGGCTGGATGCCCACCGATGTGATCCGCCTGGCCCGCGCGCTGGAGCCGCTGAACATCATGTGGCTCGAAGACACGGTCAACGGCGATTACAACCCCTACGTGCTGGCCGACGTCTATCGCGACATCACCATGAGCACCAGCACGCCGATCCACACCGGCGAGCAGATTTACCTGCGGCACAATTTCAAGGAATTGATCGAGCGGCAGGCGGTCAACATCATCGGCCCCGACCCCGCCGACATTGGCGGCATCGCCGAGCTCAAGTGGGTGGCCGAATACGCCGACCTGCACGGCATTTTGATCGCCCCGCACGGCGTTTTCGACGGCTTGATCGGCCTGGCCGCGCTGGTGCAGGTCTGCGCGACGCTGCCTGCGAACTATATCGCCTTCGAGTATCCGCTGGGCAATCCGGCGTGGTGGTACGATATCGTCGAGGGGCTGCCAAACCCGATTGTCGAGGACAGTCTGATCGAGGTGTGGGACCGGCCGGGGCTGGGCGTCGAGTTCAACGTCGAGGCGGCGCGGCCCTACCTGCCCGCCGGCGACGAGGATTTCTTTGACAACTGAAACAAGTTTGTGGTATTTTCCAAATAGGAAAGAAACCAGGTTTTTGACAAAAACCTGGTTTCTTGATGATACAGTTTGTTCATTTCTGCACGCGGAAATCCAAGTTTACCTGTCATTCGGCAGCGACAGGCGGTACAGCTTGCCGAGCGGCATCGGGAAAACGCGAAAGCGGTCGCGCAGCGGCTCGTATACCTGCTCGACAAAGACCGGTCGCCCATCGCGCACCATCTGCTCCAGGTCATCGAGCAACGAGTCGGCCAGGCGACCGTCTCCCCCATGCGGCGTGGCCTCGATAAAGGTCATGCCGGTGCGACCCTGCTCGACGTGGGCCAGGTAGACCGCGCTGTACAGGCCGCGCCAGTCGAGCACCAGCACGGCATCGTCGGGCACATAGGCAACCTGCAAGTGGGCCCGATGACGGGGTTCGGCCAGATTTTCGACCGGGTAGGCATAGGTGTTGGCGGAAAAAGAAACCACGCCGGTTTGCAGCGCCTGCCAGCGCGCTCCGGCAGAGGGCAGCAAGATCATCGCGCCCCCAAAAAGCGCCGCGAGCAGATAATAGACGGGAAAGGAAGAAGGTTTTCTTTGTTCGATTTCCGAGGGCGTCGTCCAGACACGGACTCGGTCGAGTATGAATCCAGCGCCGACACCAGCGGCGACGGCGATCAGCACGAACGTGGGCAGGTAAAA
>JAFGEY010000471.1 GCA_016931365.1 Anaerolineae bacterium
ATGATCGCGGCCAGTTATTGGTCGCTGCTGGCTCCGGCGATCGAGATGGCCGAAGCGTCGGGCGGCATCCCCTGGCTGCCGGCGGCGGTCGGGTTTTTGCTCGGGGGCGGCTTTCTCTGGGCGGTCGACAAGATTCTGCCGCACCTGCACCGGGGATTTCCGACCAGCGAAGCGGAGGGGATCAAGACCACCTGGCAGCGCAGCGTGCTGCTGGTGCTGGCGATCACCTTGCACAACATTCCCGAAGGGCTGGCCGTAGGCGTGGGCTTTGGCGCGCTGGCGGCCAACCTGCCATCGGCGTCCTTTGCGGGGGCCGTGGCTCTGGCGATGGGCATCGGCATTCAGAATTTCCCCGAGGGCACGTCGGTCTCGGTACCGCTGCGCCGCGAGGGCATGTCGCAGCTCAAGGCGTTCTGGTACGGGCAGCTTTCCGGCATCGTTGAGCCGATCGCCGGCGTGCTGGGCGCGGTGGCGGTGATCGTGATGCAGCCGATTCTGCCCTATGCGCTGGCTTTTGCCGCCGGGGCGATGATTTACGTGGTCGTCGAAGAATTGATTCCCGAAGCGCAGCGCGAGTCGCTGTCGGATGTGGCGACGATTGGCGCGATGCTTGGCTTTGCAGTCATGATGACCCTGGACGTGGCGTTGGGGTGAGGACAATACCCGTGAATGAGAGCTGGGTTTCGACAGGATTGACAGGATGAACAGGATTCAAATGGTATCTGAGAAATATAGCGATAACATACGTGTTAAAAAATAAGTCTGTCAATCTTGTTCATCCTGTCCGAATTGGATTCGCTCACGGGTATCGAGGCTAAGGAGGGTGGTCGATGAATGTGCTTGGCATTTGCGGCAGTCCGCATGCGGAGGGTAACACGGCCTTTGCATTGCGATGCGCGTTAGAGGTGATCGAAAAGCAGGGCGTCGAAACGGTCTATCTCTCGCTGCACGACAAATCGATCGCGCCGTGCCGGGGTTGTTTTTCCTGCCGCGACGGCCAATGCGTCCAGATTGACGATATGGCCGGGGTGGTTGAGGCGATCCGCCGCTGCGATGGGCTGATCCTGGCCTCCCCAGTGTATATGGGGCTGATTTCAGGACAGATGAAAGTGTTTATGGATCGCACGGTGCTCTTTCGCACCGGCGGCAGGTTCGAGCTGAGTGGCCGCGTCGGGGCAGGCATTGCTTGCGGCGGATTTCGCAACGGCGGGCAAGAGCTGACCCTGCAAGCGATGCATACCTTTTTCTTGCAGCAGGATATGTATGCCGTCGCCGACGGGCCGCGCTACAGCCATTCCGGCGCGGCGATCGTCGGGCGGGCGGGCGAGGACGCAGTAGGATTGACGACAGTCGAAAACCTGGCTTTGCGCGTGGCGCAGGCGGTCAGGCAAATACGCCGGACATAAATCGATGGCATAAGAGAATGTAAAAAGCAAGTCTGTGCGAGATCTCACACGGACTTGTTGCTGTTTCGGTCTTGGCTACGCCGTCAGTGCTGCGTGTGCCTCTTTGAGCTGCTTGCGAATTTCAATGTGCTGCGGGCATTTTTCCTCGCACGCCCCACACTCGATGCACTCGTCGGCCTGTTTGCCGCCTATCCAGCGCGATTCAGGGAATTCGGCATAGCCGTCCTTGGCCACTTGCCACAAGCCGTAAACCTGGCCCATGTTGTACAACTCAAAAATGTGGGGGATGTTGACCTCTTGCGGGCAGGGCATGCAGTATTTGCAGCCGGTGCAGTAGAGTTTAGCCATCTCGGCCAGCCGCGCGACGTGTTCCTGGATCAACTGCTTGTCCTCATCCGACAGGCTGGCCGTGTCGGCGGCGGTGACGACGTTTTCTTCGACCATCTGCATGGTGCTCATGCCGGAGAGGGCGACGGTCACGCCGGGGTTGGAGAGCACAAAGCGCAAGGCCAGTTCGGGCACGCGCGCAATGCCGGGCACGGCCTTGAGCAATACTTCCGAGTTGCCGCCCAGCCGCCCGCCAGCCACCGGCCCCATCACCACGATGCCAACCCCTTTTTCTTTTGCGTAAGCAATGCCTTCCTCCAACTCGCGGTTGAGCAGGTTGTATTGCAGGGTGATCGATTCGAGATAACCAGTATCGATCAAATTCTTGAGGGCCTCCACGTTGTCGTGAAACGAGGCACAGATGTGATGGATCAGCCCCTGGTCTTTGGCTTTTTGCATCCACTTGCTCACGCGTGGCTCGACATCTTTTTCGTAACGTTCCCAGTTGATGCCATGATGGTTGTAAATGTCAATATACTCGACCTGCAAGCGTGCCAGGCTGTTTTCCAGGTTTCCCCACCACTCTTTTTCGTCCTCGCCGTAATAGTGATTCTTGGTCGAAACGACGATCTTGTCTCGCCAGCCCTTGAGCGCCTCGCCGACGACACGCTGGCTGTCCTCGTTACAGTAACCAACGGCAGTGTCGATGTAGGTCAGTCCTGCTTCAAAGGCGCGATGGATCATCGGGATGGACAGCTCACGGTCTACGGCCTCACCGCCATCCACCTTGGTCATTGGCAGGCGCATTGCGCCAAAGCCGAGTTGAGAGACTTTGAGGCCCGTTCGGCCCAATTGTCTGTAAATCATCTGTGGCTCCTGTCTATATTCTTGAGTTTAGAGTTCACTTGATCCGTATCTGAACCTTAACAAAAAACGAAATTGCTGGTATAACAGACCTGCGATCAGAAATTGA
>JAFGEY010000472.1 GCA_016931365.1 Anaerolineae bacterium
TCATCCAGCAGCATAATGCCCTCCGGCTCGCGCACCGCGTCCAACTGGGCTTGCAGCCAGCGGATGATCGAGGTCGTAACCGTGTCCAGGATTTTCGCTGTGGCCTCTGGCTCGGCGACAAGCCCCATCATCAAAGGTGTTATTCCCACCAGCCACGATGCAACCGTCATCGGCCCGCGAGCGCAGACCATCTTCACGCCCAAGCCCTCGGCCCGCAGTCGCGCGTCCATCACTTCGTAGGCGCGTAGGGTGAGGGGCATCAGGCCATCTTCCTGTGGATTGACCGGTTGGGCGTCGGCCCAGAAGTTCAAATCGGTCACCAGCGGCTCGATGGACGGTGGGCGATTGGGATAGAAGCGCAGCTTGGTGCCAAAGGCCGATGGCTCGGCCGCCATGCCGTATTCCATCCAGAAGCCGGGAATCCAGACCACGTCGGGAAAGCGTTCCAGCAATCCGAGGTTGATCTCCAGCCATTTGTCGGGAAAGAGAAAGTAGTCACGGGTATCGATGCCGGCGTATCCGGGCAACCACGGGCTATCCACGATAAGGGCCACGGGGACGCGCTCCGGCGCCTCCAACCGCGCCGCTTGCTTGAACAGTTCCCAGGGTGTGCTCATATTCGTACTCCTTACCTGTAATAGATCATGCAACCACTCAACTCGTTAATCGCAAAGCGATCGTCCTTCCCTGATCGCTATTCCGCCGCCACTTTAGCCTCAATCATAGTCGATGCCGACTAGGCTCAATTCCTCTGCCCGGTGGCAGGCCACCCAATGATCGTCGCGCAACATACGCCACTCGGGGTTCTCCGTTTGGCAAATCTCCTGGGCATAGCGGCAGCGGGGGTGGAACTTGCAGCCGGGAGGTGGGTTCGCCGGACTGGGAACGTCGCCCGGCAGGATGAGGCGTTGCGAGACATAATCTGGATCAGTGCGCGGGATCGCCGAAAGCAACGCTTCGCTGTACGGGTGGAGGGGATGGACGTAGAGTTCCTCCGCCTTGGCCAGCTCGACGATGTTCCCCAGATACATCACTGCCACCCGGTCGCTGATGTGCTCCACGACAGACAGGTCGTGCGCAATGAAGAGATAGGTCAGCCCGAATTCCTTTTGCAGGTCCTCCAACAGGTTGATCGTTTGCGCCTGCACGGAAACGTCCAGCGCCGAGACCGGCTCGTCGCACACGATCAGCCGGGGGCGCAGCGCCAGGGCGCGCGCGATGCCGATGCGCTGGCGTTGCCCGCCGCTGAAGGCATACGGATAGCGGTTCATATGCTGCGCCTTCAGGCCCACCGCTTCGAGCAGCTCTCGCACTTGCGTCTTGAGTTCCGCGCCTTGGGCCAGGCCATGGATGCGTAACGGCTCGCTGACGATGTCCATCACGGTCATCCGTGGGTTGAGCGAAGAGAAGGGGTCTTGAAAAATGATCTGCATCTCGCGCCGCAGGGGCTTCATCTCCTGCGCGGACAACTCGAGAATGTTGACCATCTCGCCGTTTTTGCGGAACCACACCTCGCCGGCGGTCGGCGCGTGGGCGCGCAGAATGCAGCGGCCGGTGGTCGTCTTTCCGCAGCCTGACTCGCCGACCAACCCTAGCGTTTCGCCCTCGCGGATGAAGAAACTTACGCCATCCACGGCGCTGACCTGGCCGGTGACCCGGCGGAAAACCCCCGTTTTGATGGGGAAATACTTCTTCAGGTTCTTGACTTCCAGTATCGTTGAAGCCTTGGATTCCATACAACCTCACAAATGATGTGCCTGTCTGTAACTAGGCGTACCGCACACAGCGCACGAAATGGCCCGGTTCTACCTCGATCAAAGGAACCTCCTGTTGGCAGGCCGCCACTTTGGGAACGGGACAGCGCGGTAGGAAAGCGCACCCCGCCGGCACAGAGAACGGGTCTGGGATGCTGCCGGGGATGGGGGTCAGCCGCGCTTTCACCCGCCGGCCCAGGTGTGGGACTGAGCGCATCAGACCCACCGTGTATGGGTGGATCGGACGGCGGAAGATGGTGCGCACCTCGCCACTTTCGACGATCTTGCCCATATACATCACAGCCACCCGCTCGCACATCTCCGCGATAACGCCCAGGTTGTGGGTGATCATGAGGATCGCCATGCCGAGCCGCTGTTGTAGGTCCTTCATGAGTTCCAGAATCTGGGCTTGGATGGTGACATCGAGCGCCGTGGTCGGTTCGTCGGCGATGAGCAGTTGGGGGTTACAGGAAAGCGCCATAGCGATCATCGCGCGCTGCCGCTGTCCCCCAGACAGGCGATGAGGATACTGATCGATGATCTGGTTGGCCCCGCGAATTCCCATACCCACCATATCCAGCCAGGAGAGCGCCTGTTTGCGCGCTGCTTCGTCATCGAGATCTTGATGTAACTGAATCGCCTCAATGATCTGATTCCCCACAGTGTGCATCGGCGAAAGAGACGTCAGCGGCTCCTGGAAGATCATGGCAATCTGGTTGCCTCGAATACTGCGGATCAGGTCGCCGTTTGGGTCGACGGTGGCCAGATCGATGACCGGACTGCCATCTCCCCGGTCGTAGAGGATGGTGCCATTAACGATGCGGCTGGTCTTCTTGGGAAGCAAGCGGAGGATCGAGAAGGCCGTCACGCTCTTCCCGCACCCAGATTCGCCGACCAGGCCCAGCGATTCGCCCGGCTCGATCTCCAGGGACACGCCATCCACGGCCCGGACGACGCCATCCAGGGTGTAGAAATGCGTCTTTAGATCCTTGATTTGGACAATGTGGTGCTGATTATTAGCTACCATGATTACCTACATCGTGTAAGGGTCGGCGGCGTCACGCAAACCGTCGCCCAAAAAGTTGAAGGCCAGGATCAGGAGGGCTATGGCGATCGCCGGCGTAAAGACCCAGGGATAGAGGGCGATGGACTGGATATTCTGCACCTCTTTGAGCAGCACGCCCCAACTCGTGACCGGGGGACGAAGTCCCAGGCCCAGGAAGCTCAGTGAGGTTTCTGCCAGGATCATAGACGGCATCGCCAGCGTCGAGACGACGATGATGTGGCTGAAGGTCGCCGGGATGAGGTGCCGGAAGATGACCCATGCATCGGTCGCCCCGGTTATTTTTGCTGCCAGGACAAAGTCCTCATGGCGCAAGGACAATACCTTCCCCCGCAGTTGCCGGGCCAACCAGGTCCAGCCGATGAGGGAGAGGATGAGGGTCACGGCAAAGTAGGTCCGCTGCGGCGGCCAATGCGGTGGCACTGCGGCCGATAGCGCCATCCACAGCGGAATGGCCGGGAAGGAACGAACCAATTCGATTAGCCGCTGCATGAAGTCGTCGATCCAGCCGCCATAGTACCCAGAAACGACGCCTAGCACCGATCCAAAGAGCAGGCTCATGATCACCCCGAGCAGCCCGATGGTCAGCGAGACCTGGCTGCCGTAGAGGATGCGGGAAAACATATCACGCCCTTGCCGGTCGGTGCCGAGTAGCGAGACGATCCCGTCTGACGTTTGGAACAGGTGCACGTCGGTGCCGATCATTCCCAACAGTGTGTAGGATTCGCCGCGGGCAAAGAATTGGAGCGGGAATCGCTCCGCGCAGTTAGGGATATAGTGCTTGCGCAAGTTCTCGTCGATGGTCAGTTCTACGTCACAGACGTGCGGCTGTAGCTTTCCTTCATTGAGAAAGCGAATTCGCTGAGGCGGCATGTGGATGTATTTGATGAACCGTGTTTCAAGGGTGTAAGGGGCCACAAAGCCCGCCAGGAGCGCCGCTAGATAGTAGAGCAGGACCACGATTCCACCTATGATGGCGACCTTGTTGCGCTTGAATTTGCGCCATATCAATTGCCATTGCGAGGCGGCAAAGATGGCGTCGAGAGCTTTTTGATCCGCCTGCTCTTCCGGTTCGAGGTCCGCGCTTGTGTCGCTCAGCGCTTCGTATAACTGGAATAATTCTTCGGACTTGCTGGCTGTATCGCTCATGTGTACACGATCCTCGGGTCAGCCCACGCCAGGGCGATGTCGGCCAACAGATTGGCCGCCATCAAAAGCAGGGTCATGAAGAGCAAAAAAGTCCCGGCCAGGTACATGTCCTGGGTCTGCAGGGCGCGTAGCAGCAGCGGGCCGGTGGTCGGAACCGACATGACGATCCCCACGATGGTCGATTCCGAAATGATCTTGGGGATTTCCATAGCCATTACGCTGATCAAGGGGTTGATGGCCGCGCGCACGCCGTATTTGTTGACGACTTTCTTTTCTTTAAGCCCTTTGGCCCGCGCGGTGGTGATGAATTGTTGGCCCATCACGTCCAGCAGATTGCCGCGCATAATGCGCTGGAGTTGGGCCGTGCTTGCCAGACCCAGAATCACTGCCGGCGGCCAGAGATGATTGAAATAATCGAGTATCTTGGCCAGGTTCCAGGGCTGGTCGGCCATCCCTTTGGAGATTTCTCCACCGACCGGGATGCGCAGCACGATGATGCCCAGGAACATCCACAGCAACGCCAGGAGGAAGCCGGGCAGCGACAGCCCCAGAAAGCCTATCAGGGACAGCGCATGATCGCTGACGGAATACTGGTGTGTCGCCGAATAGATGCCGATGGGAACGGCAACCGCGACCATGAAGAGCAGCGATAGTCCTCCCACCTGGAGGGTATACCACATGCGCCGCATCACGATGGGCAGGACCGGGCTGTTCCATTCGAGCGAATATCCGAAGTCGCCGCGCGGGAAGCCGGAGATCCACCGCCAGTACTGAACGTACACGGGTTTATCCAGGCCGTAGCGTTCCTGCATCGTTTTGACGGTCTCTTTATCCTGCCCGCCGCCACTCATCGCTGCCTCAATCGCACGCGTTGTGAAAAAGTCACCCGGCGGCAATTGGATGATGATGAAGGTGATGATAGACACGATAAAGAGCGTGGGGATCATCCCAAGAATACGTCTCCCCATGTAAGCTAACATAACTGGCTCCCTTGAAAATACAAAATCGCAAATCGGCAAATGGCAAAACCGCAGTATTCTTGTGCGTATCGTATCTGTAGCGTGGGCGAGACGCCCGCGTGCGGGTCAGAGGCGTGTACCCCATTTTTATCCAACCGCTGGCGAACCGCAGCATTTTGCAGACGTACAAGGGATTTTGGAAATGTTTTTCGTTGCGGGCGTAGCCCGCAACGAAAAACATCCTTGCTCTCCGGCATAGTACGCTTACTGTTCGATCCAGAACTGGGGCGGATCCATCGTGCCCGGCGTGAAGATGATCCAGTCGGACGTGTGCTTTTCCATGACGTTGTGGAAGTTGTTCTTGACCACCGTCAGCGCTGGCGGCTGTCCCACCGTGCCGATGCAGAACAAGTTCTCGGTGGCTTTCCGAACAATCTGCTTGCCGATATCAACTTGCTTGGCAGCATCTACAGTAACCTTGTACTGGTTGTAAAGGTCCTGTACCTCTTTGAAAATCGGAAGCGGTTGCTCACCCATCTCGCCGCCGGACTTATACCACGTCCCAAAGGCTGGCCCCATCCAGGAGCGCTCGTCGAAGGGGAACTGGTAGATGGGATCGACCATCGGCACCAGGCCACGGTCGGTCTCCCAGGTGGCAATCATGACTTCGTTGCTGTTGGCCCTGGGCCAGTAGATATCGCGCGACATGGTTTGCAGAACCGTCTTGAGACCGATGTCGTTCCAGTTCTGGGTGATCAATTCCAGCGCATCCATGTTGGAACCCGACACGGCGTCGGTACCCTCGATGACCAGTTCCACCGTGGAGCCGTCGGCGAACTGATAGAAGCCATCGCTGCCCTTTGTCAACCCGACTTCTTCCAACAAAGACTGAGCTTGTGCCGTATCGTACTCGGCATAGTATTGCTCGATGTCCGCCTGGAACAGGGGTGAATCGCGCACCACGGTGGTGTTGCGTGGGATGGCCTGGCCCAGGAAAGCGACCTCATTGATCATATTGCGATCTATGGCCACCGACAACGCCTGGCGGAACTTCAGGTTTTGCAGCAGTTCGCGATACTTGGGATCGGGATAGCTCTGGTTGGGGAAGAGGGTGATGGTAGAAGCCTGCGCCGTGGGCCAAATCAGCAGGTGGTAGTTGCCGGCCGCCGCGTTTTCCTGATAGACGGTGTATTGGCCAAAGCTGATGCGGCGGTGTTGCATATCCAGGTCACCCGCGATGGCTTTCAGGTTAAGGGCATCGCCACCTTCGACCAGGGTGTAGTGAATGCGATCGATGTAGGGGAGTTGCTTACTGGCTGGATCGACCTTCCAGTAATAGGGATTGCGCTCGGCAACCATTTCTGTGGAACCGGCTTCCCACTGCGCCACTTTCCAGGCATACATCACCGGTAACTCGGTGTTGAAGTTGAACGCTTTTTCCTCAAACTGCTCGTAAGTCGCGCCTGTGGTGTGCTTGGGATGGAATTCCTTCAGATAATGTTGGGGGGCGAAGAAGCCAAAACGCTCGAAGCCCAGCGGCCACTGGCAGCCGTGGAAGGCCAGCCCGGTGGTCTCGGCCAGACCGTTTGGCCCGGCGAACTTCA
>JAFGEY010000473.1 GCA_016931365.1 Anaerolineae bacterium
GCCGGCGACGGCGTCGGCGAGCATCCCACCCAGGCCCTGCTCGACATTTACACGGTTGAAGACGAACTCCATCGCCTCGACGGCCTCAAGGTGGCGATGATGGGCGACCTCAAGTACGGGCGCACCGTCCACTCACTGACCCGGCTGCTCAGCCTGTACAATACCCGCTTTTACTTTGTCTCGCCGGAACAACTCCAGATGCCGACCGACCTCCTCGATGAGGTGCGTGCGGGCGGGCTCGAGTTTGCCGTCCTGGACAACGTTCAAGACATCATCGGCGAGATCGACGTGCTCTATATGACCCGCGTGCAAAAAGAGCGCTTTGAGGACCCCGCCGAGTACGAACAGCTCAAGGGCTGCTATGTCGTCGACCCCGCGCTGATGGCCCGGGCCAGGCCGGACATGATCCTGATGCACCCGCTGCCCCGCGTTTACGAGATCGCGATGGAGGTCGACGACGACCCGCGCGCGGCCTATTTCCGGCAGATGGAAAACGGCATGTACATCCGCATGGCCCTGCTGGCGGCGGTGTTGGGCAAGGCGTAAAAAATCAAGCGTCAAACGTCAGACGCAAAAATGACGTTTGACGTTTCGCGTCTCACGAAAGGTTTCTAGTGAATTTCTTTAAATATCTTGAATTAACAGCAAAAAACAACAATTCCCTCCTCTGTGTCGGCCTCGACCCGCGCGCCGAACGCGCCAGTGACCTGTTTGTGCAAAACCGGCGCGTGATCGACGCCACGTGCGACATGGTGTGCTGTTTCAAGCCCAACATTGCCTTTTACGAGGCGTTTGGGGCGGAAGGCTGGATCGCGCTCAAACAGACCATCGACTATATCGGCGCGGATGTGCCGGTGATTTTGGATGCCAAGCGCGGCGACATCGGCTCGACCGCCGAGGCCTATGCCCGGGCAGTGTTCGAAGTGCTGGGCGTCGGTGCGGTGACGCTGGCCCCTTACCTGGGCGGCGATTCGGTGCGCCCGTTCACCGCTTACGCCGACCGCGGCGCGTTCGTGCTGTGTCACACCTCCAACCCCGGCGCGGCAGAACTGCAAGGCCTGGTGTGTAACAGCGAGCCGCTGTACCACCAGGTGGCCCGCCTAGCCCAGGGCTGGAGTGACACGGATAATGTCGGCCTGGTCGTCGGCGCGACCTTTCCCACTGCTTTGCGCGCCGTGCGCGAGATTGCTCCGTCCATGTGGTTCCTGGTGCCCGGCGTCGGCGCACAGGGTGGCGACGTTGCCCAAACCGTCAGAGCGGGGTTGTGCCCCGACGGCCTGGGTCTGATCGTGAACGTCTCCCGCGCTGTCGCCAACGCGGATGATCCCCGCGCAGCAGCGATGGCTCTACGCGATGAGATCAACGCCGCGCGTCCCCCCCTCAATCCCCCCCGCTCGCGGGGAGGACTACAGGGGGGGGCGCATCTTCTTGTCCTCGACTTGGCCCGCATCGGCGCGGTCAGGTTTGGACAGTTTACACTCAAGTCGGGTAAAATATCGCCTATTTACATCGATTTGCGCATTCTGGCATCTTATCCAGACGTGCTGGCCCGCGCTGCCGCCGCGTATTCGAGCTTGCTGCACAAGCTCGAATACGACCGCATCGCCGCGATTCCCTACGCTGCGCTGCCGATCGGCACGGTGGTGGCCCTGCAAACTGGCCGCCCGCTGATTTACCCGCGCAAAGAGGTCAAGGACTATGGAACCCGCCGCGCCGTTGAAGGGATGTTTGCGCCCGGAGAAACGGTGGTAGTCTTGGATGACCTGATCACCACCGGCGGCTCGAAAATCGAAGCGATCCAGCCGCTGCAAGAGGCCGGCCTGCGGGTGCAGGACATCGTCGTGCTGATCGACCGCGAGAGCGGCGGTCGCGAGGAGCTCGAACGGCAGGGCTGCTGCCTGCACGCCGTGCTCACCCTGCGCCAGATACTCGATGTTCTGGTTCAAGAGAATACCATCAGCGATACACAGCGCGCAGAGGTTTTGGATTGGCTGGCTGCGGCGTGAACGTACTGCGTACTGCGTATTCCGTCACGCAATACGCAGTGCGCTGACACCATACGAGAACGATCTATGATTGATTTGACCACCACATTTTGCGGCATTTCTTTTCCCAATCCTCTTGTTTTGGCCTCCGGCATCCTGGGCACCGAGGCGGCGTTGATGGCCCGCGTAGCCCGCTGCGGTGCGGGCGGGATCACCAGTAAGTCGTGCGGGCCGGCGACGCGCCGGGGGCATCCCAACCCCACCGTGCTCGACTGGGGACCGGGGCTGATCAACGCTGTCGGGCTGGCCAATCCGGGCGTCGATGAGGAAATTGCCATACTTGTCGATACGAAAAGAGAGTTGGAGAAACTTGGCGTGCCCTTGATCGCCAGCATCTTTGCCGACACCATCGAAGG
The DNA here is from genome assembly GCA_016931365.1 of Anaerolineae bacterium. Next base: position 2,402 of record JAFGEY010000473.1, read on the forward strand.
GTTTGCTCAAGTGGCGGGCAAAGTCAGCGCTGCTCGCCCAGATTTGTCAAATCGTCCCGATTTGATCGAAGTTAACATCTCCTGTCCCAACGTAGCTGCCGAGTTTGGCCGCTCTTTTGCGCTCGACGCCGCGGCCGCCGCTGCGGTGACGCGCGCGGTCAAGGCGGCGACGGACATCCCCATCTCGATCAAGCTCTCGCCCAACACGTCCGAGCTGATCCCCATCGCCCGCGCCGTGGTCGAGGCCGGGGCCGACGCGCTGACCGCGATCAACACGCTGGGACCGGGCATGGTGATCGATCTGGAGAGTGGGCGGCCAGTGCTCGCCAATCGTGTCGGCGGGGTGTCCGGCCCGGCGACACGGCCGATTGCCGTGCGCTGCGTCTATGACCTGGCCCAAACAGTCAATGTGCCTGTCATCGGCACCGGCGGGGTGAGCAGCGGGCGCGACGCGCTGGAGATGATCATGGCCGGGGCCGCGCTGATCGGCGTGGGGTCGGCGGTCTATTGGCGCGGGCCAGAAGTGTTTGCCGAAATTCAGCGAGAAATGGTCGAATGGATGGCGGCGCACGGGGTGGCGCGATTGGACGAGATCCGGGGGCGGGCACATGCATCTTGATGAGCGAGGACATCTTCCAGAACCCTATCGCATCGTCGATATTCGACAAGAGAATCCGACGGTGCGCTCGTTTGTGCTCGACGGAGCGCTCGCGCTCGATCCGGGCCGGTTCGTGATGGCCTGGCTGCCCGGCCTGGACGAAAAGCCATTTAGCCCCAGCGCTGCCGATCCGCTGACGCTGACCGTGACCCGCGTCGGGCCGTTCACCACGGCGATGCACGGGCTGCAAATGGGGGATACTATCTGGATTCGCGGGCCGTTTGGGCGGGGCTTTGAGGTCTGCGCGGGCGCGCTCTTGCTGATCGGCGGGGGATGCGGGGCCGCGCCTTTGCTGTACCTGGCGCAGTCGGCGCGGCGGATAGGCCGTGAGGTTGACGTGGTGCTGGGCGCGCGCAACGTCGACGGGCTGTTCTTTCAACGTCAATATGCCGAATTAGGCTGCCGCGTTCATCTCTGTACGGACAATGGTTCGACAGGCGTCAAGGCCACGTCGGTGCAGGCGGCCCGGGATTTGCTTGAGCGGGGGTTGGTCGTCGATGCGCTCTATGCCTGCGGTCCCGCGCCGATGCTCGACGCGGCCTATGTGCTGGCGCGGCAATACAGTCTGCCCGACCAATTGAGCCATGAGGCGTATATGCGCTGCGGGATCGGCGTGTGCGGGTCGTGTTCGTGCGGAGGCAAGCTGGTCTGCCGCGACGGCCCGGTGTTCAGGGCCGCCGGGCCGATCCCCAGGGCCGCCGGGCCGATCCCCAGGGCCGCCGGGCCGATCCCCAGGGCCGCCGGGCTGGTGTTCGAGCGTCCGCCAGGGGAGGCAAAAGTAGAGGTCGTGCATTTATCCGCGCGGCTCGACGCCATACCGCTGATCGCCCGCTGGCGGTTCGAGCAATGGGGGGATCAGATTCTCGGCAGTTCGTTGCAGGCGTTTCTCGATCACACCCGAATCAGCGCCCAAGCGCACGGCTTACCGCAGACCTGGATCAGCCTGGACGGCAACCGCGTCACCGGCGCGGCGAGCCTGTCGGCGACGGATATGCACACACGCCTGGAACTGTCGCCCTGGCTGGTGGGCGTGTACGTGGATGCGTTCGATCGCGGGCGCGGCATCGGCGCGGCATTGGTCCGTCACGTGGTCGAGCAGGCGCGCGAGATGGGCATCGAGACACTGTGGCTGTTTACGCCGGATCAAGAGCGATTTTATCAACGGATGGGCTGGCAGGCGGTCGAACGGACGCGCTATCGCGATGAGGACGTGGTCATTATGAAGATCGATCTGCGCGCCTGTGCCCGGTGACGATCGTCGGTGGTTCAGGGTATGGTGAGCGTGACCCCGACCTGAATGACATTAGGGTTGGCGATGACGTCCTGATTGGCCTGATGGATCTCTTTCCAGCGTGAGGCGTCGCCGTACATCGCCTGGGCGATCTTGGACAACGTATCGCCGGGTTGGATGACGTAGGTTCTGACCGGCTTTTCCTGCTTGAGGGAACCACTGATCTTGCTGGCCTCGGTTGACAGGCCCGGTTTTTCTTCGTTTGGGATCAGTTTGCCCTTTGGTTTGAGTGAATCCATTTTTCGGTTTCCTTTCAAGAATAGTGTTTGACTATAGTTTTCGCTAACTGATTATGTCAACTTGCTTTCGATTGGGCAAAACGGCCTTCTGTGGCACAATAAGTACCATTCTGTGAC
>JAFGEY010000474.1 GCA_016931365.1 Anaerolineae bacterium
CCATGTAGCACTGGTGCCGACCATACCAAAGCGCATCTGGCCGCCGAATTGACCTTCTTCCCCAGTGAGCGATTCAACCATTGCCGGATGGAGCGGCAGACGCTCGTCTAGAGGGGGAAGTTCGCCGGCAGCAACCAGACCAGCCAGTATCGGCGACTCTTTGTACGCACTCGGCGGCAGTGGGGTCGCGGTGACGACCTTTTCCACTTCGACCGACTTTTCAACGACCTTGGTGACCTCAACTTCTTCCTTGACCACCACGGTCTCTTTGACGACCTTTTCTTCGGTCACGATCTTGGTGACTTCTTTTTCGATGATCTGGGCAGTCGGTGTGGCACAGGCGGACAGCAAAAGCCCGACGATCATCATGATGCTCAGAACTCTGAACTTGCGCACGTTTTCCTCCTTAAAGTCTGAAAAATGAAAATCCGGTTAAGCAAAACCTTACTCGCGTATTTTCTTTGCACCCGCCTCCTCTCTAATTCAATTCGACCGAATTTGAACGATTGCAATTTCGACGCCGCCAGAGCCAACCGTCGGAATCATTTGCTCGGCGGACAAACCGAATCACGGACGACCAATTGTGTGGATACGGTGATTGTGACTTTGGGCATTTCGGGGGTTAGCACACGTTCGATGATCTGACGTACGCTAAGCGCACCCAGCCAGGATTTGTGAACATGAACAGTGGTCAGTGCGGGGGTGACCTCTCGGGCCAGATCGATGTTGTCAAAGCCCATGATCGAAATATCTCGCGGCACAGACAGTCTCATCTCACGAGCACCGTTGAGCACACCCAATGCCGAGAGGTCGTTGCAAGAAAAAACAGCCGTCACGTCTGGATGATCGTGAAGCAATTGTCGTAATGCGTTCTGCCCTTCTTGGCGATTCAGTCCAGATGGCTGGATATAGGTTTCCTGAATGCCATGCTCTTCCAAGGCCCGGCAATACCCAATTTTGCGCTCGCGAACGCTGGGTGGAGACTCGTCATTCCACCCGATCAGGCCGATTTTTCTATGTCCTTGCCGGATCAAATAGTCGATAGCCGACATTGCCGCGGGCGTATTGTCGATCACAATGCTGTCAAAGGGTAGGTTGGGTGCATAGCTGTCGACGAGGACGACGGGCACGTCGGCGCGTCGCTGAAAGAGATCGACGGTTTCTTCAATGAATGTTCCGGCCAGGATCAGCCCATCGATGTGCTGCTCGTTGAGCATCGCCGGCCAGATCACTGGACGGTTAGATAAATCCACCTCGACTGAGGCATACATCATGCTGATCTGTTGCTGGCGACACTCGTTTTCGACGCCGGCGTGAATGTGGGAATAAAAGGGGTTGATCTCGGCTGGATATCCCAGATCGTGCTTGGTGAGCAGGCCGATGATCTTGACCGGGCCTTCATCTGCGTGATTGTTGTTCTCTTTGAACGAATAGCCTAGCGTTCGGGCCGCATCGATCACCCGTGCGCGCGTTTCTGGGGCTACGTTGGGGCGGTTGTTCAGAGCTTGGGATGCAGTTCCCAGGGAGACCCCGGCGAGTTGGGCCACATCGCGGAGAGTGATCAAATTGGCCATACACCAACACCTTTCAGGCGTTTCAAATGCCAGGTTCAGGCATTCGAGTGAACTTTCAGTGAACTATTCACATTATAACCTGAAATTTTCATTTGTCAAATTGTATTTAGCGCATGACATGTGGTTCATAGCGCCTCAATGGGGGGGAATTACGCTCCGGTAACAATACCGGTATCGTTACCGGAATCCAACTAAACTATATCACAATTTGTTGGCTGTGTCAAGAAGTCGAATCTGACCTTAGCACGGGCCGACTGTTCACTTGCTGTTTGTTTGCAAGAGTACCGGCATCCTGGACCGCTTATGCCGACTACCTGACAAAGCTCGATATTTAAAAGTTCTATCCAATCCTTTTTTGCTCACAGACTCAAGCTGTGATAAAATTGGCTCACTCTAAAAAGCGAGGACAAGATCGAATGGCCGACAAACTGACATCCCGTAGCGAAGATTATAGCAAATGGTATACCGAGGTCATCCAGCGCGCCGAGTTGGCCGATTACGCCCCGGTCAAGGGCTGTATGGTGATCATGCCTTACGGTTACGCCCTGTGGGAAAACATCAGAGATGGCCTGGACCGCCGCTTTAAGGCCACCGGGCACAAAAACGCCTACTTTCCGCTCTTTATACCGATGAGCTTTTTGCAAAAAGAGGCTGAACACGTCGAAGGCTTTGCGCCCGAACTGGCCGTCGTCACCCACGGCGGCGGCAAAGAGTTGGAAGAGCCGCTCGTCGTCCGCCCGACGTCGGAAACTGTGATCGGCCATATGTACGCCAAGTGGATTCACTCCTACCGCGACCTGCCAGTGCTGATCAACCAGTGGGCTAACGTGGTGCGTTGGGAAATGCGCACCCGTCTCTTTTTGCGCACCACCGAGTTCCTGTGGCAGGAAGGCCACACCGCCCACGCCACCGCCGAAGAAGCGATCGAAGAGACACTGCGCATGCTCGACGTGTACGCCGACTTTGCCGAAAATGACGCCGCCATCCCGGTGATCAAGGGCCGCAAAAGTGAGAGCGAAAAGTTTGCCGGGGCAGTCAACAGCTACGCCATCGAAGCGATGATGGGCAACAAATGGGCATTACAGGCCGGCACTTCGCACTTTTTGGGCCAAAACTTTGCCAGGGCATTCGACATCACTTACCTCGACCGGAACAACGAACTGCAACACTGCTGGACGACCAGTTGGGGCGTGTCTACGCGTATGGAAGGCGCGGTGATCATGACCCACGGCGACGACCAGGGCCTGGTTCTGCCGCCCAAGATTGCCCCCGTCCAGGTGGTGATCGTGCCCATCTGGCGCAACGATGAACAAAAGAGCGTGGTGATGGAGGCTCTCCAGACGATCAAAGGGATGCTAAACGGCGTGCGCCTCGAGATCGACGACCGGGAAGAATACACCTCCGGCTGGAAGTTCAACGAGTGTGAACTGCGCGGCGTGCCTCTGCGCATCGAGATCGGCCCCAGAGATGTGGAAAAGGAACAGGTCGTGCTGGCCCGGCGCGATGTCCCCGGACGGGAGGGCAAATCGTTCGTGCCGATGAACGGCCTGGGTGAACGTGTGGCCGAGATGCTCGGCACGATCCAGCAGGCCATGTACGACCGCGCGCTGGCTTTCCGCCAGGAAAACACGGTCGAGGCGAAGACCTATGACGAGATCGTCGAAGCGGTGCAAGATCACTTTGTTTACGCCTACTGGTGCGGCGATCCCGCCGACGAAGCGAGGCTCAAAGAGGAAACCAAGGCTACCACACGCTGCATTCCCCTCGATCAGGACGGCACGCCGGGCATCTGCGCCCTCTGTGGCAAACCGGCCGCCGAAAAAGTGATCCTGGCGCGAGCGTATTGACGGGTCAATTTTCGGCGTCGTCTGCGCGCCGAAATCGCTGCGCGCGACCGGCCAGCTATGGCTCTTTGCGCCTCGGCGAGCCGCCGTCACACAGTCCGGCTTGCTGACAACCCGGTCTAGGCACTATTTGGCAGGGACGTCTCGATGGCGTATATCAATCTATATTCAAGCCAGTTCCAAGTTTTTTTAGATCAAAAACTGCTTGCGCCGCTTCGGACGCGCGCCGACACAGCCCACCCATCCCGCCGCCTGCGCCGACCGAGCCGGAAACAGCTGGAAAACCGGTCCGCAAACGGCTTGCACAAGCGGACAATTTCAGATATAATCCGCTTCACTTTGACCCAAAATCCGAAAAGATGGAGACCTTATGCGATTATCACTGCACAGCCTTGCTTTGTTAGGGATTTTGGCCGGTGTGTTGCTCATATCCGGCCCGGTGTCTCTGGCAACGCCGCCGGAACAAACCAGTGGTAACCTGCTCGTCAACCCCAGTTTTGAAGGCGATTATCGCCAAACCTCGCGATCTTCGCATGTCGCCAACGGATGGCATCCCTGGTTCTATCAATCGAGCAAAGCCGGTGAATATTACGAGCCGGAATGGAAGGTGGTTAATCGCCCGGAAGACGACGGCAGCGCTGATTTGCGCTCGCGTTTGCAGCACGGCAACCGCTCGCAGCAGTGGTTCAACACCTATGCCCTGCACGAAGCGGGTATCTGGCAGCGCGTTCAGGTGCCGGCCAACACCGACCTGACCTTTTCTGCCTGGGTTCAGATTTTGAGCGCGCGCAGCGAGCACTGGGTCGAAAATCAGATGGTTTCCGGCCCGAACGATTTGGGCAACTATCAGATGAAAATCGGCATCGATCCCACCGGTTGGCAGCCGTCCCAAGACATCAATGGCAATTTTGCCCAGGTTTTGCGCCCGCCGGCCAGCGTGGTCTGGGGCGCGTCGGTCTATGACGCACACACCAAGTCGCCCACCGGCACTAACCAGTGGGCCTACACCGAAATGTCCACCCAGGCGCAGGGCGAATGGGTTACCGTTTGGGTGATGGGCTGGAACAAGTGGGCCTACAAGTACGAATCGTCCTTTGTCGACAACACGCGACTGATTGCTCAGGGCAGTGGAAAGCCGCAGGTAAAGCAGGTGGCCGCCGTTGCGCCGATCAAGCCTACCTCCACGCCGACCAACACGCCGACGCCAACCCACACACCGACCAACACGCCGACGCCGACCAACACGCCGACGCCAACCCACACACCAACGCCGACCTGGACACCGACCTTTACCCCGTCGCCGACGCCAACTTCAAGCCCCACGCCGCTGCCCTCGCCGACGGCGACACGACGTCCAACGCGGACGCCGGTAGCCATCAATGTCGCCGCGGCGGTTCCGACCGGGACATCCGGCTCGGACGACCTGACGGGCCTGGGTATCGTCGCCGGGGTAGCGGTTCTTGCTCTGGTGATGGGATTAGCGGTTGGTAAAAAGCTGGCCCGGCGCCCGGCATCGAGCGCCTAAGCCGCCAAACAACGAACAAAAACCTCTGGAACTCATTCCAGAGGTTTTTTTGATCGGCGGAATATCGATGCGTTCTAAAAGACCATGTCCGGCTGTTCGACGACGTACAACAAGGCCACCGAAATGTTGTCCTTACCCCCGGCATGATTGGCTGCCTCAACCAGGCGCTGCACGGCCTGATACGGATCCGGCGCGCTGACTATGATGCGCGCCATCAGCGCCGGGTTGCGCAGCATCTCCCACAGGCCGTCGGAACAAAGCAGCAGGCAGTCGCCGGGCTTGAGGTCGTGTACGGTCACATCGGGCTGCACTTCTTCCAGGTAGCCCAGACAGCGGGTGATCAACCCGGCCTGCGGGTGATCCCACGACTCTTCGATACTGATCTGTCCGGCAGCGATGAGTTCTGCGACGTGCGAATGATCGCGGGTCAGTTGGATCAGATTCCCCTGACGCAGCAGATAGGTTCGACTGTCGCCGACATTGACCACATAGGCCCGCTTGCCGCGCACAAAAGCCATCGTCAGCGTAGAACCGGTACCCATCGCCTCGGCGGGGCGGTGAATGGCATATTCATAAACAGCCGTGTTGGCACGCTGGACGGCCTTGCGCAGCCGTTTGGTGATTGGCACGTCCGAGGGACGGAGGCCGTTGTTGGCGGCCTGGGCCAGTTCTTTGAGTTCCTGTCCGCTCAACTGTACGGTCTGTCGTGGATCAGGCGGAATAAACAACTCGGCCAGCTCTCGCTTGAGCGTTTCGACTACCCAATGGCTGGCTACCTCACCGGCCAGATGCCCGCCCATCCCATCGGCGACGATGCACATGGCCACCGGTTCGATATCAGCGATTTCGAGCAACTGATAAAAAACACGATCCTCGTTCAACTCTCGTTTTCGTCCTACGTCACTCCACACAGCAATATTTAGCCGAATCATAGCGATGTCCTCTCTGGGTACGCCAGTTGGCAGAGGTTAAGATCAGTTGGCCCCCCAGTCCGATCATGTGCATGTATTCGTATCTATTATACCATACCTGGCATGTACTGCAACCATAAGGATTGTAACCTAGAATAACTGTATCTCAACCTGCTGTATACGCAATACATGCCACCACGAAACTTGAGAAAAGAGCCTGTGTTATCGTTGTTGGGGAAAGAACCCAGGTTTTTGCAAGCGAGTTTACTCGCCAAAACCTGGGTTCTCCCCAACTCGTTGAAAAGATGTGCTGTTGCAAGTTCATTCTGCAAAGGAGCAGTCCTGATGTCCGAAAAACTATCGCGTCGAACCAAATTGATGTACGGCGTCGGTGATACCGGCTTTAGCCTGACCAGCACGATCATCGGCGCGTATTTTGCCATTTTTCTCACCGATGTTATCGGCATCGCGCCGAGCGTCGCTGCGGCGGCGATCTTTGTCGGGCGAAGCTGGGATTACATCAACGATCCCTTGATCGGCTACATTTCCGACCGCACGCGCACGCGCTGGGGTCGGCGGCGGCCTTTTTTACTGTTTGGCGCGCTGCCCTTTGCCCTCGCCTTTTCGATGCTGTGGTGGAAGCCGCCTTTCCAAAGCGGCCTGGCGCTGGCAATCTATTATGCCGTTGCTTACGTGGTCTATGACGCCGCGGCGACCTTTGTCTACATGCCCTATTTTGCCCTCACTCCCGAACTGACCGCCGACTATGACGAACGCACCGCACTCACTTCGTATCGCATGTTTTTCTCCATCTTGGCCAGCTTGGTCGCGTTCACCGTGCCGATTATGATGGTCAAATCCTTTTCGCCCCCTAATGTCTCGCGCGTGTGGACGATGGGCTTTGTTTTCGGCCTGCTCAGCGCGCTGCCCCTGCTGATCACCTTCTTTGGCACGCGCGAGCGCCACGAATATGCCGAACAAGAGCAGCCCAAGCTGTGCGAATCGATCCGCGCGGCTCTCAAGAACCGTCCCTTTGTCTTTGGGCTGGGGATCATGCTGCTCACCTGGGTGGCGGTCAACATCGTCCAGGCCGGGCTGCTCTACTTTGTGCGCTATGCGGCGCAGCGCGAGGCGCAAAGCGACCTGATCATGGGCGCCATTTTCGTCACCGCCATTTTTGCCCTGCCGATCTGGGAGTGGGCCTCTCGTCGGTGGAACAAAAAGTGGGCCTATGTGACCGGGATCGCCTTTTGGGCCGTGGTGCAGTTGGTCTTGATCACTGTCAATGCGAACACCGGCCTGGCATTTATCCTCATTTTGTGCGTGCTGGCCGGGGTCGGCGTGTCGGCGGCGCACGTGCTGCCCTGGTCGATCATCCCCGACGCCGTCGAGTGGGACGAGTTGCAGACCGGCGAGCGCCACGAGGGGATGTTTTACAGCCTGATCACCCTGGCTGAAAAAGTCGCCTCCTCGATCGCCATTCCCCTGGCCCTGCTCTTTCTCGACTGGACCGGCTATGTGCCCAACGCCGCTCAGCAGCCAGGGTCTGCGTTGTGGGGCATTCGCATCATCATCGGGCCGATCCCGGCGGTGCTGTTGTGCGGCGGCATTTTGTTTGCTATACTATACCCGTTGAACCGCGCCCGTTATGCCGAGGTGGTGCAACAACTCCAGGATCGACGCAAACAACACAGCGAGGGATAAAACGATGAACATCGACGTCCGCCCCGTCCGCACCCGCTCCGAGCGCCGCGCCTTTTTGACCTTTCCCTGGCGCATCTATCGCGGTGATCCGCTGTGGGTGCCGCCGTTGCTGCCGGAGCGAAAAATAACCATCGATCCGCGCAAAGGGCCGTTTTTCCAGCGCGGCGAGGCCGACTTGTTCATCGCCTGGCGCGGTGGCAAGCCAGCAGGCACCATTTGCGCCGCCGTCGATCGCGAGACCAACCGCGCGAGCGGAAAACGCGAAGGGATGTGGGGCTTTTGGGAGTGTGTCGATGATGACGCCGTGGCCGCCGCCTTGTTCAACCGCGCCGCGCAGTGGTGCCGCGAGCGGGGGCTGGAGTCGATGGTCGGCCCTTTCCATCTCGACCACGAGGCGGGCTATGGCATCCTGATCGAGGGGCGCGATCGCCCGCCCGCGCTGCTGTGCGGACATACGCCACCCTATTACCTCGGCCTGGTCGAACGGCATGGTTTTGTCCCCGCGCGCGGCGATAACCTGGCCTACGCGGTGGACATTGCCCGGGATACCCCGCAATTCCAACGTCTGGCCCGCATCGCCGAGCGGGTGCGCCAGCGCGGCGGGATTGCGATCCGCGACCCGGATATGGCTCGCTGGCACGACGAAGCAGAGTGCCTCTTTGTGGTGATCAACCGCGCGCTGGAGCACCTGATTGATTTTGTGCCCTGGACCCATGATGAGTTCATCGCCCTGCTGGAGCCGTTCCGCCAGATCGCCGATCCCGAGTTGCTCCCGATCGCCGAGATCAACGGCCAAGTGGTCGGCTGGTTTCCGGGCCTGCCCAATCTCAACGAGGCGTTCATCCACGCCAACGGGCTGCGTTATCCGTTGGATTACGTGCGGCTGTGGTGGCACATGCGCCGACGGCCGCGCTGTCTGGCCATCAAGAGTGTGCTGATCCTGCCCGAATACTGGAACACCGGCGTCGCCGTGCTCCTCTTTGACGAGATGCTGCGCCGCGCCCGCGCCAAGGGCTACACCTGGCTTGACCTCTCGCTCACTTCCGAGGATAATCCCTACACACCCGCCCTCGCCACGCGGATGGGGGCCACATTGTACAAGCGGTACCGGGTGTTTAGACTCGCACTATGACCACTGATCGCTGATTGCCGACCGCTGACCGCCGCCAGTCAGTCGCCATCGACCGATGGCAGAGTGGTCGACGGTCGGTCGTCTAGGGTCAGTAAAGGGGATATATGCTCACCGTCAACCAAGTCGTCAAAGCCTACGGCGATAATATCATTTTGCAGGACGCCAGTTTTACGGTCAACCGCGGCGACCGGCTCGGTCTGATCGGGCCGAACGGCTGCGGCAAAACCACGCTGCTCAAGATCATCGTCGGGCAGGAAACGCCCGACAATGGCACCGTCACCCTCACCGCGCCCGATGTGCGCATCGGCTACCTGGAGCAAGCCCTCAGCTACGCCGACGAGGCAACCGTTGGCGAGGTGCTGTTGACCCGCGTCGCTGAGGCCGAAAACGAAGTCGAACGGCTCGCCGCGCAGATGGCGCATGCGTCAGATAGCGACCTTGAAGCTTTGATGGAAGCCTATGCCCGCGCGCTCGATCAACTGGAAGCGGGGGGCGGCTACAGCGTCGAGGCTGAAATGGAGGCCGTGCTCGCCGGGCTGGGCCTCGATCATCTCGAGCGCGACACTCCGGTGCGCATCCTCAGCGGCGGTCAAAAGACCCGTCTGGGCCTGGCCCGCCTGCTGCTCGAAAAACCGCACTTGCTACTGCTCGACGAACCAACCAACCACCTCGACATCGACGCGTTGGAATGGCTGGAAGCCTTCATCAGCCATTACGACGGCGCGGCGCTCGTCGTCTCACACGACCGTACCTTTCTCGACCGCACGGTGAACGCGATCCTCGAACTCGATCCGGTCGAACACACCGTGCGCGCCTACGCCGGCAATTACAGCGCTTACGTCCGGACCAAAGAGCGCGAATACGCCTACCTGTGGAGCACCTATAAGGATCAGCAAGAACGCATCGCCCAGTATCGCAAGGCAATCACCGGATTTGAAACCTATGCGCGCAACATCGAGCATGGCACGATCAATTTTGCCATCCGCAAGATCGCCAAGGGCATCGCCCGTAAAGCGGTGGTGCAAAAACGCCGCCTGGAGCGCTACCTGGAGTCCGAAGACCTGGTCGACAAGCCGCAGCG
>JAFGEY010000475.1 GCA_016931365.1 Anaerolineae bacterium
CGACCAGCCGCCAGCCCACGACCAGCCGCCAGCCCACGACCAGCCGCCGGCCCATGACCAACCGCCGGCCCACGACCAACCGCCGGCCCATGACCAGCCGCCGGCCCATGACCAGCCGCCGGCCCACGACCAACCGCCGGCCCACGACCAGCCGCCGGCCCACGACCAGCCGCTGTCCCAGGTCATTTCCCCATTCTTCCAGGTGATGCCGGATCCGTCCAGCGCATCGCAGTTCATCCAGGTCATATCGCTGGCGCGGGCGACGCCCAATGCGTGCGTCACGTCGACCGAATCGGTCACTGAGTACATGTAGGCTTGCCTGTCGTCGCTGAGTGTCCGCTGCACCGGGCCCATGTAGTGATGGACCAGCGCTTCCTCGTCGGGCACACCGTCATCGTCGATGTCCCAGCCGTATGCCAGATCATCGACGATATCCATATCGATGTTGGCGTGTGCGTCGGCGTCAAAATCACCGAGCACGGCGTCGGGTGCCCAGATACGCCCGGCGCCCTGTTGAAAGATGTTATAGATCGGCTCATCCAGGTCGGTCAATGCCGGGCGCGCCGAGTAGACCAGCCGGTACTTGACCTGATCCGGTGTGAGGGCAGGGTGCGCTTGCAGCATTAAGGCCACCACACCCGAGGTGACGGCGCTGGCCATGCTGGTGCCGTTCATCCGGAACAGGGTCGATGTGACCGAATAATCGGGGTGTTCCCGCACCAGCGTCGCCGACAGTTTGAACTGGTGGGGATGGTTGTACATAAAAGAGACGACATTGCCGCCGGGCGCGACGACATCCGGCTTGGCGAACCCGTCCAGCGTGGGCCCGGTGGATGACCAGAGGGGCAGAATGTCGTCCGACCAGTCGCCGGGGGTGCGTTTGGTGTCGATCGCCCCGACGGTGATCACGTAAGGATCGTTGCCCGGCACGGTGATCGTCTCGGCCTGCGGCCCTTCGTTGCCGGCCGCCGCAATGACGACGATGCCGCTGGCCCAGGCTGCTTCGGCGGCGCGGTTGAGCGGGTCGACGAAATAGGGTGTGGTGGCGCGGGCGCTCAAGCTCAGGTTTATCACCCGGATGCCCAGCGTGTCCTTGTTGGCGACGACGTACTGGATGCCGGCGATGACCGTGTCGTACGCGCCGCGCCCCTGCGCGTCGAGCACGCGGACGCTCAAAATCTGGGCCTGCGGGGCGATGCCCAGGTAGATGTTGGTGGCCTGATCGCGGTACTGGTTGCTGACGATGCCGGTCACGTGCGAGCCGTGCCCGTGTGGATCGGTGCTAATGCCAGCGTCTTCGAGACACGAGGGAAGGTATGTGTCGCACAGGTTTGAGTCGACGAAATCGGCCTGGCCCAGGTAATACAGTTCGATCTGCTGGCCGAACGCATCGATCAGTCCCGGCGAGTAAAACATACCGCTGTCGACGATGGCCACGGTCACACCCTGGCCGGTGATTTTGTTGCCGTCGGTGAGCACGGTTTGGTGAAGGATGTCGGCGCCGACGTCGACTGCAACCGGCCAACCCTGATCGGTGACGGGGTCGGTGGCGGGCGGCTGGGCGGCAATTTCAACCGTTTTGTTGTCGACAATCGAGAGGATGCCGGGAGTGGCGACCAGCGCGTCGAGCTTGTGCGCGGGAATCAGCGCGGCGACGGCGTCGATCAGCCACAGATCGCGGGTTACCTGCCCGCCAACGCGTGCCACGGCCCGCGCCGCCTGATCTGCATCGATCCCACTGACGATGACCGACAGCATTTCGTCGCTCGTTGTGGTCAGTGTCGATTCGACGAACGCAGTCGGCATCGGTGTGATCGTTTGGATCGACCCAACGATCGTGGCCAACAGGATCGATATCACAACAAGTAATCTAATCTTCAACCGCATTCTCCGCATAAGCGTTTGTCCAACGTATAATACATGCATCCAGTATACCACAAGTTTTGTTGGCATAGTGTTGGGAAAAGGTTAGAAAATGGTAAATTTTGTGCAATTTTCTGCTTCCACCATTTGAGCCTTTGCTGCTGCTATGTTATAATCATGGACTTCAAATAAGGTCGGCGGGTGTAGGCACGCTTTCTATAGCATTTTGTGAATATCAAAGATAATTGGTGGTACGCGGTATGGAAACCGCGCCTACTTGGGACGTTTGTCCCAAGTCCGATATCATCGCCACAAGTGTATATTTTTCGTCAAAGAGGAGTATGCGATGCGGGATCGATACGATGTGGTCATCATCGGTGGCGGGCCGGGCGGCGTGTGCGCGGCAGTAGGCGCGGCTCAAGAGGGCGCGTCGGTGCTGCTGGTCGAACGCTATGGTTTTTTGGGCGGCATGGCGACCGCCGGGCTGGTCAACCCGTTTATGTCCTACCGCGCCGGGGGCAAAAAACTGACCTCGGCGGTGTTTAACGAACTTTTAGATCGGTTGGAGCAAGCCAGCGCGCTCGACCGGGACGGGCAGGTCTTTGACGACGAAGGCATGAAGATCGTCCTCGACCGGATGATGCAGGATCACGGCGTCGACTTGCTGCTGCACTCGACCCTGGTCGGCGTCGAGATGGCGGCGGGCAAGCCGTTGATCGCCGCCGCGCAGACGGTGGGCAAGTCGGGGCGGCTGGATGTGCGGGGAACCGTCTTTGTCGATTCGACCGGCGATGGCGACCTGGCCGCTCTGGCGGGCGCACCCTGCGAAAAAGGTCGCAAGCAGGACGGCTTTTGCCAGCCCATGACGCTCTGTTTTCGCATCGGTGGGGTGGCCGGCGAGCCGACACTTGCTCAACTGCGCCGGGAACTGACCGAGATTTATTTGACAGCCAAGGCGGCGGGGGAGGTGAGCAATCCACGCGAAGACATTCTCATCTTTGCGACGACCGTGCCGCACATTTTCCACTTTAACACCACGCGCGTCATCCAGCGCGACGCGACCAGCACGCTCGATATGACCGCCGCTGAACTGGAAGGTCGCCGTCAGACTGCCGAGTTGGTTGACCTGTTCCGGCGCAAGTCGCCGCGTTTCAAGGATGCCTACCTGATCAAGACGGCGGCCCAGATCGGCGTGCGCGAGTCGCGGCGGGTGATGGGACAGTACGTGCTCGACGTCGACGATGTGCTGGAGGCGGCCAAATTCGCGGACGGCATTGCGCGTAGCAATTACCCGGTAGACATTCACAGCCCGACGGGCGAGGGGACGGTGATCCAGCACCTGCCGCCGGGCGAGTTTTACGAGATTCCCTATCGCTGCCTGGTGCCGCCGGGCGTGGACAATCTGCTGATCGGCGCGCGCTGTATCAGTTCGACGCACGAGGCGCATTCGTCGTTGCGGGTGATGCCGGTGGTCGCCGGGATCGGCGAAGCGGCGGGGATCGCCGCGGCTTGGGCCGTGCGCGAAGGGGTACCACCCAAGGATATTGACGGCACAAAATTAAAAAAGAGGGTATTGGAATGATGTATTTTTGTGCACGATTTTGCCGTGCACAAAAATACACGTAACAATTTATTTTAACCCGGATAGCGCTCGAACAACTGCCCCCACGGGCTTTCGCGCTTCCACTGCTCGACGACCTTTTTGCCTTTGAGCGGGTACCAAAAGTGGTCGTGGTAGTACTCGCTGGCAAAGATGAAAATCTTGACCAGCGGGGTGTGAAAGAACAGCTTTTGGAAGACTTTGAGCGGCGAGCGCCAGAGCAGCATCCCCGTGCCCGTGCCCAGGTTCACGCCGACCTTGAAATTCCAGCGTTCCTCGGCCATTTCAGGCATGCCGACGATCTCGATCTCGCGCGGATCGCCCTGACCCAGACCGCGCTCGGTGGCGTGGGCGATGTACTGGATGCTCAGCGGATCAAAGCCCATCATCTGCGCCGACACGGCGTCGATCGCCACCTGATCGGCGGAGGCGAGGATAACATCTTTTTGACGCGGGATCAAGGTGCGCGGCCCCGGCCCTTCGCCGGCGGTGGTACCGTCCATCGTGCAAAAGAGGCCGCTGTGGATTTCTTTTTGGATCGCCAGCAGATCGACCAGCGTGTCGTGAATCCAGGTGTGGGTGTAATGCCGGTTGATATTGAGCAGGCCGCCAAAGGCGTTTTTCATCGCGCCGGTGGTCACGGTGTAGCTGTGGCACTTGACCGTGGGCAGGTGGACGATGTTCTTGCCCATAAAATAGTCGGGCAGGTGGATGCCTGCGGGAAAGATGCGGTCGAGCACGGCCATCTTGGCTTTCGGCTTGTACGGGACCCAGGTCATGTCCTCCGGCTTGAAATTGTACTTTTTAGGGATGCCGTATTTGTCCAGCACCGGCCCGAACTTGTTATAGCGGTCGCCCAGGTCGGCGATGGTGACTACCGTCTTGTTGTGCACGTCCACGATATCGCTCAGTCCGGCCTGTTGCAAGGCCAGGATGGCGCCCTCAAGCTGCCAGGGCGTGGTGTTGGAGCCGGGGAAGAGCAGGTGCCAGCTGATGTTGTCCTTGAGGATCGTCGTCGCCGACGGATCGAGCGCCTGTTGCAGCCCGGCCAACTCGCACAGGCGTTGATAGTCGTCGAGCACGGTTGCGGGGCTAGTGCGCAGCACCGCCACCTTGGATTTTGCCATTTTTATCTCCTTTTACTTTGTGATCGTTATTTTTCCAACCAGTGCGAAATCGGTTCCGGCCTTGACATTGCTTTGCGACTCGCTCTGTGAGTCGCCGAGCGAGATGGGCAGGCGCTGCATCGTCGCCAACTGATAAAAACCCACCTCAAGTTGATAGTCGCCCGCAGGCAGGTCAGCGGGCAGATAGAGCACAAATTCATCTAAAATGATTTCGCCCGTCGTCCACGCCGACGTGGAATAGGAAGCCAGCCCCGGCTCGTGATCTGTGCCGGCCCAAACCGGGCTGCCCGTCTGTGGATTGACGACGCCCAACAGGTGAACGAACGCCGTATAGGCAACCTCGGTCGGCGCGACGGATTGCCAGTACAGGGTTAGCACGATTGCTTCACCCGGCTTGTAGCCTGATTTGTCCTGATCATGGCCGATCAAGCGCAGTCCGTCAGCCCAGGTTACATCGACCGGGTATTGCGGCGCGATCTGCGGCATGCTCCCGGCCGGCGCGCGAAAAACCTGGTAGAACAGCGCGTCACCCGCGTCGACGATCTGCCCGGCCGGGTAAAAGCGGGCCAGCCGTTCGAGTGAGCGCCCATCCAGGTAGGGTATGACCACAAAATCAACCGGGCGCTCAGACGCAGCAGGCAGCACCAGGGCGTAGCGCCCGTCATAGCTTTTCGCGCCGGGGCGATCCCAGGTGATCAAGCGCACGATGGGATGGCCCATCTGGATCGGCGAGAGGTACACGTCGGCCTGACCGACGCGTTCTCGCACCGCGCGCGCCGTTTCGAGCAGCCCGGTGTCGTAGGCCTGCGCCAGCACCGGCTGGGAGCTCCAGCGCACAAAGTAGGTGTTCAAGTGATCGATCCCGCTCAACGCCAGGCCGATCGCCAGGCCAATCGACACTATTCGTCGTAAAACAACCTGCTCCTTTCGTCCGGCGCGCCGGATCGCCGGCCATGCTTCTGTCGCACTCAACCCAACCAGCACCGCCACCGCCGGGGTGACGCCCAACGCGCGACCAAAGTGCGGCGCAAACTCGGTGAGCACCGTCGGCAGGAGCATCACCCCCAGCCAGGCCGGCAGCAGCGCGTATTCCGGGCGGCGGGCGCGCCACAGGCAAATGCCGAGGCCGATCCAGAACAGGA
>JAFGEY010000476.1 GCA_016931365.1 Anaerolineae bacterium
CCGAGACGACGCGGACGCCCTTCTTTTGAGATGCAGAAACTCGTCGAAAAATGGTGCAATTGACCACGATTAAGTGCAGGGATACCGTACCAAGTCGTTCGGTCGAATACCCATTGTTTCCGGCAGTCTAGCAGCCTGTCGGAGTGATCAAGCGTAGGCGCGGTTTCTTACCGCGCATCTTGCTCTTGTATCGCAAAACATCAAAGCGCGATTTGGAAATCACGCCTACAGGATTTCTCCGACAAACTGCTAGGCTGCTTTTAACGTCGAGCGTTGCCAATGGACCGGTCCGCAAACGCCAATTACGCAGTCTCGGTGAAATTGGTACTCTATTATATCGCTGTTAACACAGGGACACTAACCTACCGGCAAATGAGTTGAGCGGCTTTGCCCTGCGCTGATCTTTTTACTGGCTATAGGATGCAGCAAGTCCCATTTCGTGCTATAATTGTACGGAGAGAGACTCAAGAAATCGATAGGGTGCCCGCACCTGGGTACTATGAGAGGATCATATTGGGTATATCTCCGCATAGTAGAGCGTTGAATGAGCGAACCACCCGGTATAGGCTGAGGTGGTTTGTTTTGTCATATCCATTTGCCTATGCCAACATGATTGACTGGCTGTCTGTCGACGAAGAATAAACGAAACACAGACTCTACGCCGTTGTTTATCCAAGCCTGACACTGACCGGGCTTGATCAGAGAGTTTATTCAAAAAATGAGCCGATTGTTTGATGGCTGTTTTTGTGCTGAGAATGACAATCAAGAAACTGGGGACTCTCCAGAGAAACTCCGTGTTTTGATCGTAGAAGATGATATCTGGATCTGTCAGATGATCCGCGCACTCGTGGTTGATCTGGGTCACACAGTGGTTGGTTAAACGTCGAGTGGCAGGGAGGCTGTTGAGATGACCTGCGTCTTGCGGCCCGACATCGTTTTGATGGATCTCGAGTTGTTTCATGCGGATGGACTCGATGCGACCCGACGGATCCAGGCATGTTATCCCACGCCGGTCGTGGCTCTAAGTGCCTATGCGATGCCCGAGTTGCCCAAGATGGCCGAAGAGGCTGGTGCGACGATCTATCTGGCCAAGCCGTTTACCCCTTGCGATCTGGAACGTGCGATTGCTTTGGCTATTGTGTGCTTTGAGGCTCGAGTAGACGCAGGAAGCCCTGATGACGGGCTGTTGAGAGGAGACAGGCCATGATCAATCCCAAACGTCTGCCGTGTTGGTTGGTTATGCTTATCTACGTCATCGCGCTGACTTTGTCCAGCTGGCTGATTGTTCGCTTTAGTCTGCCCGACAGCTTGTTGTTCATCTTTGTAGTGCCGTGTGTACTGCTGGCCTTTTTCTACGGACGGCGGGTCTATCTGCCTATGATTATCTCGCTCTTTGTCGCTTCGATCTGGGTTACGTATCTGGTTTCAATGAGTTTTGTCACTTCCCTGACCACGATTGTCGTAGCTGCACTCAGCGGGCTGGCGATGGCCGAGATCGTACGCGCGCTGATGTTGGCCCGCGAACGGGCAGAGATTGCGCTGCAGCAGAACCGGGAACGTCTCGAACTGGCCTTGGAAGGCGCAGGCGAAGGCATGTGGGATCTGGAAACCCAAACCGGTCGGCTCTACCTCAGCCCGCGCTCCTGCACGATGCTCGGTTTCGAGCCGGACGAAGTGGAATCCAATGTGCAATGGTGGGCAGAACGGATTCATCCCCAAGATGTGGAAAGGGTTCGGAGCGCCGTACAAGCCCATTTGGAAGGGCAAACAGCTCACTACGAAACCGAACACCGGGTCAAGACAAAGTCGGGAGAATGGAAATGGGTCATGGACCGGGGCAAGGTGGTCGAGCGCGATGAACAAGGGCGACCACTGCGCGAGATGGGCATCCACCTCGACCTCACCGATCGTAAGGAGGCAGAAGCGGCGCTGTACGAAAGTGAGGAGCGTTACCAGAACTTTGTCTCTCAAATCTTTGAAGGCATCTACAGGACGGAATTTGACAACCCTATCGACATCACGCTTCCGGTAGAAACGCAGATTGATCTGATCTATGAGAATGCCTATATGGCTGAATGCAACCAGGCGTTGGCCGAGATGTACAATCTGCCATCGGGCGAATCGCTGATTGGCGCGCGCTTGATTGACGCGCATGGTGGGAAAGACGATCCCACCAATCGTGCCACTTTTCGAAGGCTCATTGAGAACGGGTACAAATCCGTCAACGACGAAACGCTCGAATATACCGATGACGGCCAACCGGTATGGTTTCTGAGCAATACGATTGGCATCGTCAAAGACGGCTACCTGATCCGGCTGTGGGGAACAGCGATCGTGATCAACGAGCGCAAACAGGCAGAAGAGGCGCTGCGAGCCAGTGAAGCCAGATACCGCAACCTGGTGGAGCAGTCGCTCCAGGGAATGGTCATCGCCCAAGACAACCCGGTGCGGCTTGCGTTCGCCAGCCGGCCGATGCAGGCGATCACCGGCTTTTCGCCGCAGGAACTGACGAGCTTTGGTCCCCGGCAGCTCGTGGAACTGATCCATCCTCAAGATCGGGAGGCCTTCTTTGCCAATTTCCGCGCTCGCCTGATCGGAGAGCCAGTACCGCCCCGTCACGAATACCGGGTGATTCACAAAAGCGGGGAGGTGCGCTGGGTCGAGATCTATAGCGCACAGATCGAGTACGAAGGCACTCCGGCCACACAGACGGTCTTTTTGGACATCACCGCGCGAAAACAGGCCGAAGAAGCACTCCAGATCAGCCTGGAGAAATACCGCGTGCTCTTTGAGGCCTTCCCGTTGGGCATCACCATCAGTGATGAGGCCGGAACCATCCTGGAAGTCAACCGTGCTTCCGAACGTCTGCTAGGCCTACCGGCACAGGAGCATGGCCAACGACAGATTGACGGGCCCGAATGGCAGATTATCCGGCCCGATGGGACGCCGATGCCGCGAGAAACGTATGCCAGCGTGCGCGCGCTGGCCGAAAACCGATTGGTTGAGAACGTCGAAATGGGCGTCGTCAAGCCCGGCGGAGATGTTATCTGGCTCAATGTAACCGCGGCACCCATTCCGCTGGAAGGTTACGGCGTGGCTGTGGCCTATGGTGATATCACGGAGCGCAAGCGAGTCGAAGAAGCGCTGCGCGAGCGCGAAGCCTATTTCCGGGCTCTGTTCGAGCACGCCGGCGATGCAATCTTTATCGAAGATGAAGCCGACCGCATCATCGACGTCAACCGCCGTGCCTGTGAGCTGTTGGGGTATACCCGCGAAGAGTTGCTAAACATGACGGTCGCCCAAGTGCAGGCTCCAGAGCGACGGGGACGGGTAGGCGGCATCATCCAAAGCGAACTGGCCAAGTATGACGGGCAGCCCTTTGAGACACTGGATCTGCGCCAAGATGGCACACGCGTCCCGGTTGAGGTGACCACCGTCCACTTGACGGCGGACGAGGAGACCCTGGCGCTTTCCATTGTCCGCGACATCAGCGAGCGCATACAGGCCCAACGCGCGCTGCGCCAGGAACGCGACCTCTCCAGGGCTTTGGCCGACGCCGCGGCCGCCGTCAGCCGCACGCTCGATCCAGACGAGGTGCTGGATCGACTCCTGGAACAGGTCAGCCGCGTGATCCCCAACGATGCGACCAACATTATGCTCATCGACCCGGATCGCCGGGTGTATGTGGCCCGCTGGCGCGGTTACGAGCGTTTCGGCATCGACGCGTTTGTCGCCTCGCTGGTCTACGATCTGGATCAAGTTCCCAATCTCAAGCGGATGGCGGAGACCGGCGAGCCAATGGTTGTTTCCGATACCACAACTTATCCGGGCTGGGTGCACGCACCGGAGCAGGCCTGGCTGCGCTCGTATGTGGGCGCGCCCATCTACATCCGCGGCGCAGCCGTCGGCTTTTTGTGCGCCGACAGTGCGACGCCGGGCTTTTTCACGTTGCTGCACGCCGACATCCTGCGCGCGTTTGCCGACCACGCCGCGATGGCGCTGCAGAATGCCCAGTTATACCAGGAGCGGGTCCGGGCCGAACGGCTGCTCTCGGCATTGAACCGGGCGGCCCTGTCCATTGCCAGGGCGACGACAACCGGGGAGATATTTGCTGCCGCTGCCGGCGAACTGAGGGCATTGGGACTGGTCTGTTCGGTCTTGATGCTGGACGAAGCCAAAAGCGGCCTGCACCTTGTCCATACCGATCACGAGACCGCCGAGATTGAGGTGTTGGAGGCGCTGACCGGCCTCGACCGTTCGCGCTTTGCCCTTTCTACCCAAGCGATCCGGGACCGCTGGCAAGGACTTTCGACCGGACAGGCCGTTCTGCTTGAAAACACCAGAGAGGTGCTCGAACCGCTGCTTCCCGAACCGGCCCGGCGTTGGGCCGGAGATATCGTGCGCCGGTTGAACATGTCCGGATCCATCCTCGCCGCTTTGCTCGTCGAGGCGCGTGCGATCGGCTTGCTTGTGGTGCAGGGAGATAACCTGGTCCAAGAAGATGTGCCGGCGATCACGGCCTTTGCCCACCAGGTCGCCGCCGCCTGGCACAAAGCCGAACTGATGCAATCGCTGCGCGACAGCCTGGATGAACTGAAACGCACGCAGGCGCGGCTCGTCCAGGCGCAAAAGATGGAAGCCGTCGGCCGGCTCGCCGGTGGCATCGCCCACGATTTTAACAACCACCTCACCGCCATACAGGGCTATGCCGAGATGGTGCTGCTCGAGTTGGACCCGCAAGATCCGCGTCGCGCAGACGTACACGAGATCCAGCGGGCCGCCCAACGCTCCGCCGAGTTGACGCGCCAACTGCTCGCGTTCAGCCGCAAGCAGGTCATCCAGCCCAGGGTGCTGAATCTGAACAATCTGATCGAAACGATGCGCAACATGCTGGGGCGGCTGATCGGCGAAGACATCGAACTGCACACCGCGCTTGCGCCGGCGTTGGATCAGGTGAAAGCGGACCCGGGACAGATCGAACAGGTGGTGATGAACCTGGCCGTCAACGCCCGCGACGCGATCGATGAGAAAGTGCAGGCCCAGGCCGCTCCCTTTGCGGCCCGGCTGACGATCGAGACGGCCAACGTCGAACTGGATGAAGCCTACGTC
Source organism: Anaerolineae bacterium (assembly GCA_016931365.1). The sequence goes on from JAFGEY010000476.1 coordinate 5,110, forward strand.
CACGACCACATCGAGGTTGACCCCGGCCTTTACGTGATGTTGGCGGTGAGCGACAACGGGATCGGCCTGGATGAAGCGGCCATGTCGCACCTTTTTGAGCCTTTTTTCACCACCAAGGAACAGGGCAAGGGGACGGGGCTGGGCTTGGCGACGGTGTACGGTGTCGTCAAACAGAATGGCGGATATGTGTTTCCGTACAGCGAACCGGGCGTGGGTACCACGTTCAAGGTCTACTTGCCTCGCATCAAGCCGGAAGCGAATGCTCAAGAACCACTCAGGAACTCTGTTCCTGACAGGGCCACGGCCGCGGTGACGAGTGGCAGCGAGACGATCCTGCTGGTCGAGGATGAAGAAGCGGTGCGCGCACTGGCGCAGCGTGTGCTGGTAGAGCACGGCTACCGCGTTCTGGAAGCGGCAAACGCTGACGATGCGCTACGCTTGTGCGCGCAGCACAGTGAACCGATCCACCTCGTTTTGACCGACGTGATCGTGCCTGGTTTGTTGAGCAGCAAAGAGATGGTCGACAGGATGATGGCGGTTCGCCCCGCGATCAAGGTCATCTATATGTCCGGCTACACCGACAACGTCATTGCCCACCACGGCGTGCTGGATCCCGGCATCCAATTCGTGCAAAAGCCATTCACGCCGGGTGCACTGGCGCTCAAGGTGCGCCGAGTGCTCGATGGATACGATGCCGGTGATGGGTGACTGGCCCACATTGAACGAACCGATCGGCAGCCGGTGAACAGATCTGCATTGCCGTCTATGGATGACAGAACCCGGAAACCGTGCTATACTGCGCAGCAATCAATGATTTTGGAGGAGTTTGAACGATGCGCAAGGTTTCCAAAAAACAGATAGCTCTGTTTATTCTAATGCTGCTCGTTGCTGCAGCAGGTTTTTGGGGCGTTCGCTGGGCCACTTTTGCCAGGCCGCCCCTGTCTGAGGCTGTCGAAGCACTTGAAGGCGACACCCTCGTTGCTGTGGCCTACCGGCCCTGGCTGACCTTTTCGCCAATCTCTACCATTGCCGAGACCGGGTTCATCTTTTATCCAGGAGGGCGGATTGATCCTCGTGGGTACGCGCCGTTGATGAAAGCTATCGCCTCCGCAGGATACCTGGTGGTTGTGCCCGAAATGCCCCTCAATATGGCCCCATTTCGCCCGAATGTCGCTGATGAGATCGTGGCTGCTTACCCCGATATCCGTCACTGGGTGATCGGCGGGCACTCGGTCGGCGGCACGATGGCAGCCCAGCACACCCATACCCACCGGGATACCATTTCGGGATTGGTGATCTGGGCATCTTATCCGGCTGACAACGCCGATCTGGCCGACGTCGACATTCCGGTGATGTTGATCTATGGCAGCCGCGATCCCAGAGTCAATGACGACAGTGTAGCCAGTCGTCAGCACTTGCTGCCCGCAGATGCATGCTATGTGCGGATCGATGGCGGCGACCATCACCAGTTCGGCTCCTACGAGATCAAGCCTCAAGAGCATCACGCAGTCATCGATCGCGCAGACCAGCAAGCGCAGATCGTCGAGCAGACCTTGAACCTGCTCCAAGCTGCCTCAGAAACGAAATAACCAGGAAATCGCCATGAGCCTGCGCACCAGAATCATCAACAAACTCGTTGCCTGGCAGATGTCGGGCTGGTCCAAAGGGACCATTGAAGCGCAGCGCGCCCGGCAGGAAAGCGCGCTCAGATATGTCCGGCTCCCCGCAGACGTCCGCTGCCGGCCCGTCAGCGCGGAAGGCGTACCAGCGGAGTGGATCGAAGCGTCCGGCGCGGGCGCTGGCGTGCTGCTGTACCTGCACGGCGGCGCTTTCTGCCTGGGCTCGATCGCCAGCTCGCGCGAATGGGTCGCCAGGCTGGCACGCGCCACAAGGATGCGCGCGCTGGCTATCGACTACCGGTTGGCGCCGGAACATCCCTATCCCGCGGCGCTGGATGATGCAACCACAGCCTATCTGTGGCTGCTCAAAGCAGGTGTCGAGCCATCCCAAATCATTCTGGTCGGCGATTCTGCCGGTGGCGGCCTGGTACTGTCGACGCTGGTGGCCCTGCGTGATGCCGGACGACCGCTTCCTGCCGGGGCGGTGTGTATCTCGCCCTGGACCGATCTGGCCCTTACCGGCGGGTCGATCCAAGACAAAGCCCGGATCGATCCGATCTTGTCGCCCACCGATCTCGATACATATGCCGGATACTATGTCGGAGAATATGGACGAACCGAGCCGCTGCTTTCCCCCCTGTACGCCGATTTGCAGGGGCTGCCGCCGCTGTTGATTCAAGTAGGGACGAACGAAACCCTGTTCGACGATGCCGTACGCTGCGCCGATAGGGCGCGCTCGATCGGTGTGGATGTCACGCTGGAAATCTGGGCGGAAATGTTCCACGTCTTTCAGATGTTCCCGTTTTTGACTGAAACGAAGCGGGCGGTGACATCGATCGCCGATTGGGCGGCGACAGCAGTGTCGTTGGAATGATTGCTTTTTGCTGAGCCAGGCGGATTTGTACGGCGAGTGGCTGCACGAATTTGGCTGGTGGTACGATCAACTGTCGGATGAAAAGCAGGCCCATGACACGCATGGAAATTGAGGCTACCCTGAACCCAGAAGGAAAAGGAACAGCACCTCCCCGGCCGAACCAAGTTTCTGGTCTGACCTGGTGGTGGGGCCTTTTTCGGCGGGTTCGTTTTCAGTTACATCCGCGAGAAAACCGGCTCAGTCATCGCTCCGGCGCTCCTGTACTTCCACTACCAAAATGGTCGTCTCCGAAATGCAGTATCGTACTACCCAAGTTTGCATTTTGCGTATTAGCGTAGTAAAATTCACACGATTTGATCGGAGGGAGCGATGAACGAGGCCGGGTACGCACAGTCACAGGGAATGCGCTTGCTCAAGCAGGTAGTGGAAACGATCGGTCCGTTGTTCACGGTCGAGCAGGTCAGATCCGTTGCGATGTCCCCACCGGCAGCATCAGGCCAGGGGCTGACGCCACAGCGGATCAATGGTTTGCTGAGCCAGTTAGCTCAAGCG
>JAFGEY010000477.1 GCA_016931365.1 Anaerolineae bacterium
AGCAGACTTGAAAAAGCGTCTTGATGCGCTCAAGGACTTCGTCCCGGCTTAGCTTTACCCTAAAAACTTATGAGACGGAGGTCTAGCCTTTTTCTTCTTCTTCACGCTTGGCCGCAGCGATAATCTCCTGGGTCAAATGGCTGGGAACGGTTTCATAAAAGGCGATGTTCATCGTGTACAACCCACGTCCCTGAGTAAACGCGCGCAGTTCGGTGGAATAACGCTGCATCTCGGCCAATGGCACCTGGGCCTTGACAATGCTGCGCCCATGCTGTTGATCCATACCCATCACGCGACCACGGCGGGTGTTCATATCGCTGAGCACGTCGCCCATATACTCTTCGGGCACGGTCACGGTCACGTCGCAGATCGGCTCCAGCAGCACCGGGCCGGCTTCCATAAACGCCTGCTTGAAGCCTTCGCGTCCGGCGATCTGGAAGGCGATGTCCTTTGAGTCGACGGGGTGCTCCTTGCCGTCGGTCACGGCGACAAAGATGTCGTTGATCGGATAGCCGGCGATGACGCCGTTTTCCATCACGCCGCGGACACCCTTTTCAATCGACGGGCGGAACGACTGCGAAACGGCGCCGCCGAACACTTCCCATTCGTAGACCAGCCCGGCGCCTTCTTCTGCCGGCTCGAGGCGGAGTGAGATCTGGGCAAACTGCCCGGCGCCGCCGGTCTGCTTTTTGTGTCGATAGGTTGTCTCGGCCTTGCGCGTGATCGCCTCGCGATAGGGTACCTTGGGGATCGCTGTCAGCACCTCGACGCCGAATTTTCGTTTCAAGCGACGACAGCCAATGTCGATATGCGCATCACCCATCCCGCTAAAGATGGTCTGCCGGGTGCTGCCGAGCATATGCCACTCAAAGGTGGGGTCCTCTTCCGTCAGACGCGAAAGCGCCTGGCCCATCTTGGCCGAGTCGGCCTTGGTCTTGGGCGAGACAGCCACGGAAAATATCGGCGCCGGGTACCTGGGGCCTTCCAGCTTGAGCGGATGCCCCCGGTCGCACAATGTCTGCCCAGTCATCGTGTTGGACAGCTTGGTAATCATCCCGATATCGCCCGCCCCGACGTGCGCGACGGGAATCTGCTCTTTGCCGCGTGGAATGGCGAGTTGCCCCAGGCGCTCTTCTTCGCCGCTATCCACATTCCAGACGCGCGAATCCGAGTCGATCTGCCCGCTATAGACGCGGAAATAGCTCAGTTTGCCATAGGGATCGACGACCGATTTGAAAACCAGCGCGGACAGCGGCGCGTTCAGGCTTGCGGCGAGCTTTTCTTCCGCGCCGGTCACCGGATTGGTCGCCGAAACGGTGGGCGACGGCGCAGGCATAAAGTTGACGATAGCATCCAGTACCTTGCGCACACCGACGCCGGTCACACCCGCCGCGCAGAGCACCGGCACCACGCTTCCGGAAGCAACGCTCCCCTTCAGACCATTAATAACTTCTTCCTCGGTCAGTTCTTCGCCTTCCAGATACTTCATAATCAGTTCGTCGTTGCTCTCAGCAGCCGCTTCGACCAATTGCATGCGCGCTTCTTCGGCCTGATCGGCCATATCGGCGGGGATGTCGGCGACAGTGGCATTTTCGCCCATGTACGCCTTCATGTTGATCACGTCGACAACGCCCTTGAACTCGGTCTGACTGCCGATAGGCAGCAGCAAAGGCACAAATGTGGCCTGAAAATGCCCGGTCAGCGAGTTCAGGGCACGCTCAAAACTGGCATTTTCGCGATCCATCTTGTTAATCACGACCATCCGGGGCAAGCTGTATTCGTCTGCATAGCCCCAAGTCAGTTCGGTACCCACTTCTGCCCCAGCCACCGCGTCGACCAAAAAAAGCGCGCTGTCTACGACACAGAGCGCCTGGCGGACTTCGCCGAGAAAATCGAACGTGCCCGGCGTGTCCAGGATGTTGATCTTGGCATTGTGCCACTCTACAGGGATTACCGCCGCATTCAATGAGATTTTACGTTCGATCTCTTCCTCATCAAAGTCGGCAACCGTGTTCCCATTCTCCACACGTCCGGCGCGATTGATCGCCCCGGACGCCAGAAGCATATACTCGGCCAGCGAGGTTTTTCCCGCGCTACTGTGGGATAGGAAAACGATATTGCGCAACTGTTCCGTCTGATACTCTTTCACTAAATTTCCTCCTAAATATTCTCAGAGGCCAATCGTCAGCCACTGATCTGTCTTCCCTATTGTATTCAGATTGCCCGAACTGTCAAAAAGGCGTTCTTCTTTTGCACAAAAGCGCTTTTCTTTTGCATGGAATGAGGGTCATGGTATAATCACTCCGACCTTGCAGGGTCAAGATTAGGGCGTTCTGTAAGGTGTGGGGCGATGAACGTCGGTAGCGTGCCCGACGGCCGCGCGGTATTCCAGTCGGCGGTCGGCCCGTAGGTCATAGATGCGAATGATCTGTAAGCATAAAGCGTGAAGCGTGCGCTCTGGAGGCCAGGTTTGACAAAATCCGCATGGCTGGCTGTAGCAGGCATCGTTGTGCTAGCACTGGTCGTTTATCTACCCTTTCAAAGCGCATCGTTAGATGATCTCGACTCTTATAATTTTGCCGGCGCGCTGCTCCGTTTCGACCCGGCGAACGGCACGCCGCATCCACCCGGCTATGTACTGTATGTCTGGTTGGGGCGGCTCGTTTTTGCGCTGATCGGTGAGCGGCGTGTCGCACTCACCGTGCTCAGTGCCCTATCGGCGGCGCTGGCCTGCGGGCTGCTGTTCGCCCTGGCCTGCGAACTAGGCAACGCGCGAGTGGGTCTGTATGCCTTGCTCCTGGTGCTTCTGACGCCGGTGATGTGGCTCAATGCCAACAAAGCTCTCTCTGACGCGCCGGGGCTGCTGATGCAGACTGTGTGTGTCTTGTGCCTGGCCCTGGCCGTCCAACGCCGCATACCGCTGTGGATCGCCGGGCTGTGCCTGGGCCTGGCGGCTGGGTTCCGCCCGCAAGGGGTGATGGGGCTGGCCGCCGCACTGCTGCTGGCTGCCGTCTGGCTGCGCGCCAAACCGTCTGCGTGGCTGGCCGCCGGACTGGCCATCGGCTTGAGCGTGCTCACCTGGCTGCTGCCGCTGCTGGCCGCATTTGGATGGAGCGTCCCATCGCTACGAGCCTATTTTGCCAGCGCGACCTCGTTTGTCACCGGCCAGGAATCGCTCTTTGCCACCTCGCTTTCTACCCAATCGATCGCCGCCCGCTGGCGCGACCTGTGGTTTTGGAGCAGCCAGGCCGTTTTTGCCCCGCTGGCCGAATGGCTGCGCGTGGCGCTGTCCGCCGGCGCGTTGATCCTGGTTGCCGTCGGCTGCATCCGGCAGCGCAAAAACATCGGCCCGTGGCTGTGCCTGGCCTGGATACTGCCTCAAGTCATCGCCCACCTGCTGTTTCTGAACACGGCACTCACCCGCTACCTGCTGGCCTTTTTGTTCCCGGCGGCGCTGCTGGTCGCCGCCGGATTGGATGCACTCCCTTATCGGCGGCTCGGATTAGGCTTGGCCCTCGCCTTTACATTGATCGTCGGCGCCAAAGCATTGCCGCTGGCGCAAGCGCTGCACGTGATCCCCTCACCGCCCACCCAGTTGGCGGCCTTTGTCGCCGGGCGGCTGCCAAAAGATCGAACCGTGATCGTGGCCCGGCAATCGTACAATGCGCTGGAATATCACCTGCCGGGGTGGGACGTGCGCTTTGAGGAATACTTTGGCGTCCCAGCGCTGGAACAAGAATTTGCACAAGGTAAAACAACGTATATCGTCATTGCCGATCCGGAATCGCTGCGGCCCGGCGATCAGTATGTCGAGATCGAAACCCGTGCCTTTGCTCGCGACCCGCAAATCCACGCCAAGCACGCGCAGGTGGAGGTCAATATCTATGGTCGGGTCGACAGCTTGAGTTTGCGCGATTTTGCTTTGCCAGAATCCGGCGCGATCCAGATCGGCACGCCGCAGGATGCCAAGTACCTGCTCGGCGGCTGGTACCGGCGCGAAGAGATCGGCGGCGTGGCCGGGCGGTGGACCGGCGCGGAAATTAGCGCGACGCTGCGCGTATTTCTGCCGCAGCCGGCGAAAACGCTATCCATCCGCACCTGGTCTTTTGCGCCAGACCAGGTGGTGGGGGTGCTGTGCAACGACCGAGCGATTGGCCGCGTAGATGTGCCGCAGGCCTGGGTGGACGTTTCAATCGCGTTGCCGGCCTGGTGCGCTCAAGCGGATGGAGTGACTGTCCTGGCTTTACACCCCCAGGTTCTACTCAGCCCGTCCAGCGACGGCCAATCTACCGATCACCGCACGCTGGGCATCGCCGTGGCCGAGATCAAATTCTCTCCATAGATTTCTTGACAGCCCGTTATAGATGGCTTATAATCCGTCTATAGGAGGAAATCAAGATGTCCAATGAAACCAAAGTCACGGTGACCTTGCCGCGCGATCTCCTCGCTCGTTTGGATGAGCGAGTGCCGTCGCGCCGGCGCAGCAGCTTTATTGCCCGTGCCATCGAGGAACAGTTGGCTATTCTTGAGCAGGCGGCAGCGATTGACGAGTCGGCCGGGGCCTGGCGCGATGATGCGTATGCCGATATGTCCACCGACGCAGACATTGACCGCTGGCTGGCCGAGGTACGCGGACCGCCCAGGAACGGAGCCTAATCAATGTCCGCTTATTTGCTCGATACGGGCATTCTGCTGAGGCATTTGCGGGGTCAAAAGACTGTCGTGCATCTGCTGAGAGAGATCGGAAGCGCCCAGCGATTGGCCATCTCGGTCATCACACGGGCTGAGGTTTGCGCCGGCATTCGCCAGGACGAGGAACAGGTTACCCGCCACTTGCTGGCGCGATTGGAGACGCTTCCGGCCGACCAACACACCGCCGACTGGGCCGGACTGCTCATTCGCCGCGCGCGCAGCCAGGAGCGGTCGCTGCAACTGGCCGATGCATTCATTGCGGGTGCAGCGATCCAACACAACCTCACCCTCGTTACCCTCAACCCGACAGATTTCAGAGGGCTGGGCCTCAGTCTCTATCCCCTTCCCGATGAACTGGCCGTTCGCTAAAGCCAAGTTTTTTGAGGCAATCGCAGGCGATGGGTACATCACGGTTTTTAGGGCACTCGCGCGGGATTGTCCCTACGACCACGGCCACCGCAGCAGCCATATTGTAGGGGCGAACCCCCGTGTTCGCCCCCTTAAATGGCGACGGCGATTGTCTTTGCCCACCAGGTATGATATAATTTCAGCCATGTGTTAAAGAAAATACACGTTGTTTATTGAATTGGAGGATAAATAATGGATTACCTAGACTTAATGAAGGAATTACACGTTCCGGCCAAAAGCAAGGTTTTGCTCCTGGTCATGGACGGCCTGGGCGGGCTGCCTCTGACCCCGGACGGCAAAACCGAGCTGGAGTTGGCCCACACGCCCAACCTGGATTTGCTGGCCGCGCGCGGCATCTGTGGGCTGAGCACGCCCGTCGCGCCCGGCGTGACCCCCGGCAGCGGCCCCGGCCATGCCGCGTTGTTCGGTTATGACCCGATCAAACACCAGATCGGCCGCGGGGTGATGGAGGCGCTGGGTATCGGCTTTTACCTGCAAAATGGCGACGTGGCCGCGCGAGGCAACTTTTGCACCCTGGATGAAAACGGCTTAATCGTCGACCGCCGCGCCGGGCGCATCCCCAGCGAGGTCGGCGCGCAGATGGTAGACAAGCTGCGTACAATCAAGCTGTCCGGCGTCGAGGTCTTTGTCGAGCCGGTCAAGGAATATCGCTTTGTGGTGGTGATGCGCGGGCCAGACCTGGCCGACGGCCTGACCGAGACCGATCCGCAGATGACGGGCAAGCCACCGCTCAAAATCGAAGCGCTGCGCCCCGAAGCCCAATATACCGCCGACCTGTTCAACGAGTGGATGGCCCAGGCGCGCCAGGTGCTCGCCAATGAGCACCCGGCCAACGGCTGCAACCTGCGCGGCATCGCCGAGGACCCCGGCCTGCCCAAGATGCAGGAGATCTACGGCTGGAAAGCCGCCGCCATCGCCACCTACCCGATGTATCGCGGCATCGCCAAGCTGGTCGGGATGGACGTACTGCCCACCGGCGACACGGTCGCTTCCGAGGTGGAGACGCTCAAAGCACATTGGGACGAATACGATTTCTTCTTTTTCCACGTCAAAAAGACAGACAGCTACGGCGAAGATGGCAACTTTGAGGGGCGCGTCCACGTCATCGAAGAGACCGACGCGCTGCTGCCCGAGATCCTGGCCCTCAAGCCGGACGTGATCCTCATTAGCGGCGACCACTCGACCCCCGCCAAGCTCAAGAGCCACAGCTGGCACGAGCTGCCGGTCCTGCTGTGGGCCAACGACATCCGCCCGGACGACGCAAAAAGCTTTGGCGAGCGCGCCTGCATGCACGGCGGGCTGGGCCATCGCTACCACACCGAACTGCTGCCGCTGGCGATGGGCTATGCCGGCCGCCTGGCCAAGTTTGGGGCGTAATTCTTCAGACCCTAAAGGTCTTAAAGACCTTTAGGGTCTGATTGGGAGGCATGTCTTGATCGCACAACTGGACAAGATCATGCAAGTCTTGCGCTGCGAGCTTCACAAATATTGGGCGATCAACTAGAGTCGGTGATCTTGTATGGGTCACGAGCCAGAGGCGAAGCACAACCCGATTCAGATGTAGACATTTTGATCGTCATGCGCGAGGACTTGAATTATGGCGATCTGATCAGGCGCACCTCGGCTCTGGTTTCGGCACTGTCGCTGGAATATGACTTGGTCATCTCTCGGGCGTTTGTCTCCAAAGAACAGTTTGAACATGAAAACAGCCCTTTTTTGCTCAACGTGCGCCGCGAGGGAGTGCTGGTATGAGACAAGAAATCCAAGAACTGCTGCATAAAGCTCACCAAAGCTTGCAGGTTGCCGAATTGCTCAATAAAGAAGGCCATCTCGATTTTGCCGTCTCTCGCGCATATTACGCGATGTTCTATGCAGCACAAGCATTGTTGCTGCGGCATGGATTGTCTTTCTCCGGCCACGCTGCGGTCATTGGCGCTTTTGGCAAAGA
>JAFGEY010000478.1 GCA_016931365.1 Anaerolineae bacterium
GGCGGGCAGCGTCTCCTGGTTGCTCGACTCGTCGGTGAGGCGGGTCAGGCGGCGCTCCGAGATGTTGCCCAGTTCGGTCAGCGCCAGTGAGAGGTAATCCATGGCAATCGCCAGCGGCTCGCCGTGGAAATTGCCGCCGGAGAGCACGGTGGGATTGTCTTGCTCGTCAAAAAAGATCAACGGGTTGTCGGTGGCCGAGTTCAATTCGATTTCCAGCACCCAGCGCGCGTACTTGATCGCGTCGCGCGCCGCGCCGTGCACCTGGGGCATACAGCGCAGGGTGTAGGCATCTTGCACATCGAGTGGATCGTCGGGCCGGGTAAAGGTGCTGCCCTCGATCAGTCGGCGGATGAACGCCGCGCACTCGATCTGCCGGGGGTGCGGTCGTGCAGCGTGGATGCGCGGGTCAAAAGCGCGCGGCGTGCCGTGCAACGCCTCCAGGCTGAGCGCCCCGGCCACGTCGGCGGCGCAGGCCAGCGACTCAGCATGCAGGGTGGTAAGAACGCCCAGGGCAGCCATCAGGGCCGTGCCGTTGGTGAGGGCAAGGCCCTCCTTGGCCTCCAGAACGGTCGGAGCCAGCCCGGCGCGGGCCAGCGCCGCCATACCCGGCAGCCGTTCGCCCTCGTACACCGCCTCACCCAGGCCGATCATCGGCAGGGCCATGTGGGCCAGCGGGGCCAGGTCGCCGCTCGCGCCCAGCGATCCCTGTTCCGGCACCACGGGGTAGACGCGCCGGTTGAGCATCTCCAACAGCAGGCGCAGCGTCTCCTCGCGGATGCCCGAATGGCCCTTGGCCAGCGCGTTGGCGCGGATGGTCATCATCGCCCGCGTGGTTGGCTCGTCCAGCAGGGGGCCGACGCCGACGGCGTGGCTCATCAGGATGTTGCGCTGGAGCTGGCGCACCTCGCCGGGCGGAATCAGCTTGTTTTTGAACGCGCCAAAGCCGGTGGTCACGCCGTAAACCACCTCACCGCGCTGGACAAATTCGCGCACGGCCCGCTCGGCGCGGCGCACCCTGTCCCACGCGGCTTCGGTCAAGGCGACCGGCGCCCCCTCATACGCCACCCGGGCGACATCTTCCAGGGTCAAGCTTTCGCCATCGAGCAGAACTGGATCAGCCATAGAACATCCCTTTTCTTCGTGATGCGTGAAACGTCAAATGTCACGCATCACGTTTCCCGTTTCACATGACGATTCGCCCCCGCTTGATCACCCGCTCGACCAGATTCTCGCCCAACCAGTAGGTCAGGTAGCGATAATCCGGCGCGTCGACGATCAATAGATCGGCCTGCTTGCCCGGCTCCAGCGAGCCCAGCCGCTCGCCCAGACCGACAGCATAGGCAGCGTTGAGCGTGGCCGCGTTCAATGCTTCGCCAGGCACAAGCCGCCCATAGCGACAGGCCAGGGCCATCGCCAGCGGCAGCGACGGGCAGGGCGCAGAGCCGGGGTTGAGGTCGGTGGCCACGGCCAGCGCCACGCCCGCATCGACCATGCCCCGCGCGTCGGCCCAGTGCGCGCTGCCCAGGTGCAGGTTGACCGGCGGCAGAATCACCCCCACGGTGTCCGAACGGGCCAGCCGTTCGACCTCATCGGGCAGGGTCACGTCGAGGTGATCAACCGAGACCGCGCCCAGTTCCACCGCCAGCCCGACGCCGCCAAGGGAGGTGAATTCGTCGGCATGGACTTTGAGCGGCAGGCCAAAAGCACGGGCAGATTCCAAAATGTACCGCGATTGGCCGAGATCGAACGCGCCTTGCTCGCAGAAAACGTCGCAAAAACAAGGGAATAAGGAAGAAGGAAATAAGGAGTGACGGTGCCAGTCGAGGACGGCGGGGAGCATCTCATCGACCAACAGATCGACATAGGCGTCGGCGCGGCCGCTGTATTCGGGCGGCACGGCGTGCGCGCCGAGCCAGGTGGGGATCAGATCGAGCGGGTGGGTTTGGGCCAACTGCTCGATCGCCCGCAGCATCTTGATCTCACTGGCTGTGTTCAGCCCGTAGCCGGTCTTGATCTCGACCGTCGTCGTGCCCAGGCGCAGCATCGCGTCGAGGCGGCGGCGCGACTCAAACACCAGTTGATCGAGCGAGGCGGCGCGGGTGGCGCGCACGGTGTTGAGGATGCCGCCGCCGGCCTGTAAAATCTCCAAATAAGTCGCCCCGCGCAGGCGCTGCTCGAACTCGCCCACCCGGTCGCCGGCGTACACGGCGTGGGTGTGCGGGTCGACGAAACCGGGACAGACCACCTTGCCCGCCGCGTCGATCGTTTCGTTCGCCGAATAATCGGCCAGCAGGTCGGCGCTCGGCCCAACGGCGACAATCACCCCGTCCGACACGGCCACCGCGCCGCCGGGGATCAGCCCGACATCCTGCATCGACGCGCCGCGCTCTGTCGCGCCGCGCTCTGCCGCGCCGCGCTTGGGGCCAGGGCCGGCGCAAGTGAGGAGTTGGGAGGCGTTATAAATCAACAAGTCAATTTTCATAGATATGCGTATCCCCTACTCCTTATCCCCTATTCCTTATCCCCTATTCCTAATTTTCACTCCAACAGCGCCATCTCGACAATCTGCTCGGTCTTGAACTCGTGCGCCTGCAAATAATACTGCGTCACCTGCTCCAGCACGCCCA
>JAFGEY010000479.1 GCA_016931365.1 Anaerolineae bacterium
AGTCACAAGCCCAACACGGCCGTGGCCCAGGCCTTTTACAACAAACAAGAGGGGGTCAAGCGGTTGTCGACCGAGACCGGAGCCGGGCAGTGGGGCAGCGCACTCGCATTCGCCAGCAACCTGTTTGGCCTGGAATGCAAGGTCTATATGGTCAAAGTCAGCTACCAGCAAAAACCCTATCGCCGTTCGATGATGCAGGCCTGGGGCGCATCGGTCACACCCAGCCCGAGTATGGAAACGGAATGCGGTCAAAAAATCCTGGCCGACGATCCTGACTGCCGGGGCAGCCTGGGCATTGCGATCAGCGAAGCAGTCGAAGTGGCTTTCAAAAATGACGACACCAAATATTCGCTGGGCAGCGTGTTGAACCACGTGCTGCTGCACCAAACCATCATCGGCGAAGAAGCTATCGCTCAGATGGATATGGCCGACGAGTACCCCGATGTCGTGATCGGCTGTGTGGGCGGCGGCAGCAACTTTTCGGGTCTGGCCTTTCCATTCATCCGCGAGCGGCTAGTCAACGGCAAAAAGACGCGGTTTGTCGCCGTCGAGTCGACAGCGTGCCCCAGTATGACCAAGGGTATCTATGCCTATGACTATGGCGATACCGCGCACCTCGCGCCGATCGCCATGATGGATACCGTTGGACACACCTTTGTGCCGGCCGGCATCCACGCCGGTGGATTGCGCTATCACGGCATGGCTCCGCAAGTTTCGGCCCTGCATCGACACGGGATCATCGATCCGATAGCCTACCTGCAGTTGCAGACCTTTGAAGCTGCCGTGATGTTTGCCCGCACCGAGGGGTTCATCCCTGCGCCGGAGACTTCGCACGCTATTCGCGCGGCCATCGACGAAGCGCTCGACGCCAAAGAAAAGGGTGAAAAGCGGATCATCCTGTTCAACTTTAGCGGTCACGGCCTGATCGATATGGCAGCCTACGACAGCTATTTTGCCGGCCAATTGGAGAACTATGAACACCCTGAAGCGGCTATCCAAGAGGCGTTGACACACTTGCCCAAAATCTAGCGTCAAATTCACAAAACCTTTACGCCATATCCGGCAATCTGTGGTATAATAGAATCAAGGATTGAGGAGCAAACAATCTGCTCAAGAGCAAAGTCACTCAACAATCCCCCAGGTTTCACCCGTTTCAAAGGTTTCTCTTTTGAAAGGAGGTGCGCCATAAGACAATTCCACTACAACTTGAGCACGGCGTCGAAATACAAATGCCACATCTGAACTTGAGGGGTCTTGAGCGCAAACGCGCTCCCTACATAAAGTTAACCCAACATCAAGTTCGTCGCAATGTTGCGATAACAGAAGAGCGTGCTCTCATATAGAAAAAAGGCCACCCACTCCAAATGGAGTGGGTGGCTCGGTTTTATACGGCCGCCATCGCATCACTTGGGAAGCTCGGCCACCGGAATGGTAAACCAGAACGTGCTGCCCTGGCCTAGTTGGCTGCTGGCCCCAATCTGACCTTGGTGGAGTTCAACCAGAATTTTGGCGATAGACAACCCAAGACCTGTTCCGGGCTGTTTTCGAACGTGCGGATGGTCGGCCCGGAAAAAGCGGGAAAAGAGTTTGCGCTGATCGTCTTCCGAGATACCAATGCCCTGATCCTGAATTTGGCAACGGACGTAGGCTTTGCCACTTACCTGCCCGTCCATTTCAATGGTTTCGGCATACGGTTCAGCTTTGATCGCAACCGATTTGCCTTGGGGCGTGTATTTGATCGCGTTGCTGATCAGGTTGGTCAAAATCTCACCAAGGCGCATTTGATCTGCCCAAACAAAAGGCAGATTCGCGGACACGTCCAAAGAAACGACGGTGCCGTATTCGTCGATCATCTTGCGCAGCGAAGTGATGACCTCGGCCAGGGCGGAGTGCATTGAATTGGGACATAGATCCAGAGCGACGGCATGGCTTTCCAATCGCGCCAGTTGCAGCAATTCATTGATCAAAAGTTGCATTCGCTCGACGTTTCCAATAATGACGTGGAACAGCCTAGCATCCTCTTCGTTCGCCGACTCGGCAAACGCCATCTGAAGCAATTCGGTGTAGCCTTTGATAATAGTCATTGGCGCTTTGAGTTCGTGCGCAACCACATTGACAAACTCTGTCTTGGACTCGTCTGCGCGTTTGACTTTTTCATACAGAGCTGCGTTTTCCATTGCAATGGCAGCATGATCGGTCAACCGACTAACTGTGACCTCGTCTTGTTCACCAAAATGGTGAGGGTCAGTGGCCTCCAAATCGATGACGCCGATCACCCGGCCCTCGCGCATCACCGGAGCCACCAGCTTGGACCGGGTCAAAGGCCTGACCGGGCAACACTTGTCCTGCTCGGTAACTTGTCCCTCATTGATCAAGTTCGCTTCAGCAACCACCTTGCCCAACAATCCCTGATCTGCCAATAACGTACCACGCTCAACCATGACCGGATATCCCTCAGCGGCAGTGATCTCTATCAATTGCTGGCCACCATGGCTCACAACCAACCCAATAAACCCGGCATCTGCCCGAGTGAGTCTGACCGCCCACTGCAATGTGAGGTCCATCACGTGATCAAAGTTCAACGTGGCGTTGAGCTGGCGATCGATCTCTTGCATCATTGCCAACTCGCGCACGCGCTCGGCAAGTGCGTCGTCAGTAGTGGCATAAAGTTGAGCATTCTCAATCGCCATCGAAGCCTGGACGGCAAGCAAAACGAACAAATCCAGATCGCTCTGGGTGAACGGTGCGCTATCCCGACGGTTCAAAACCTCGATCACGCCGATCACCTGATCGCGCTGCAAAATGGGCACACAGATGAGCTGACGTGTCGTGAAATGGGTCAGGCGATCGATATCGGAATACCACCGTGAATCGGCCTGGACATCGTTCGAGATCACCGGGCTGCCGGTATCTGCCACAAGTGCGGCGATACTTCGGCTGTGCAATGGGATAACCACGCCGGGTAGCATATCGTCGCCAGAACCGACAGCCACCTGAAAAACAAGCTCATCTCGCTCCATGTCGCGGAGCATCACCGATGCGGTTTCTACGCCAAAGATATCGACCACTTGGGCCAAAAAATCTCGCAGCAAACTTGTCAAATCAAGCGTTGAGGTCAAGACATTGTCAATTTGATGTAAGATACCGAGCTGGCGCGTTTGCTCTTGCGATTGACGATAAAGCAGCGCGTTATGAATGGCTATAGCGGCCTGATCGGCCAAAGCCAGCAAAAAGCGGCGCTCATCCAAAGCATACAATTTACCTTTTTGCTGGATGCCCAATCCAAGCCAACCAAGCAGTTGGTCGTGCGTGCGCAACGGCAAACACAAGACCAGCCTTTCCTGGCGCATGAACTGTTCAGCCTCGCTGGCCAACGCGGCAAACTGCCCACTCTCGGCAATCTCGGGCATCTGCAAAAGCGCTTCTTGAGTTTCCAGGGCATGGACAACGGGATGATCGGCAGCCAGTGTCCTCATTTGCAAAGTGTTTCCCAAGATCGCCGCCCGTCGATAAACTTGCTGATTTGAATCGAACAAGAAAATATCAACGTGCTCGCTTTGGGTCACGCGATACAGATGATCGAGCAGCAACTTGAGCAGTTGATCAAGTTCAATGGTCGAAACAATCTCACCGCTCATCTCCTGCATCACCTGACGATAATCTGGACGCCGCCGGTACATGATCCGATCGACGATGCGTTGTACTTGTTGGCGCAAAGGATCGAGCAGAATGCTGATCAAAATCACCAGGATAGCGACGAATCCAGGGTTGTCGTAATGGACATCCAGGCCCAAGGAACACATGACCTGAATCGAAAAGATATAGAGAACAAGGATGGCAACGACGACGATCACATAGACAATGCTGCGATTGATCACTGTGTCAATGTCAAACAGGCGATAACGGACGATGGAAAAGGCAAATGAGAGAGGCACGATCAACGTGATCCAGTTGATCAGATTGATCTCGACGAGATCACGAAGGGCATCAGAATATTCCAAAATGACAAAGATCCCATTGGCCAGGACTGCAACAGCCAATCCCCAGATGATCCACTTGGTTTGCTGTCGAACCAGGGGACGCTTGACCGTAACCGCAGTATAAATGAGAATTGCCAGTCCTACCGCCGCGCCAGCAACCTGATATATTTCGACCAAAGAACGGGCCTGAAGCAGATCGACGCGCAACAGGCCCACGGATGTCAAAACGGCCAAAAGCAACAGGATCGCGCCAGGCAGGTAGATCAAATATTTGCTCCATCGCCTGGCGATCCACGCTCTGCGAACGGGGAAGACCAGGAAAAAATGAAGAACAAACGAGGGCACCAGGAATCCTGCATAAGCAAAAAGAGCAAGATACCAGGAACGCGCATACCCTAAACCATAGCTCAGAGCCAGCGCGCTCGTGGTAAAGAAGAAAACTTGAGAGGCCTCATCGCGAATCTGCACGAGGTAGACGATACTGCCGATAGCCAAAAAAGCGCCGCCAACGAGAGACAAGATCAAAACTGTGCTGACCTTTTCGTCGGGCCTGCCGGTGATGAGGATGGACAAGCGTTGGCCTTCACGCTCGATGACTAATGGGTAGGATTCACCTGCTTTGTACATATGGCTGATCAGCGAAAAATGGTTGCGGGTGTATACCGGCTGACCGCCTACCTGGACAATCTTGTCACCTACCTGGATGCCTGCCTGCTGTGCGACACCGCCGTGTTTCACATAAACAACAGTCAGGTACGGGCCCTGCCGCATATCGACCCAGTGATAGCCGATCGATTCAATCGCCGAGATCAGCAGTAGAAAAACTATGATGCTAATGGCGGTCCAGGCCCAGACGTAACGATGACTGGAAACCGGATCGGGACGAGGAATTTGGATCATCAGCATCACCTTTACAAAATAGCGGTGAACCGAGGTATCTCGCTCGCCCCACAGAAATCCGCGGGGCGAGTAAACTCACAAAATACCTTACGGATGAACGCTCAATTCGAAGGCCAAGACGGTAGAGATCGCTGTTTAGGTATCCGCGTTCGCAAGGATAATCGCCTCAGCCACGTCTTTCATCGGCTTGCGCGTATTCATACTCATCTTTTGAATCTTGCGGAAAGCCTCGTGTTCACTCAACCCCTGCTTTTCCATCAAAATGCCCTTGGCCTGCTCGACCTTTTTGCGCGTTTCCAGAGCTTCCTTGAGGTTGTCAACCTCTTTCTCCAGCGTGCGGAACTCTTCGAACCGCGCCAGAGCCAACTCGATGGCCGGTGAAAGGTCAGCCTCGCGAAACGGCTTGACCAGGTAGCCAACCACGCCCGCTTCCTTGGCCCGCTCAATGAGGTCTTTTTGGCTGTACGCGGTCAGCAAAACAACCGGCGCGATCTTTTCCTCTGTAAGGATCTTGGCTGCCTCGATGCCGTCCATCCCCGGCATTTTGATGTCCATCACCACGACATCAGGCTCCAACTCACGCGCCATACTGATCGCGCTTTGTCCATCGCCCACCTGCCCGATTACCAAATAGCCCAGTTCAGTCAGCGTTTCCTGCAAATCCATCCGCAACAATGATTCATCATCAGCAATAATAACTCTTATTCGTTCCAACTTGTTTCTCCTTCTACGATTGTTTTAGAAAAACGCACTGTCGCTTGAACCCCTTGATGATTTTTGAATTCTATCACTCCCCCCAGGTCATCTTGAACCAGAGTCTGCACGATGCGCAATCCCATGCTCTTGGTCTGCGCAAGGCTAAATCCTTTGGGCAGACCCGAGCCATCATCGTGAATGATAATGTACACATCATCGCCTTCATCGCGCAGATCAATGGTGATTGTACCCGCGTTGCGCTGTTCGTACCCGTGTTCCAGTGAGTTTTGCAGCAACTCATTGATCACCAGGGCACAGGCCGTCGCCTGACGCGCAGGCAAATACAGGTTATTGCCCTGCTTCAAGATGATGCGAATGGACTTTTCCGGCGTGAGCACACTCTGTTCCGTCTGCTGGATGATGCGCTTGATCACCTCACGAATGCTGATCGGCTTGCCCTCTTCGCGCGAAAGATACTCGTGAACCACCGCCATACTCATAATCCGGCTGACGCTGTCTCCCAGAACTTGCTTCACCTCCGGGTTTCGAGATCGACGGCTCTCCATTCGCAAAAGCGCGGCCACCGTTTGCAGGTTATTTTTGACCCGGTGGTGAATCTCGCGGATCATTGCCGCCTTGATCTTGAGTTCTCGATCTTTTTTCCTGTCTTCGGTTGCATCGTGGATGGCTACCAACATGCCGATAGGCTGCTGTTGGAACCATAACCAGGGCTTGTGCCAGGGCCTGCCCCATGGGCGCGCGATCAAGGGCACAACACGGCGGGTTAGGGAACGTTGCCGTTCCTCAGCTTCGCTTTCGTGCGCACTCAAGTCATCGAACACCTGAGCGCAAAGCATCTCGTCGCTGGTATCCAGAGAGGACAGGCCGCGTCCAACCAGGTTATCCAGATAGCCAAGGTTCCGATACTGTTCGGTGGCAATTCCACTTGCATAACGGATGACATGCTGGCCATCGACGACAATCACCCCATCATTGACGATAAAAGGAGATAGTTTGTCAACGCCTTTGGTCAAACCTGCCAGCAGCATCGACTGCAAGATATGCGCCGTGCGTTGAAAGACTTTGCTGCGCGTCTTTTGGCGCACATAGGCAATCATACTTGCTTCGATAACAAGGCCGCCAATCACCTGGCCTTCTACTCCCAGGACGGGCATCGCTTCCTGCATCACCGGCGCACCCCCGTCAATCACTCGGCGGCTGCCCCGGATACGAACACGGAAACGCATCGCCTGGAACAATTTGTATTCATCATGCGGCGTGACCCACTGGCCGGTCAAGTCGTCTGCGTGGATCGGCACCGTCGAATGGGGATAGGCCTGAGCGATCAGGATCGCTTTGTGGGAAGAATGTCGAGCATACAGCAAAAAGTCAGACCGACTCACGTCGCACACAAAGGGCATATCCCGTGCGACCTTGAGCAGTTTTCGCTTATCTTGATCAGCAAGCCCCGGACATTGTGCCAGGTGTACCTGGGGTTGTGACATCGCTCAATTCCCATCTTCCCACATCGTTGCGCTCGATTATACCACGCCAGGTATGGTTTCTACAAGTCCGCGAATTGACTGTCTGTAGAAGAAAAGCTATAATCCACCACAACCTCACGCTAGGATCACAACAGCATGGAGGCATATGATTGTCCAAGCGTAAAAAGATCAAATCCAATCGCAAACCCAAAATCGTCCGTGACAAGAGTTGGAAAACCCACGTCTCTGAGGGGAACCCGAACGCCGACCTCGAAATGCCGCGTGTGGAGCGTATTTTGCCGCGCGGCAAGGAAGAGGAAAAAGTCAAACGGTGGACCAAGATCGAAGACGAACTGACCCTGGAAGATATTCCCCAGATAGAAGACTTGCCCTGTCCTGATGGCTGGTACAAAGGGACGGTTATCCGCGTCAGTACGGGCCTGTATGATGTCGATCTTGGAGATCAAGTGGCGATCTGCAGCATACGCGGCGCTTTGACCGCCTCCGACACCGGGTACACCAACATCATCGCGGTCGGCGATCGGGTCTGGGTCTCCGATCAGGGCATACTGGGACAAGTGATCGAGCGCGTTTTGCCCCGGCAAACTGTGTTGGCCCGCCCCGACGTCCAGAACCCCGATCTGAGCCAGATTATCGTCGCCAACGTCAACCAGTTGTTGATCGTCAGTTCGTGGCTCGAGCCGGACCCGTGGATGGAATTCATCGACCGCTCACTGATCACAGCCTCAGAGGGCAATATGGAGTCGCTGATCTGCCTGAACAAGGTTGATCTCGCCGAAAACCTGGACGAGTGCCGTGAAGAGATGCATATCTACCACGACCTGGGCTATCGCATCCTGTTCACCAGCGCCGAGACCGGCCAGGGCATCGACGCACTGCGCACCCGGCTCGTCGGCCACTCGACGGCCGTGGTCGGCCTCTCGGGCGTGGGCAAATCGTCACTGCTGATGGCCGTGCAGCCCGATCTGGAGCTGCGCGTGGACGAGGTCAGTGAGTACAGCGGCCAGGGACGGCACACCACGACCCAGGTTTCACTGCTCAAACTGAAAGGCGGCGGCTATGTCGTCGATACGCCAGGGCTGCGTGAGCTGGGGTTGATCAAAGTACATCGCTACGAACTGGTGCTGCATTTTCCCGAAATCCTGGCCCTGGCCGATCGGTGTCGCTTTACCAACTGCACCCACCTCGTCGAGCCCGGCTGCGCGGTCATCCAGGCCGTCGAGGAGGAACGCATCCCCTGGTCGCGCTACGCCAGCTATGAGGCGATTTACAACAGCCTGCCGGAATACTATACCGAAGCATAGCTGAGTCCACTGAAAAAACTCAACGCAGAGGCGCTGGCGATGGGTACATCGAGGCGCAGAGCTTCGACACAGATCGAGAGAGCTTAATGCTGTTTTGACATTCCCTGCGTCTCTGCTCCTCTGCATCTCTGCGTTGAAATTGGCTTTTTTCAGGAGAGTCATAGCTGCGTCTTACACATCCCTCGCCATCAGGTCGGCAACCATTTCCCGCCGCTGGATCAACCACGATTTCCCATCTTCAACCATCACCGCTGCCGGACGCCCAAACCCATTGTAGGTTGAGGCCATCGACAGGTGATACGCGCCGGAAACAGGCACAGCGACGACGTCGCCCACAGCCAGCGCAGGTAAAAACAGGTCGCGTGCCAGCACGTCGCCCGACTCGCAGAACGGCCCGCATAACGTCACACGTTCACATGCCTCGCTCTCTCGATTTACGCACAAAGCCGTATATTGCGCTCCATACATCGCCGGGCGCAGGTTGTCGGACAGACCGCCGTCGAGAAAGACATAGCTGCGCACACCGGGTACGCTCTTTTTTCCGCCGACGGTGTATAGAGCTATCCCGGCGCGGGCGACCAGCGAACGGCCCGGCTCGACGATCAGATGCGGCAGCGGCAAGCTGTGCTGTTGACAGGCCGCAACAACCGCCTCGCAGACTGCGGAGATATAGCCCTCAACCGGCGACGCAGGCTGTTCCGGCGTATAGGCCACGCCCCAGCCGCCGCCGGGACTCATTTCGTCCGGCTGCCAGCCGAAATGGTCGTGCATTTGAGCGGCAAAATCGACCAGCGTCTCAACGCAGGCGGCAAATGGCTCTACATCGAAAATCTGCGAGCCGATGTGCGCATGCAGGCCAACCAACTCGACCGCTGTGCTTTCAAGCGCGCGCCGGACTGCCCGCTCCGCGTCACCGGTGCCGTCACCTATGGCTCCGCCACAGGTGATCGGAAAGCCGAATTTCGAGTCGATCAACCCCGTCTTGCGATAATCGTGCGTGTGGACATCGATCCCCGGCGACAGGCGCAACCAGACCTTGACGGGCGACGATGGCCGAAAGGTTTCAATCCGCTCAAAATCGTGCCAGCCGTCGATGACAATGCGCCCCACCCCCACCTCGACCGCCCGTTTGATCAACTCGGGGGGCTTGTTGTTGCCGTGCAGGTGAATGCGTTCGGGCGGCACCCCGGCGCGTAAGGCCGTCTCCAACTCGCCGGGGCCGACCACGTCCAGCCCCAGGCCGAGGTTCGCCCACAGGCGGGCCAATGCCGTACACAGATAGGCTTTGGACGCATAAGCCACCGTCGATGATCCTGGATAGTGCTTCTGCAACCCCACCTGATAGGCGCGGGCCGCGTTTTGCAGCGTGACCTTGTCGTACACATACAGCGGCGTGCCGTGTTCGCGCGCCAACTCGACCGCGTCGCACCCGCCGATGGTCAAATGTCCCTGTGCGTTTCGCGCCGCCATATCGGGAAGAATATGCATACAGGCTCCTCAGACTTGGTATTTTGGGGCGGCCAATAGTATAATGACCGCTCACTTGGCCACCAACTGTCGACCATGGACTATGGTCTGCCGTCGGCGGTCAGCAGTCAGATAATCTGGATTGTACCGATGATTCGCTACCTGCGCCACCCGACAACCTATCTCGCGCTGGCCGTGCTGTTGCTCCTCGCTCACGCGCTGTGGTACGGCTCGTTGATGGATTTTGACGCCGTCGACGACGCCTACATCTCGTTTCGCTACGCTTACAACGCCGCGCGCGGCTACGGATTGACCTTTAACGTCGGAGAGCGGCGGGTAGAGGGCTATACCAATTTTCTGTGGACAGCCATGCTGATCCCCTTTTTCTGGCTCAAATGGCCTGTTCACACTGTCTCACTGGTGATGGGATGGCTGTGGTCGGCCGGCTGTATCGCCTTGCTGGGCATTTTCTCGACAAAATACCTCGAAAAAGGCCGCTGGCTGGGGCCATTGGCCGCACTGCTGCTCGCCGCCGACGGCTCGTTTGCGCTGTGGTCGGTCGGGGGGCTGGAGGGGCCGCTCTTTGCCTTCTTGATTTTGGCTGGCGCGCTCTCTTATCTATACGAAATGGAAAATCCGGCGCGGGCGCCGCTGTCGGGCGTGTGGTTTGCCCTGGCAGCGATGACCCGCCCGGAGGGCCTGCTGGTTTACGGCCTCACCGGAGTGCATCAGGTCGTTACACGCTTGCTCGGCGAGCGCAAACTCGCTATCAGGCAAGACTGGCAGCGCCTGGGCCTTTTTTGCCTGATCTGGACCCCCTGGTTTGCTTTTCGCTGGCGCTATTATGGCTTTCTCTTGCCGAACACCTTTTACGCCAAAGTCACCCTCGGCGACACCTCGGCGCAGCGATTGCGCGGCTGGAATTACCTGCTGACCTTTGCGCGCATTCACCTCGGCTGGGCGCTACCCCTGACGGCGCTGCTGCCCCTGCTAAGACGTCGCTGGCGAGGGTGGAGCAGCTATTTCCTTCTGCTCGTGGTGGCCTACAGCCTGTACATCGCCTACGTCGGCGGCGACTGGTCGGTGGGGCGCTTTTTCGTACCCGTGATGCCTTTTTTCTACATTCTGCTGGCGGGTGGGCTGACGGTCGCGGGCGACTGGGCCTTGCGCCTGCTGTCGAAGCGACGACGCGTGCCTGTCAGCATACAAATAATGGCGTCAATTGTCGTGGTTATTGGCTTGATTGGCGGTTTGTTCTGGCAGTCGTCGGTGCAAGGCGAAAAGGCGCTCTTTCTCGACCCCTTTGACGCCCGCCTGGCCGGGCGCGCGCGCACCGCGTTTGGCAAGTGGATGGGCGAGCATTTTCCCAGGGACACGTTTATCGCCGTCGACGCGGCGGGGCAGATGCCTTTCTACTCTGACCTCAAGGCCCTCGACCTGTACGGATTGAACGATCTGGTCATCGCCCACAGCGAGGTACAGCAAATGGGCGAGGGCACGCCGGGCCACGAAAAAATGAACATGGATTACGTCATTTTTGTCGCCCAGCCCGATTACATCATCATTTACGGCACCGCGTTCGACTGGCTGGAGGCGTTCAGCTACCGGCGAGTCGATCTGCCGTGGACGGATGACCCGGCCTTGAAAGCCTTTCTGGGCATTTACGAAAGACAATGATCGGGCAGAGGCGCATCTGCTCGGCCTGAAACAGCACTGGTCTCGATACGCTTCAAACTTGATGAGTTTGAAGCTACTCGACCGACGCAGGCTACCTGGGTTTGGCGTAGCCCTGTCCCCCAAAAATCGCCCGCACCTCGGCGGCGTTTTGGGCATCCTTTAACGCCCCCATCCGCGCCGCTTCTTCGTCGCGCAAGGCCCGGACGTTGTTCAACACCGCTTCCAGCTTGTGGGCTGGGAACTTGACCGCGCCGTTTTCATCCATATGAATGATCTCGCCCGGCGCGACGTCCATCCCTCCCACCGACACCGGCACATTGATCGCGTAAATGCCCATCGCACCGTGACCGGGTGTGATGCCACTGAGCAGGTATTGAAACCCCATCGAGCGAATCTCGTCGATGTCGCGCGAGGGGCCGTTCGAGATCGCACCCACACAGCCCACCGCCTTCATCGCCGAGGTCATATTGCCGCCCGACAGCCCTACCTTGCCCGCCAATTCGGGCGGAAATTTCTGCTGAAAGACAAAAACGGTCGGTTTGGGCGAGGCGTCGAGCGCGTCGACGACGTCCATAAAGGTCAACCGTGAATAATTGGGGTCGGGCAGGCCGTAAACGCAAGTCACCGCATAGCCGACGACCGGCCCCATCTCGGGATACATGCATTTGATCGACTGGTCGGTGTACCAGTGCTCGGTCCAGGGATTGTACAGCCCCAGGCACAACGGGTGCGTGGGATAAGTGGCGACGACGTTGGTGATCGAGGGAGTGTCAAACTCTTTGAGTGCTTGCATCATTTCTTGCGGGGTAGGCATTGTTCCTCCTTGAAAAAAACGTGATGCGACGCTATTCCGGCACGACCAGGTTCAGCGCCGTGTCGGCGACGCCAACGCTGACCGTGTGCCCGTCCAAAAATTCCAGGCTGTCCGATTCGATGCCATCGGCAAAAACGATCCCCCCGGCTCCCATCTCGGAACTGACGACGAGATTTTCCCGCCGCTCCACAAAACCGAAATTGAGTTTGGTCCCGGTATAGATCGAGGGAAAGGGTTCGCGCACAAACCACGAGAGCCGGGGCTGCTCCGGCGCGGGCAGGCCGACCCCGAGCTGCCGCTGTTCGACGATCGAGCGCACCCAGCCGGTGCTGCCGGTGCCGGTGGCGCAGATGATCCCCGAAGAGGACTGGCGTTCCTGCTGCCCGGCCACGCGGATGCGGTAGCGCGCCGACTGGTGCGAGCGGTGGCCGATAAAGACCTCGTTCAGGGCCAGCAACTGCTGGCCGTCCTCGCGTCGCGCCAGGGCCATCGTCCGCTTTTGCACCTTGTACCCGGTTTTGCCATAGCCGTTGACCCAGCCGACCAGATCGGCGGCGGCCTGCGGCGCGTGCGGGCACAAGACGCCGTCATATCGCGCGGCGTCGGGGTTGATGCCGATGGTCAACTGCCCGTCCAGGTACTTGGCGGCGTTGGGCACCAGCCCATCCTGGCCGACGATCATCACAATGTCGTCCGGCGAGAACAGAAAGCGGTCGAGGTCGCCCCGGTCGAGGCGCAAACGTCGCTGATCGGGCGGGATGGCCGCCAGCACGCGCGCCAACGCGGCACCCAGCCGATCCTGGATCGCCTGCTGCTCCTCGATGCTTTGGCCCCGCGATTGGAGGTAGAACTGAGCCTGCGCAAACGTGCCGTGCTGTTCGAGCAGCAGTTCCAGCGGCGTCTTGCGCGTGACCAGGATGATCCGGGGCAGGCGCAGATCGAGCTTCATCACGCGCCATCCGATTTACCGAGCAGCAGATTTTGCAACGTCTCGCCGAGCAGGTCGGGGGTCAGGTGGACGTGGCCGATGCTCTCGATCTTGTCGGCGAACCCTTGCACGGCCAGGCCGAAAATCACCGAGGGCGGGATCTCTTTCCACAGGTTTGCACGCCGCGTTTCGGCCTCGATTTCGGCGTCCAGCATCAGGCTGCGGGCCTGCGCTTCGCCTTCGGCGCGGAGACGCACCTGCTTGGCAGCGCCCTGGGCCATGACCGTCTCTTGTTCGACCTGCGCTTCGACCTTGAAGCGGCCGCGCTCCGCCTCTTGCTGGATGTTGAGCATCTTGTTGGCGCCGTCCCGGCGGATCAGCTCTTCCTGTCGCCGGGTCAGCTCGATCTCGGTGGCCAGCTCGTTTTCCTTGATCGCGCGCTCTTTTTCGACCGCCAGCGCCCGCCGTTGAAAGGTGGCTTCGTCGGCCTTTTGCTGGATCGCCTCGCGGGTGGGCGTTTGCAGCGCCTTTTCCAGGTCGGCGCTCGGCACCACCTGATCGACCTGGATGCTGACCAAGTCAAGCCCCATCGCGGCGATCTCGGCGTTGCTGCGCAAATCCTCTTCCAGGGCCAGGCGCGTCTTGTCCGCACCCGAGCGCACCACGTCGACAATGGGCATCGCGCTCAGGCAGGCGCGGGTGGGATGCTGCGCCCAGCGGCTCCACGTGCTGGCCAGCCGCTCGAGCGGCTGCTCGATCCAGGCGCCGCTTTCCAACGCCAGCCCGAAATTCACCCGGTTGGCGGCCTTTTCGGGGTCGCTGCAGCGATAGGTGAGGGTGATCTGCACCTTGATCGCCTGAAAATCCGACGAATACTCGTTCAGGATGAACGTCGTCTCGATGTCTTCGACGGGCACCTGGGCGACGGCGGCAGACAGCGGCTGAAACCAGTAGGCCAGGCCGGGGCCGCGCCGGGCCAGTTGGCCCCGCTGGTAGTGCAGGATGTACTGGTTGGGTTCGGCGCGCAGGTGACGCCAAAAAGCCAGTTTGCTGATGTGAGCCATCGGGTTCTCCTGGTATTATAGATTTTGTAGGCAGTTGACACTGCCCCAATTCAAGCTACAGTATCTCTCTTCGATCCTTGAACAAGGCCG
>JAFGEY010000480.1 GCA_016931365.1 Anaerolineae bacterium
AAAAAAAACGGTTTTTTTGGGTGTTATGCCCACACGTCTCTTTGCCTTTCAGTACAAAAGGACTTGACTTTATGATAGTAAGCTTTGTCGTGGCATCGATGGATTCCCGTGTCACAGCCGACGGTGGGTTTTAGGCGCGGCGCGTCAGGCCCAGAACTGTTGTCGGCCGGCGATGAACCACCGAATACAGGTTGCGCTCGTGAATGATGTGGAGGGACACTCGATCAATGCACCGGCGATGTGGAATTTTGCTCTGTTCGCTCGACGATCCAGCGCTCCAGTGCGGCGCGGTCGATCTGCCACTCGCGGCCCACCTTGCAGGCCGGTAGTTCACCCTTGCGGATCAGGTTTCGCACCGTCAACGGGTGCAGGTGCAGGTATCCGGCGACTTGGACAACGGTCAGCGTTTCAGGGGTTGGATTCTCGCTCATTTCTCCTCCAGGTCAGTGGTTTGGGGCGGCGCGACGAGGCGCGCGCGACGTAAACAGTGTACCATTGCCTTGCATTTCCGGCAAAAAGAACGCAAGGGGTCAATGCACAGTCTGCAGATCGAGCCGTTTGCAAGCGCTCCATCTTGGACCAACGGGCGCATTATGAAACCTGACACGATCAAGAAAGCATTTCAGGCATGACCAGGCCACAATCCTAACACCCGTCGGGCATCGATGATGCTGCCCGTGTGATAGCAGTTGTGGGCGATCAATGACTGCACCACTTGCCGGCGGGTGACCTGTCCGGCGACAACCGGTTCTGCGAGCGACTCGTCGGTCAACGTTTCGATCAACCCGGTCACTTGTTCGTTGAGCGCGATTGTGTTCGCGACCGCAGCCTGCCACGCTTCTTCCGTTGGCGGATCGTCCGGCGGCGGCCAACCATCCTCTGCGCCGAGGGCAGCCAAGTCAACGGGCAGACAGCGCAACTGGAGCAACGTCACCTCGTGCCAGAATCGCACGTGGTTGACCAGCGCCCACATGCTGTGCAGTCCGTATCCCGGTTCCGCCGCTGCCCGTCTGGCAGTCAGACCCGAGACGGCAGTGGTGAACGGAGCGAGTATGCCGTGATTCGACCAGGCAAACATCGCAATCAAGGTATCCGCCAAATGTTGTGCTTCCGACATAGGGCACCTTTCATCCCACAAGGGCCGGATCGTTCATGCCTCGTACTGGACGACCTGGGGCAACTGCTGTGCAGTCATGACGGCGTGCCAGACCTCCTTGGGCAGAGGCGTGATGCCGTCAAAGCCGGTGTGTTCCACAAAGGCAGCCAGCATCGTTCGCAGCGCCTCCGGTTCCCACTGCCCCAACCGCTCCAGCGTATCCACGCCGGCATCATAGTACAGGCGAGCGCGAATGCCCTTCATGCCCTGGATCCGCGCCAGGTCCGATAGCTTGACCAGTTCCAGGATCGCGGCTGGAGGAATGCCGGTCTGATCGGCCAGCCGCTGCCTGGACACCGGCGTGCTTCCAGCCTGGAGCATCTGTTCGACGTTGGCGATCCCGGCGGCTTTGAGCCTGGCGATGTGCGCCTGGTCCACGTCTCGGAAGTTCTTGAGTGCGAATGGCGCGCGGGTTTGGGCCACCATCTGCCCGCGAATGCCGCCAGCAAGCGAGGCCATCGCCGCGTTGCCGGTGAACCGGTAGTAGAGGACCAGCCCACGCACCTGCTTTCCGGCCTGTCCTGGCTTGTGCGCGTCGAGATCCGCCGCATAGGCCTGGAGGTCTTGGGCCTCTGCATCTTCCAGCCCCTTGCTTCGCTCCCGCGCCAGGTACGCGCCGAATGCATTGACCTGCCCAACCAGGTTCTCCACGACGTGCGCTTTCTTGCCCTGCCGTTTCAGGAATTGTCGAAACTCACCTTCGTCCATATCCCTTCCCTCCTTTGGCACAGCTTCCCGGGCAGCGCCTCAATCTATCACTGGCACTCCGTCACCCCCGGCAAGGCCTCCGCCCCGCAGCCGGTCTATCTCGCGCTGGCTGCGATCGAGGTAGTCGCGCAGTTCTTCCAGCCCATACTGCCGCGCCAGCGCGCGCGCACTGACCCCGGTACGCTTCGCCTTCAGGACAAACCACGCCTCACGGGGCAGGCTTTTTTCCTGCAAAACGTCATCACCGCGTTCTTGAAGCAGCCAATCTCGTTTCTCAAGGAAAGTCCTCGTGATAGATGCCCCGATCCAGGTCGAGCGTGAACCGGCTGACGTTGAGGTCGTCGCTTCGCTCGTAGAGGATCTCTTCTCCTGTGATGTCGTACACGGCGCAGTCGGCCTTTTGGGTGGCCGTCACGACGTAATAGTGATGGTTCAGTGCGTGCGCCTGGAGCGAGGTGCCTGCCGAATAGGCGCTGGGCCAGATCACCAGTTCGGCGCCCTGATCGGCCAACCGCCTCCAGACTTCCGGAAAGTTGACGTCAAAGCAGATCGCCATGCCCACCCGGCCGAAATCAGCCTGGTAAACTGGCACGTTTTGACCGACGGTGACCGTCGGCTCTACGTCGTACTCTGACCAGAAGGGGTAGACTTTGTCATACACACAGACCACCTGCCCTTGACGATCAAGGAGAACGGCCGAGTTGAGCCGCCGTTGGCCGTCCCATCGATCCAGAGGGCAGACGATGTAGGTGCGGTGTTTGCGCGCCAGCGACGCCATCGCCGGGATGGTCGGGCCTTCGAGTGTTTCGGGTGTGTGATTGTGCTGGCCCAGCCACGTCTCGGGCAGGGCGATCAGGTCCGTCCCCCTGGCTCCCTCGCGGTCGATCACCTCGGCGATCTCGGGCAGGCGTTTGCCGTTGGCAAAGCCGATGCTGGTGATTCGCACCGGCCGTCCAATGTCACTGCTAACGTCGTTTTCCATTCCGCTTGCTTCTCCTCACCGTCGTGTACCGACAGGCTCTACAAGACGGTCACTGCTTTTTGTTGGTACAGCGCTGCCTTGGCCAGATCGCCTGCCTGTCGCCACGCCAACGCAGCCTTGCGATAGGCTTCAGAGTTGCCGGTCTGGATAGTAAATGCCATGTCGTACAATTCGCCCGCCTGTCGATACAACCCCAAATAGTTGGCAAAGTGCTCGGCCAGGTTCAGATGAAAATGATGTGGATGAACAGGGATGTCCACTGTGGCCAGATCCCCGGCATAAATAAACCCCACGCTCTCGGCCAGACGGCGCGAAGCAATGTTGGGGGTATCGTTGATCCAGTAAATCGTCTGTCCCTTTTGCAGGCTTTGATCGAGAAAGGCGATCACGGCGTGCCGGGCTAACCCTTTCCGCCGGTGGTTGTGGTGCGTCCAGACGTTGATATGGAAGGCCTCTGCGCCATAACCAATCGCATAACAAGCGCTGACCACTCCATCCTCTGGATTCGTAATGCTATAGCCCAGTCCAAGCGCATCAAAGCGCTCCAGGGAGTCCCAACAGAACAGGACGTCATCCCGGATGCCCCGGCAGGCTTCCCGATCGAGTGTGTGCCTATCCAGCCTGACCTGCTCATAGCCCGGAGGCAGCGGCCTGGCCTGAAGGCGCAGCCGTTCGAACCTGTTTTGCTCAAAGACGAACGAGTTGACGCCAAAGCTCACCGGCTGGCGTTGGGGAAACCAGGCCTGCACAACGGCTGACGATACGCCATAAGGAAAGATGGAGACGAACCCGAGCCCGGCTTCATCAAGGGTGGGTAGGATCGTTTGTTCGACAACCTGCACAACCTCGGCCCCGGCGCCGGCGGCATCCCCGATCAGGTAGGCATATTCCATTCCGGTCCAGATCAATGCGACGGAAGGGTTGGCCGGTCGATCCACCAAGATTTGCCCAGGCCGGTTGCCTTCAAGCACCATATACAACATCGGGTCTCGGGGGATAGAGCCAAGCAGGTGGTTCAAGTCAGCTTTTTCTAGCGCGCAGAACATAAGCGTTCACCTCCGTATCTGCTTACTTGCGTTTTTGCCTCAGGAAATGCCACGAGAGTGCAGATGCAATCATCAATCCCGTTACCAAAACAGCCCATACGACTGGACGTTTTATCAAGTAGACGGGGATCAAGACCATGCTGACAAAGGCATCATAGGCAAAATGCGCGAACATGGCCCATTCAAGTCCAATCTTCCAGAATAGCCAGCCGAAATAGATGCCCAGGCCAGAGTTTATCACCATAATCACCGCATAATCCCAAAAAGTCGCCGTGGGATTTCCAAGTCTGGCGTCCACATGCCCCCACCCAAAAAGCAGCCCCACAATCAGGATTGCTGCCCAATAGACGCCGCGCGTGGGACGACCGTCAGCATCGCGCCTGAAGAACCTTCCAACCCAGACAAACAGAGAAACCAGGAACAGCCGGGAGCCAATCTCTTCCACGACGCCTGCTTTGAACGAAGCCGGGAGCAATTCCCAGCCAAACGGATAGGTGTCCGGATCTGCCCCAAGGTTGGCGATCAGGCTCAAAGAAGCCGCCACGATGAGCATCAATAGGGTGAGCGCCAGACCGCTACGCAGCCAGTTCGCGAGATCTTGCCTGGAGAGTCTGCCCTCAAGCAAGGGAGCGCCCAGACCAACGTGGTTTGCCAGGACCAGACTCAGCGCAATGACGAGGGCGGAGATGAGGGTCGCGACGCCCCAAAACCAGACAGGTTCAATAGGCGCATTCGTCTTGCGGAGGAGAGGAACGCCGGCGAGGTTGCCCAAGAAGTAGAGAACGACCAGGGCTGCCAGCACCCGCCAACGAAACGGCCGTTTGCCAAGATCGACAGAGGGAATGCTAAAAGGTCTTTGAAACATCTTTCCTCACTTATCTCGTCTTTCGTTTATCATTCTTTGCACGACGGCGAAGCGCAGCCATATGGGTCGCCAGGCTCTCTACCCGTTCGGGAAAGTGACGAACCAGGCGGTTCTTTTTCAGATTCTCGCCCACGATCCACAACACGTCCGCATCCTCCGTATCGACGAGCCGGGCCAGCCAGGCAAAGCCCTCGTCGGGGATCGCTTGCACGACCACGCTCAGCGTGTAGCCCAGGCCCTTGCGCAATGTCCTGAACGGTTCGGAGCGGCGGTCCGTGGCCTGCAAGACGCGCTCCAATACCCGCTCGTGCAGGCGCAGCGCCGCCAGGGCGACGTCGCGATCCTTCAGCAGGGCCGGTTCGGCTACGGCCGCGGTGATGGCGCGCAGTTCGAGCCAGCTTCCGTCGGCGATCCAGTCCTGCAAGGCGGTCAGGGTCTGCTGAGGATGCGCCGCGATCAGCCGCTGCAGACCCATCGCGACACCCTCACGCATCCGCCAGCGAGAGTCATTTGCCAGCGTATGCAGTGCCCGGAGCGCCGGCTCGATGTATTGGGCCATTGCCGCACCCAGAGCGCCAAGGCCCACCGCGCCACAGAAAGGGACGAACTCGCGCGGGTCGTTGACCGGCGCTTCGCCGGGCGAGATGGCCGTCATGTTCAGACAGAGTGCCCACAGCCGCGCGGATTCCTCCGCGCTATATCCGGCCATTGCGCCGGCAAGGGCATCGGCCAGCTCGAGATTGCCGCGCGGGCCGGGCAGGTTGCTGTGCGCGGCGAGGTGTGCAGTCAGGGCATCCGGGTTTCCCGTCCTGAAGAACGACTCGAACAGCGGGGATAGCTCTTGCCTGTATATTTCCATCTTGCTCATACTGCTCCGCCTCTCCAGGCGACCGGCCGTCCATACCTGTCACCGGCATCCAGTGCGTCTATGTTCATATGATAGGGCATCGTCATTTCGTTCCTGCTCGACCGTAGGCAGGCTTCTTGTCTCTGGCTCGGCAGGCCGGTAAGACCGGCCACGATCAAACGCCTTTGGCCGTGATCCC
>JAFGEY010000481.1 GCA_016931365.1 Anaerolineae bacterium
CATGTTTGGGCAAACGCTGGCCGTGTCGGTGCTGGTGCCCGAACCCCAGTTCACCAGCCAGACCAAAGACGAGCTGGCCTCGCCGATCCGCCCCGGTGTCTATTCAGTGGTCTATAACGAGTTGATGAAACTCTTTGAAAAGAAGCCGAAATTGGGCGATGCGATTGTTGAACTCTGTTCTGCCGCCGCCGACGAGCGCAAGGCCACCGCCCAGGCGCGCCGGCTGGTCGCCCGCCGCTCGGCCATGATGGAGATCGATGTGCTGCCCGGCAAGCTGGCCGACGTGCGCACCGAAGACCCGCGCTATACCGGCCTCTACCTGGTTGAAGGCGACAGCGCGGGCGGCTCGGCCAAGCAAGGTCGCAGCCGCTCCCTGCATGCCATTTTGCCTCTGCGCGGCAAAATCCTCAACACCGAACGGGCCAGGATCACCCGCATGCTGGACAGCAACGAGGTCAAGGCGATCATCGCCGCCGTCGGCGCGGGCGTCGGCGCCGATTTCAACGTGGAAGAGATGCGCTACCACCGCGTGGTCATCTTTGTCGACGCCGACGTGGACGGCGGGCACATCGCCGCGCTGTTGCTCACCTTTTTCTACCGCCACATGCGCCCGCTGGTCGAAGCCGGACGGCTCTACCTGGCCCGCGCCCCGCTCTACAAATTGGCCAAAGGCAACGACGTGCGTTATGTGCTCAACGATCCGGAGCGCGACGCCGTGCTCAAGGAATGGGGCGTCAAGAACGGCAGCGTCCCGCCCAGCATCCGCATTGGACGGTTCAAGGGTCTGGGCGAAATGAGTGCCGAAGAGATGGCCAAAACGGTGCTTGCCCCCGGCCAGGAATTGGACGGCGATGGACACCCGCATGAGAGCATCCTGAACGCCTATCATGTCCAGGTCACAGTCGACGACGCACATCGCGCCCATATGCTGATGTCGCGCCTGATGGGCAGCGCCGTCGAGCCGCGCCGCAAATGGCTGCTCGACACCTGGGAAACGCTGGACGTGATGAACGGCAACGGAGAACATTAAAAGGGCAAATGGTAAATCGCAATAGCCGCAACATCAGATCAAAGTAATTTGAATGGAACGGCTTATGTTCGCGATTTGCAGTTTGCTATTTGAAGGACAAAACTGATGGCAAAACGATCAACTGCTCCATCCAAACGATCCGGCAGGGCCGAACAGCAGGTTCTTGACTTGAGCAAGGCTCTGGCCCCTGTCGAAAAACGCAAAACCATCGAACTGGCCGACGAATTGGGCTACGCCTACCGCGAATACGCCCACTATACCCTGCTTGACCGGGCCATCGCCGACGTGCGCGACGGGTTCAAGCCGGTGCACCGGCGCATCATCTATGCGATGGGCGAGATGAATCTCGGCCCTACCTCGCAGCACCGCAAGAGCGCCCGTGTGGTCGGTGAAGTGCTAGGCAAGTACCATCCCCATGGCGATCAATCGGTCTATGACGCACTGGCGCGCATGGCACAAGATTTTTCGCTGCGCGATGTGCTGGTCGATGGGCAGGGCAACTTTGGCTCCATCGACGGCGACGCGCCTGCTGCGATGCGTTACACCGAGGTGCGCATGTCGGCACTGGGCGCGGAAATTCTGCGCGACATCGATATGGATACCGTCAACTGGCAAGATAACTTTGACAACTCGCTCAAAGAGCCGGCCGTGCTGCCTGCCGCATTCCCCAACGTCCTGGTCAATGGCTCATCAGGCATCGCCGTGGGCTTTGCCGCCAACTTGGCTCCGCACAACCTGGGTGAGGTTTGCGACGGTGTGACTCTGATGTGCGAGGGCTGGAAACGCCGCGCCAAGATCACTATCGACGAATTGATCAAGGCCATCCCCGGCCCCGATTTCCCCACTGGCGGGCTGATCTTTCGC
Source organism: Anaerolineae bacterium (assembly GCA_016931365.1). The sequence goes on from JAFGEY010000481.1 coordinate 1,895, forward strand.
TACCGTTTCGACCGGGTGGGCAATGAAGAGGTCAAATCCGACGCGATCAAGGCCGCATACGAAACCGGGCAGGCCGGCCTGGTCTGCCAGGCGCGGATGGACGTAGATGCGAACGCGGACCGCGTTCGAGGCAGTGGTCGCGGCGGTGGCACGCAAATTGTGATCACTGAAATTCCCTATGGACTGCAAAAATCCACCATTATTCAACGCATCGCCAGCGAGGCGCGCGAGGGCAAGATCACCGGCGTGACCGACATCATTGATGAAAGCGACCGCGATGGTATGCGCATCGTCGTCCAGGTCTCGCGCCAGGCCGATGCCAACGACGTGCTCGAGATGCTCATCCGCCGCACGGCGCTGCGCTCGACCTTTGGCGTCAACAATCTGGTCTTGGTGCCCCGGGGCGTCAATGGCGGGCGCATCGTCGAGCCGGAGACACTCGGGCTTAAAGAGATTCTCGAACAATTCGTGTTGCATCGGCTGGAAATCATCCAGCGCCGTAGTCGCTACGAACTGGAACGGCGCAAACAACGCCTGCACATCGTCGAAGGCTTGCTCATCGCCCTCGACAACATCGACGAGGTGATCGACACGATCCGTCGCAGCCGCACCGTCGAGACGGCGCACGCCAACCTGATGCACAAATTCAAGCTGACCGAGATCCAGGCCACGGCGATCCTCGACATGCAGCTTCGCCGGCTGGCAGCGATGGAACGCACCAAACTCAAAGAGGAAGAAAAAGAACTCAAAGCGCGGATCAAGTACCTGGAAGATCTGCTGGCCTCGGAGGCCAAGCAGCTTGGGGTGATCAAGGAAGAGACGGCAGAAATCAAGAAAAAATATGCCACCCCGCGCCGCACGACCATTATTGACGCGGCGCCGGGCGAGGGCGAAGCCATCGTCACCGAAACAACGCTGGCGATTCCTACCAACCCGCAAACTGTGGTGGTGACAACGCAGGGTATTTTGCGTGTCGATTCGGCCAACTATGCCTATCGTGTCTCATCTGGGGCAACTGGCCGCGCCGTCGTTGCCCACCGCATGCGCGTCGACGCACAACCGACTGACAAAATCTTGATCGTCTCCTCTGGCGGTCGCGTGTGGATCGGCCCGGTAGGCCAACTGCCCGAAGACGGCCCGTTCGACAAACTGGGGCTGAAACAGGGCGAAACCGTCGTCTACCTGCGGGCAATCGGCGAGCAGCTTGCCAAAACGCCCGAATTTCTGATCCTCGGCACCAAGCAGGGCCGCGTCAAGCGCACGGCGATGGAATCGGTGCTACAAAGCGCGGCGGCAAACAATTGGAGCGAGGCAATCGGCCTGGTGCAAGGCGACCAGGTTGTTTTTGCCGGCGTGTGTACCGACAAGGGCGAGGTCCTCTTTTTCACCGACTCGAAAGTGCTGCACATCCAGGCCGAAACGGTCAGCGATCAGCCAACTCCCAGCGCGCGCGGCGTGACCGGTATCCAACTGACCCAAGAAGACACATTGCTTGGGGGAAGCGTGTTCTCCGATCCGGATCGACAGATGGTGTTGATCGTCAGTGAAAAAGGCTATATGAAACAGGTGCCCATCGTCGAATTTCCGGTCAAGGGGCGCGGCACGCAGGGCATCCAGAGCTTGACCAAATCCAAAGCCACCGGCAATATCGCCGCCGTCGCCGCCGGACGGATCACCGGCCGCACCAGCGTGGACGTGCTCGCCGCCGACGGCAAGCGCCAGCGCGCGCCGGTCGCCAGCATCCCGGTTGAAAAACGCGCCAATCAGGGCAAAAAGCTGATTGAACTGGCGCAACCGACCGAAATCATCATTTGGGATTGAGCCTGAACAAAAAAAGCCCCTGACTCGAGCCAGGGGCTTTTTTGTTTGCGCCTTAAGACAGAAACGCCACTCGGTGGGGGGGAACCGAATGGCGTTTCTGTTTACATTTTCATTATATCACGGCCCCACGTATTACAGGGTTACAAAATCGTTAAAAAATCGCAATCCTTGAATTGTCTTCAATCCGAAATATGATATAATCGCTGGTCAGGCGACAAGTTAATTTTCGAACTCTAGACGAAACCTGGATATGGCCGAAAACCCACTTCCCCAAATTACGCTATATGTCTCTTATACATCGGCGATCTGCCTCCAGGCCATCGACTTTTTCAAGCGACGAGACATTGAATTTACGGTCTATGACGTAAGTGAGAACTCGTCGGCGATGGAAGAAATGGCTTACCTCAGCAACCAGCGCCACGTACCAGTGATCGTGATTGGCGATGAAGTGATGGTTGGCTTTGATATGGCCCGCCTGCGCCAGATTTTGCCGCTACAAGAGCGCACGAAAGTATCTTTAGGTGTCTCCATTGCCAACGTAAAACAGACCGACCTCTATCCAGAAGGTGCTTTTGTCGGCAGCGTCAAGCCAGGATCGCTCGCCGATCGCGCGGGCGTCAAAAAGGGCGACATTATCACAGAAATGATCCAGCGCCCGGTGAAAGCCGCATCAGACGTCCACCAAGTGATGAGTCAGGTTGTACCCGGCGATCCGGTTCCACTCACCGTCTGGCGAGCAGGACGGACGCTTCGTTTTACTATCCGCGCCTGAACACAATTGATTCCTCAAACGACTAAAAAGCTCCGCCAAGAACCTTGACGGAGCTTGTAGATTCAAACCCACTGCGTGCTGATCAATACTCCCGTGGACGGCGTCGATGGAAACCTTCAACATCCTTAGGTTGGCTGATCTTGCGCACACCGGTTGCGACGGCACTGCGAATGATGAAATACAGAGCCACCACAATGGCAATCACCAGCGTAAGCAGCGCCCCTTTGCATGACCAGTCGCGGACGCTGCTCATTTCAAACGGCAGCTTGAATCCACCTTCTTGCGGCGTCGGCGTCGGATTGTCGGCTGCGGAATAGGTCGGCGTGGGACGCGGCGTCGAAGTCGGCGGCTGTTCGATAACCACGGTGGCCGTCTGAGTCGCCGTAGGTAGCGGCGTCGGCGTATTTGCCGATGTCGGCAGGGGCAATGGTGTAAACGTTGGCGTCGGAGCCGAATTGTTGATCCGCATCGTGCCCACAAAGCACAAATCCTTGTTCCCATCGTTGCGGAAAACTTCCATAATCAACTGATATGCGCCATCAGCCAATTGAGTTGTGTTCCAGACCCCCAACTGACCATTCTCAACCGACGATTGGCCACTGGCAAAGAACTTCCATTCGCCGGTGGGGTTGGGATCGGGTGCATACCCGATCTGATACCCTGTAAAGCCAGGATGTTTGGCCGTGCCACGGATAATGACCTGCCCGCTCAACAGATTTCCGGCAACCGGCGACGTAATTGCGCATGTCCCTTCACTCTGCTGGAATGACGGCATGGCATACGAACCAGGCCCATAACTTGCCAAAAACATCACAATGACCGCGGCCGTCAAAACCCAAAACAGTTTTTTCGCTCTACTCATTCGAGAATTCAATGATCAGCCTCACATCTTGCCATCAGTGCCTGTTCTCAGCTTGAATCAAGCCGGTACCGGACACGAGTACTTTATTTTACTCATTTTCTCCGAATGCGCAAGCGTGCTACTTGCTCGCACATGTGTCCTATATATATCTATATAAAAACAAGATACAATTACATGTTCTCTAGTTTACATAAAAAAAATTAAAACTATGGCCAAGCCTTGACGGAGCCTTGTTCCTGTGTTATAATTGAAACGCTTTAGAAAATGCGCAAGCTACCCGTAAACACAACTCAAATTCGGGGCTCGCGTTTTTTTTATGACCTAACCCGTCGTGCTTGACGGTTTTACAAAGAGGCTCCTTGTTCATATTCCATCGGGTTAGGAGATGACAGTGATGCGGTTTAGCATTGGTGAATTGCTGCATGCCCCAGTCGGTGCGCTGTTGTCATTTCAAATCGATTGGGGATTTCAAGATCTCGACGACGACTTGTCCATAGAAGGACTTCGAGGTCAGTTAACCTTTTTGCAGACTGAGAAAGGTATTTTGGGAACCGGCACGTTTGCGGTCGATATTGATACCGAATGCGCCCGTTGTCTGGAACCAATTCGCAAAACAATTGACATTGAGCTGGAAGAGCGCTTCCGCTCAATGTCGTATATATCGGCAAATGACCCGGCATGCCCCATAGATGGCGAAGGATACGTTGAACTCGGGCCCATTCTTCGAGATCTCGTGCTTGTAGCCCTCCCGATGAATCCATTGTGCAAAGACAACTGCATGGGGCTGTGCCAGAATTGCGGACACAATTTAAACGAAGGGCCGTGTAACTGTCCTCGGGATGATATTGACCCCCGCATGGCCGTTCTACAACTTGTACTCAGGGGTATGGAACAGGATGAGTGAATTTATGGAACAAGAAATGGACGTCGTCGTAGAACTGTTGGAAAAGGCCGAACTGCAAGGCTACCTGACGATGGACGACGTCATTGAGATGTTTTCTTCGCCCGAAGAGCGGATGGATGAGCTGGAAGATGTTTTCATCCGCCTGAACGAAGCCGGCATCGAAGTTTACGATCACAAAGACGATGCACTCGAAGTCGAGGGATCAGTAGAAGATTTGGCCGCGCACGAAATGGAAGATATTAAACTGGAAAAGGATGGTTTTGACCTCAGTGGCATCTCGAGTGATGATTCAGTTGGACTGTATTTGAAGGAAATGGCGCGCGTTCCGCTGCTCTCACTGGAAGAAGAAGTGGATTTGGCCAAGACCTTATGCCGAGGGCGTGATGCCAGGCGAAAGCTCAGAAACCCGGATCTCAATCTGGATGAGAAAGATCGGCTGGAATTAAGCATCGAAGATGCGCGGCTGGCACGCGAGCACCTGATCAAAGCCAATACACGGCTCGTGGTGAGCATCGCCAAAAAGTATATGGGCCGCGGTGTGCCTTTTCTGGACCTCATCCAGGAAGGAAACCTGGGCTTGATGAAGGCCGTAGAAAAGTTCGACTATACGCGCGGATACCGCTTTAGCACTTATGCCACGTGGTGGATCCGCCAAACGATCACCCGCGCCATCGCCGACCAGGGGCGGACGATCCGCGTGCCGGTACATATGAGCGACCGCATCCGCCGTCTGTACAAGACGGCGCGCCAGCTTGAACAGGAACATGGCCGCAAGCCGACGCCGGAAGAAATCGCCGAAGAGATGGACCTGGAACCACGCAAGGTGCAGTGGATGCTCAAGGTTTCCTGGCGACCATTATCATTGGAACGCCCGGTTGGCGAGGAAGAGGATAGCGAACTAGGATCATTCATTGAAGACGAAGGCACCCCTACACCGACCCAGAGCGCCTACCAAAACCTGCTGCGCGACAAGGTCGAAGAGGTACTGAGCACACTGACGCCGCGTGAAGCGCGTATTTTGCGCCTGCGCTTTGGCCTGCAGAACGGCCGCAGCTATACGCTGGAGGAAGTAGGGCAAAAATTCGGTCTGACCCGCGAGCGCATTCGCCAGATCGAAGGTAAAGCGCTGCGCCGGCTGCGTCATCCGCGCCGCAGCCGCCAGTTGCGCGACTATTTGACCTAGCAAAGGTTGTTAATGAGCACATAAACGCTCCCTGAACGAGGGAGCGTTTTTTATAATATATCACAACCTGAGCCGGCATGCCGGACGATCCACATGCGCTTGGGATACGTTTGGCGGTCGATCAGTCGTCTTGAGGCCGACGAAAACCTGTCTCATGTGCATAATTTGCCCACTTGGCATATAATGTGATTGTGATGAAACGAACTGGCAAACCCGCACAACAGAACCGATTTCGCCATATCCTGCTTGGCATCCTGGTGGTCCTGGCACTGAGTGTCCAGCCTGATCCCGCCCATGTGCTGGCCGAAACTTCCATCCAGATCGAGGCTAACGAACACACGGTGGTTTTTGGCCAACACATCCGCTTTCACCTCCAGGTCAGCAGCACCGCCAATATTCAGTCTATCGTGCTGGCTTATCGCACCACCGATACCCAGGGAACCAACGTCCAACGGATGACTTTTGACCCTGCCCGCACGATCAGCGTTGACTATATTCACGAGATCGAGCAACGTTACGTCCGACCTTTCGTCGAGTTAATGTACTGGTGGACGATCGAAGACGGCGATCAAAATCGACTGATCACGCCATCGCAAACGTTTGTCTATGCTGATAACCGCTTCGACTGGCAGACGTTGGCTCAAGACAGCGTCCGCATTCACTGGTATCAGGGAGAGATCGAGGTGGCACAGACGGCGCTGAATAAGGCAGTTGTCGGACTAGATCGAGCTAGGCAAGACATCTATGTCGAAGGCATCAGCAAAGCGATCGACATTTATATGTACGCCAACGCCAACGACTTGAACGTGGCTCTACCGCTGCCCACCCAATCTGAAGCTTTGACCGTGTACGAGACCAATACGATCCTGACCTCGTTTGCGCCGGAAACGGCCCATATGCCCAAGATCGAGCGCATCTTGCCGCACGAAGTCACGCACGCACTGCTCCACGAGGTCACACAAAGCGATCTGGACCGTGTGCCGACCTGGCTGGCGGAAGGGCTGGCGACATCGGTCGAATACGCGTTTGTACCCAACCCCGACGCCAATCTGCGCCTGGCAGAAGCGATCCAGCGCCGCGAGACGCTGTCTTTTAGCATCCTGTGCGCCGGCTTTTCCACCGATCCGGTGCAGGCCAACCTGGCCTACGCACAAAGCGCCAGCCTGATCAACTATATCCGCGACGTGTATGGGCGTCAGGCCTTGCGCGATCTGGTTGCCGCGTATGCAGATGGAGCAACCTGCGATGGCGGCGTGCAGCGGGTGTTGAACATGTCACTGGAAAGACTGAACCACGACTGGCTGGATACCCTGTCACCACGCAGCATGTGGGCTGCTTTTTGGATCGACAACGCAGCCTGGCTGATCTTGCTTGTGCTGCTCATCGGCGTGCCTTTCCTGTTTGCCTTGCCCCATCGGACACGAGTCAGACAAGTCTAGAAATCTATGGCCAAACGCAGACCTGTTCGTATAGCACATAAACGGGGCAGCAACGCCTCCTCATCGACAACGCGCGCGCGCCGCCTTTCGAATCGCGGGGCTCAATTGATGCAGTCCGGGCAATTCAGCGAAGCCGTGGCAACTCTGGAGCGTGCTTATGAACTGATCCCCGACGACGTGCCCACGGCGATTAACCTGGGCGGCGCTTGTGTAATGACCAAACGCTACGCGTGGGCAATCGAGGTGCTGGAACGCGCCCGCGAGCAAGAGCCAGACAATGAAATGATCTGGATCAACCTCGGCGCGGCCTATCTGGGCAACCCGATTTTAGCCGACGACAAAGCACAACGTGCCGCCATCGATGCCTTTGAACGCGCCCTTGAAATCAACCCAGTTGCACGCAGCGTGCATTACAACCTGGGCCTGATCCACCGCGATCGGGGCGAATGGGCGCGAGCAGCGCGGCGATTCGAGCAGGCGATCCAGGCCGATCCCCGCGATCAAGACGCGTGCAATGCCCTGGCCCGGCTTCAGGCGCAACAGCCCTCCGATCAAGAGTGCGATGAACGAATCGACTAAACGCCGACAGCCAACCCCCTCAAAAAACACCTGGGTCGCCATCGCCGGTTTGACTTTGTTAGCGATCCTTGTCTTGATAATATTCGTGCGCCTGGCCAGCCGGTTGCGCAAACCCGGGTCACCCTCGTCTGCGCCGACATCGACAGCCATCGCCAGATCCCTGCCACAGTCTGATGCCCAAACCTACAAAGCGTGGGGACAGGCGTCGATGCACCGCCAGGAATACGAGCAGGCAGTGAGCGATTTCGGCGACGCGATCCGGGTCGCACCGGACGATGCCGAAGCCTACTATGGACGGGCGAGGGCCTATTTTTTGCTGGGTGAACACACCTCTGCGCTGTCCGACCTGGATCGGGCCATCGAACTGCGGCCAGAATACCCCGCAGCGCAGTACTATCGTGGGGCCACGTTGACCGTACTCGGCGCGTATGACCAGGCCGCGGTCGCCTTTACGGCGGCACTCACGCTCGAGCCCGACTTCCCGGACGCCTACCACCAGCGCGCCAAGGTCTACCTCCTGCAAATGCGCTACGCAGACGCCGTCGCCGATCTGACTCAGGCGCTCAACCTCGACGCCGAGCTGGTCGAATGCTATTATGACCGCGGCCGGGCCCGGTTCGAAATGGGAGATTTTGTGGCTGCCGAAACGGATTTCGGACAGGCCATCGATCACTTTCCCGACTGGGGCGAGGCCTATTACTGGCGTGGGCACGCGCGGTTTCGACAATCCATGTTTGAGGCGGCGTTGCTCGACTTTGACGTCGCCATCGCGTTGATACCCGATCACGCTCAATCGTATTACGCACGGGGCGTCACCCACAACAAGCTGGGTTACACCGGGCAGGCCCGGGCCGACTGGGAGCAGGTCTTGACACTCACCCGCGATCCCAACCTGATCGAAATAACGCAAGCACAACTCGACGCACTGGAAAGGACGCAAACGGACAGTGAGTAACAATACACCAATCGACGGTAAAGTTCGTGTCAACGTCGCCTTGCAGGTCGCCGGCGTCGCCACCCAGGTGACAGCGGCGCTTCAGTCCGACGATCCCGAAAAACGCGATAATCTGGAACGCAAACTGGCTCTGGCTCAGGGTCAGCTCGATCCCCTGGATTCGCCGCCGGGCCTGGTGCCCTTTATCGACGTGATGCGCGGGCTGCTGCGCGGCGACAATGTCGCGGCGCGCGCCAGCGGACTGCCCCCGGCCTACCGTGCGGTGTATGAACAGATCGTCGATTCGACCACTCCGCCCGAGCCGGAAGGCGAGTTGACCGTCCGCCAGGTCGTCGACGAAGTGGCGCACAATGTGCTCACCGTGATGCGTTTCGGCACCTTTGACCA
>JAFGEY010000482.1 GCA_016931365.1 Anaerolineae bacterium
AGGAGATACCCAGTGTCGGAAGAGCGGGAGCGACGGGGCGGCTTTGCCCCGGTGACATACACTCCCCTTCTTGACACCAGACCATCATCTGATAAAAAGCCGGTTTCGGCTCTACAATAACGATTTCCCCACTCTTGATCCAAATATTCTCAAAAACGGTGCCCACCAGGTGCGCCCGTTCCCGATCGTTTGCCACTTTCCAAACCTGCTCGATATCCTCTAGCAGTTCAGCCGCCTTGCTCAAGTCCATCGCCGGGGCGATGGGTGGCCGCAGCCGGGCAAGGTCGGCGCTGATCCGCGCGCGTTCGCGCATGTACGCTTGCTCGTCATAATCCCCCAACACAAACAAAGTCTTGGCCCGCTCAAGCTGCCCTTCCAGCCGGGTCCGTTCTTCCCTGTCCGGGTCGGCATTGCCGCACCTCTCCCGCACCAGGTCGAGCACGCGGGCCTGCCAGTCATCGGGAAGACGAAAGACGGACAGAAAATCACCAAGTTGGTCCTCCACCGGTTGGGCCGGGAAGGTGGTCTTTTGCGTGCAGGCCAGGCCGTGATCGTGGGCCGGGTCGCGGTAGTATCGCCTTTGCCGCTGCCCTTGCCCTCGAAGGATTGTACCGCATTCCACACAGCGAGCAACCTTGCGCAGCGGATAAACCCGGTCGGTGCGCTTGGTGGTCGTTGACCGGTGGGCGCGCTGGGCGCGAGCGGCCTGCAGGCGTTCCCACCGCTCGGCAGTGATCGCCGCCTGGTGTTCGCCGGGCATCCATTGGCCCCGGTACTGTGTTTGGCCGGTGTAAAAGCGATTGCGCAAGATGGGGGTTATGGTGTCTTTGGTGAACGGGCGCGCACCCCAGTGCCCGGTAGTGCGGTAGCCCTTGCCGGTTAGGATGTTGGCGATGTCCGTATCGCTGTATTGGCCGGTTTCGTACAGTTCGACGGCCAGCAGATAGCCCTTGATGTCGAAAGGCTCAAAAACGGCGTCGATCTCGCGCTTGTAGGTCAATCCGTCAAGGTAGGCTTTGAGCTCGTCGGCGCGCGGATCGCCGCCTTCGATGCGCGCTCTCAGCTTCTTGGGCGTGGTGTATCCAAAGGGTACGCCACCATTCCAGCCGCCTTGCCGCGCGCGTTCCTCTTTGCCTTTGCGCGTCTCTTGGGCCAGGTTCTCGACGTACCATTGAGCAAACGAGGCCAGCAGCCGCACCAGCAGCCGGCCGTGTGGGGTCGAAAAGTCAAAGTGGCTTTCGGTCACACTGGCAAGCGTGACCTGGTGCTTGTCGAGCTCGTCAAGCGTAAGCAAGGTATCGATCAGGTTGCGCGAAAATCGATCCAACTTGTGGACAATGATCACGTCAAAGCGCCCGGCGAGGGCGTCGGCCAGCAGCGCTTGAAAGTTTGCCCGGTTCTTGATAAACTTGCCCGTTTCACCTGCATCGCCGTAGACCTCGACCACCGCCAAGCCGCGCGCAGCGGCAAACTCTTGGCAGGCCCGGATTTGGGCCGCTTCGCTGTAGATGCTTTGTTCACTCTTGGAATATCTCCAATAGATCGCCGCTCTCATGTTCCCCTTTCGCTTGTTTGGCTTCGTTCAACACGCGCAGCAGGATATCGGCCAGCGCGCGGCATAGCTCATCTGCCTGCACCTGGTCGGCCCTGGTCTGTGTGGTTTGTTCGAGCGTGTTGGTCTCCATTCTCACTACCTTAAAGTCATATTGTCAACCAGAAATGCCCCAAAAAGTATCTCGCTGACAATATGACAATATGACAATAATATTGTCATATTGTCAATAATGTATATTGTCAAAAAAACCATATATTGACTGACAATAATATTGTCATATTGTCAGAAAAGTGGTTTTTTGACTGACAATATGTCATTTCCCCCCCTCTGTGGGCAATAGTAGCTTGTAACTCACAGTTGCCCGCCCGCGATCGTTCTTTTCCTCTTTCTGCTCGATCTCGCCAGTTTCAACCAGGTCCTCAAGATCATTTTTGATGTCTGCTAACTTGGTGCCCATTCCCCTGACAAGATCGCGCTGCGTTACCCACTCGCCACCGGCCCGGGCCAGCGCGATCTTGATCTGATTGGCGGTGTCGTCAGCTTGAGTGGTTTGCAAGTTAGCAAAGATGCCGTGCAGATTAGCCCGCCAAGTCTCCAGGATTTGCTGCGCTCGATAAATGTGCCGAGGCTCGACTATCACCGGCAGTTGCTCGGTGTCGAAAGTTGCCAGGATCAAAGCGACTTTGAAGGCCATTGTACCCGCCCGCCCGTAGCTAGGTTTGAGCTTTTCGCTTATCTGGTTATCATTCAGCATATCAAAGGAGACTGCTTTGGCATAGCGCTCCCAGGCTTGCCAGGTTGGGCCATCGCGCTCTATGACGCACTTGGAACAAACCAATTCTGTGGATAGCTCGACCTGTCGATTTTTGCGCGGCGTACCGTCTGTGTCTATGATCTCGGTCTCCTCAAGATAGGCAATTGGAATGGTAAGCAGTTGGGTTGCTACGAAGCGCAGCCGCTGCACCAAGTTGACCGGATAACACATCGGTTCGGGCCAGAATCGCCAAGTACCTACATCGTCACTGCCTACCAGAGAGAAGCGGCCAAAAAAGCCATTGTTCCAGAGTACTTTGTTATTCAGATGATCGGCCATCGCTCCATAGGTGGTTACACCAAAGATGGTCAGATAGGAATTATTGATCATCCCTCGGCCGCGAGATATAGTGTTGCTGGTGATCGCCTGCTCCGGACTGTCGTACAGGTCAAGCACAATGGGCAAAAGGCCGGCCGTAAAGTCGCGGCGGAATGAGTCCAGCAAGTGGCTTGCCTCTTCGAGAAGCCAGGCGCGCTGAGCGGCGATAGAACGTTCCTTCAGCCAGATGTCTTTAACAGTTGTTTCCCAGGTGTCATACGATGGCGGCATGCGGGTGGTCAGGTCGAGACTAAATCCTTCGGTAGTCTGCCGGTCGGCCAGCAGAAAATGAGACAGATCAGCAGCCTTGAGCAATCCGCGCATTGTCCTGAAAGCAGTGCTCTTGCGCTGGACGGTGCTGGGGCCGATGTAGAGCATGTACAGGTTAGGAAAGATTTTTTCTGTGGCCACATCCACCCGGACGCGCCGCGCGATTACCAGGCTACCAAGCGCCAGGCCGGCCGCCACATGGAAGGGCTGGGGTGTCATCGGCGAGGCTTCACAGGCAAAGGCTATGTACTCGTCAAGCCAGCGTCCAGTAGTGGCGGCCAGGGCTTCTTGCTCCTGGGTCAACCGCGCGTATTCTGGCAAAGGTGGGCAAAGCAGAGGCGCACGGAGCGCAGCCGGTGCGCTTTTCGTCTGCGTTTTCTGCGGCGTGGCGCTCTCGTGCCCGTTGGCGCGGTCAGGCTTGGGTATGTAGAACCCGCCCGCATCACCCACCGCGCGCCCGATGGTCATTTGCCCGTAGCTGTGCCCGTCGGCGCTGTGACGTTCGTCCCACTTGGGGCGATACAAGCCGGATTGCCGGAACAGGCGATCCATCTGGCCGGTGTCGCCGCCGCACCAAAACGCCAGGATATTGCACAGGGCCAGGTCTGCCGCGCTGTGGTCGCCGTTGTGCATCGACGTGCTGCCGCTCCACAGTGCGTCAAACTTGGCCCCGTTGCGCGCGCCGCGAGCCTTGGCCAGCAGGTCTTGATCGTCGGGTAGCAGCGTGCCCGGCGGCACACTCGCTGCAGGGCGCGCCCTGGGCGGAAGGATCCGCGCATGCACGGCGGCAAGCTGCGAATCGCGCCGCTCAACCGTTTGTGGCGTGCCGTCAAGCCGCCGGCCGGTGTAAGTGAAAAATCTGCCGACGTCGTACGCCTCGATGCGCAGCGCGTCATCCCTGCGACGGCCTTCGGGGAGTTTACCCCACATCAGCAGGTGCAGGCCCGCGCCCGATGGGGTGATCTCGGTGTACGTGTTGATCTCGTCCACGATCTCTTGCGCAAGCGGGGATAGCGCGCCGTTTTCGATGCAATCATCGAGGTCTATCCCGGCCAGGCCGCCATCAAGCACAATGCCGATGCCGTCGCATTTGCCTTCAGCCCACAGAAAAGCGCAAACATCAAAGGCGCGCCAGGTGTCGGGGTTGTTCGACTCGGCCTTGTCGCCGTCGGGCGTGTACGGTACTTTGGTCGGCTTGGGGCTGCCCTTTCTGGTTTCATAGCGCCAGCACACCCATTGCCGAAGGGCTTTCAACTCGGTGGGGACGGCGGCCAGGTCTATCATGGTTCGGGTTGGGGCTTGGCTCATTGGCTTTGTCCTTTCGTCAGCGCATACCAGCGCGCACGCAGCATGAGCGCGTGGCGGCGGCAGTGTTCAAACTTGGGGTAAGAACCGGCAGACTTGAAGCAGATCGCCGCGTGGTCATAAAGGGCGGCCAGCAGCAGAAGAGCATGCCGGGGTTGCGTAGCTGGGGAGCTTGTGGTACAATTGGGGTGTCTGTGTACATTCGTTCGCGGCCTGCCCGGTCTCCCTAACCGGGCGGGCTGTTTGTTTTTTAGAGTCATTGTTAGTCCTTCCTATGTGTTTCCTGGGAAACTACCATGTTTATTCCCCACCTCCGGTCATCGTCTTGAACTGTGAGAACGTCCACAGCGCGATTGACAGGCCCATCACCCCGATCAACAGGTATTGCAGCGTGTTGATCGCGTCTATCTGGGTGATCGTCCGCTCGACGAGTAGAAAGCCCTGCACCAGGATACCGGCGACCTGGTACGATTCCGGGCCGCACGGGCTGCCCAGCGCCGACCAGAACCCGGCCAGCAGCGAACCCAGCAGCGCCAGGCCGACCAGAATCGACGCGAAAAAGAGAAAAACCAGCGTTGCCCCGGTGAACAGCAGCGCAAAGGCGCGCGCGGCCATGTCAAACATCAGGTTGAGCACGTACTCGCCCAGCTTGGCCAGGTCATACGGCCCTTGCAGAAGTGAAACCAGCCAGGCGATGATAGACTGAAAGAACGCATCAAGGCCAAGATCAATCACGATTTCTCTCAAAAAGTTGGTCAGCGCAAGCCAAATACGCCGCAGCCAGAGCAGCAGCAGGCAGATCAGGTATTTAATCCACTCGACGATCCAGCCCAGCCAGGCTTGAATCGCATCGATGAAGGTAAGCCCTTCGGGTGGTAATGCAGGCTCGATGCACTCGGTGTCACCGTCCGATCCGTTGCTCCATTCGCCGTCGGGCACGTTGGCCGGGTCGTACACACAAACAAAGTCCAGATCGACCGTGCCGGTGATCGCTGTCAAGGCGACCGAGATCGGCATACTGCTGGTGATCGTCGCCGTGTAGACGGTGAAATCATTGCCCGGCGAGACCGTCACCTGCTCCGAGTTTTCGCCCAGCGCCAGGCCCAGCGTGGCCGTGTAGGTGGTCGAGGCTACGGCGTAGACCGTCCACGTGATGTTGGTCATCTCGGCCGTGTTGCTGTATAGCACGGTCTGCGAGATCGCCGCCCCCGTTTCCAGGGAAACATAGCCCGGCGACCAGCTCACGCCCGCCGCCGTTTTGTCCCAGTGCGCCGCCTCGTACTCGCTAAAGCCAGCATCGATCAGGCTGGCGCAGTAGCCAAGTCCTGGCACCCCGCCCGCCTGGTCAACCAGGCACACGTAATCGAGCCAAAACGCCCCGGCGCGCACCTCTGCCAATGAATTCAGGCAATCGAGGTTTTCAAACGAAAGCAGGTAATTTCCGGTTTCCGGCACCTGGATGGTAAACGTGTAAACCCGGTTGAGGTAGGACATGCCGAAATCGGCATCATTTCCAGTGCTGTAAATTTGCAGCAGAAAATCCCGGTAATCGTTGAATGGATCAACATCCGTCCCCAGCCGGATCGTGAGTGTGCCGCTGACGTGATCTGAATATAGGTGAAAGAACTTGTGAGACAAGAACGAACTATGCGCGTGCAGCGTGCCCGTGTAGGTGCCGCTTTCCAGGTAGACCCACTGTTGGATCGATTCGTCGCATCCGATCAAAGCCCCGCCCGGCTGTGCCACTCCATCGTAAAATGTCTTCCAGCCCTGCCCGGATGTTCCGACGAGCCCTACAGCGTCCAGGTCGGGATCGATGACGATGCACGTATTATCGACCGGATTGAGGCAGGCATAGGTGAGGGTGATCGTGTTGGTGGGAGACAGACGCGAGGTGGACAAGTTGCTGATCTTGAGTGGATAATTGCCCCCCGACAGCACGTTAAATTGGGCCACCGTATACGTGTCGGTGATGATGGGCACCGTCGCGCACCCGCTGCCCAGGCACAGTCCGACAAAGGCGCGATCCTCCGGTAAACCGGGCGTCAAGGTGGCCGAAATTTCCAGCCGATACGCGCCGGCCGGCACGATGACGCCCTGAGAAATCCCGGCCAGATAGGTGAGCGTCACCCCGCCGCCGGGCATGATCTCCGGCTTGGGCGTGCCAAAGGTAGACCAATACGCATCGTTGGTGATCGGCGGGTTGTCATTGATGCAGGACACCGCCATGAGGCACACCCGGCCCAACTCGAGCTGGTATTCCAGGTCGTCATAGTCGCTCTCGACGGTCAGCGTGTAGGTGCCGGCCTCGGAAATGGCAAAGTTGACGTACTCGACCCCCCACATCTCGACGCGCTGGGCCGTCTCGGTGTAGCCCAACGAGACGGTGATCGGCTTGTAATCCAGGTTCTCCAGGCTGTTGGTGGCCGTGATGTGCACCGTGTAGCCGCCCGGCTGGAGGCTCACCGTCTGATAAAATCCGTCGCCCTGGTCGAGCAGCACCGTCTCGGTCAGCCACTCCGGCGATCCGATGTCGGTCCAATCAGCGCCGCCCGATTCCAGATCGGGATCGTCGTTGATGCACCCGGCCGGCTCCGGCGTGGGCGTGGGTTCTTCGCCCTGCACACCGTCCACGTCCACCCACTCAATCCAGCCGCAGCCCGATCCGGCCGTTTGGATGTAAAAATCATACGTGCTGCCGATCTCGACGGTGAAATCGTGCTCGTACTCGTTCGTCACCCCGGCCGACGTAGAAAATAGCCAGGTATCGATCGTCTGGTTGCCGGGTTGCAATCGCAGATAAAACGTGGCGTCTGAGGGACAAATATAGCCGTTCGCGGCCACCGTGACATGCACCGTGCTCAGCGCAGCCGTGAAAACTTCCATCGCCGTCACTGGCCTGGCCGTGTCTAACCCCACGAACTCGGGATCAGCGATGGGATAGCACAAATCAGAGTGCAAATCGTCCTCGGTGCAGTGTCCGTCATAGTGCTTGGTGGTCTGCGAGGAAACCACCACGGCCAACGCGCACAACAGCAGTACCGCCAGCGCCAGCGTGATCAAGATCCGCCACCGTTTCACTATCTCATTGGTCATGTCAATCCTCCTTGGCGTGTTTCCTGGGAAACAGTCCAACGCTTCAAACCGCGTCGGGGCACCCGCTCGTTTTGCACAAAGTCAGCCAGGTCTCGATCCACGTCGAGCAGCACGGCCCAGCTGTGCGCGTCGGGCCCGGATAGCCACCGGCGCGCGTCGTCGGCCCAGTCTCTGAGCCGCAAATCAGCCAAACCTCGCCAAACAATGGCGGCGGCGAGTCGGCGGTATGGTTCGTCCATCAAATGCCCTCCGAGCAGAAATTTTCGGAAATCTGCGGCTCGTGACATGCGCCATGCGATTTTTGCATCAGGGGTATCCTCTTGCACATCATCGCCCCAAAAGCCGCGACAATAGGGGTTCTTTCTCTCTTGCTTGAGCTTGACCCTCATATTTTCCTATCACGTGGTCGAGCGCATCTTGGCGCAAGCGATCAGACAGGCCATTGAGTTCTTGGCGCAGTTCGGCGGCGATGCGGCCGATCTGCCGCGCTTCGTCGGTGCGGATGGTCCGAATGTGTCTATCCAGCGCCTCCACCTGCGCGCCCATCTGCGCGATCTGTCCGGTGACTGCTTGCAGCTGATCTTTTGCGTCGGCCGGTAAGGTCGATTCGGGCAACCCGGCCACAAACGCGCCCAGCGCACGCCGAAGCGCGATCGTTTTGGCTTGACGCTGAGCGTTCAGCCAATCGAGAATCGCCTGGTCGCCTTCGTAAAACGTTAGCGTGATCCGGGTTGGTTGTCCTCTGCTCGACATATGCACATCTCCAAATAACAATAAATGCGGGATGCCACCCCTGGGGCGTTTTTTGCGTCTCACATCTGACAAATGGCAAAGTTCACACTTTATAGGAAAATAGCTTTGCACTCTGCACAAATGGGGCAAGGGGGTATAGCTATGGCAAACGAAAACCCCAAGTGAGGCAATACACTTGGGGCCAGTCGCCGGAAATCAGTTGTTGGAGGCGATGAAAAAAGGCGCTATCCGGCGACAAGCAACGACTTGAGGGCCGGATCGTCAGAGTGAGCAGAAGTCAGACAGTTGGATAGAGGAAAGAAACGGGCGGGAACAAATACAAGAACGCGCGTGATCGCGCGTTGAGTGGCAAGAAAAAGCCCCTGGATGGTGAACGGCTCGTAGGCAATCTTGAACAGGCGAAATACCGGAGTGGTCAACCAGTAGCCAAATGCCTTGAACATTTCGAGTAACGGGGCCATCAGAAGCCGAGGCTTGGCCAGGTATGCAATGACTACGTAAGGGTAAAAGACAATGGCCCAGGTCAGCAGCGTGAGCGCTAGCAGCCAGGGGATAGCCAAGCCGATGGCAAGTATCCAGGTTATGAGGTTACTGAGTAAAACGCTTAAAATGACCATATTTCTTAGATATTCAGAATACCTTACAATTCGTGTTTTGTCAAATCTCGATCAGGGCACGTCTGGACGGCGAATACCGTCCAGACGTTTCCCATTGGGCCGCCTCGCACGGCTCACCACTCGATGATAACCGCATCGAGGCGGTTGCGCTTGCACAGCACTTTCAGATCACCTCCTCTCTGAAATACACTTCGAGGGCCATTTTCACGCCTCTAAATTGAGTTCGGGCGCGCCAAGATGCCGCATGTGCAAGTCTTCGCCGAGTTGTGTAACCTCTGGGCCGACCTCCCACGCCACATCCAGCGGACCGCAGTGCGCACACTGCCACAGCGCCAGACGGAGCGCGTGGTGCTCGTCGGAGGCCAGGTCGCGCCAGCGAATAGCGCGCAGGCTGTCCGGCACAAGCTGCCGACCATACGGGCCAAGATCGTAAACCGACAATTTACCGGTGACTTGGAACAAGGCCATTATACATGCTCCTCTCTGGTCTGGTCTGACCGGTCTGGTCTGGTCTGGCCCGGGCCGGTGTCTGGTTTTGACTGGTCTCCGGCCTGGTGGGGGAGTAGTCGCAACCCGGACATGCGCGCGGCATAATCGCGCACGGCGTCATCAAGCGACAAGATCACCTCCAAAGGCTGGTTGAACACCCACGATCCGCGCGCTCCCGGATCGATGATACCCCAGGTTTGCCAAAGTCCCTTATCGGTTGCCGACCCCACATACTTGTAATAAAGCGCCTTGCCGTTGGCCTTGAACTCGCTTTCAAACAGCCGCCGGGACAGCACGCCATCCGGCCGTGTGGCAGCCCACATCCGGCAGGTGACGGCATAGAACTCGCGCACCCAGGGCAGCGCGTCAGGTTCGAGACTGGGTACATCGTGATCGACCGTGATCAACTCTTGCTGTTTCAGCCGGTGGGCCAGTACGTCAATCGCCTTGACCACCAATGACTGGCGATCGCCAGGCTGAGCAGGCGCGGGGAGCGTCAACGGCGCTGGTCGACCGCCTACGCGGATGAAGCGAGGCTCAGGCACCACCGGATCGGGTTCGATTACCTGCACATCTTGCCTCGTCCGCTCGATGAATCGAGGCCCGGCCCAGTTCATAGCCGCATAGACAAAGATAGCCACCGTGGCCAGGCCAAGCACTACAAAAAATGTATAGCCCATCCATGCGCCGGCAAGCGCCCAGTTAAAGCCACTTGCCATCAACATGATGCCACCCACCGAGACGGCAAGCAGCCCGGCCAGGCCCGGCCCGCCCAGCAGCGGCCAGATCAGATACACGGTAAGGTGGTTTTCTTTGCGCTCTGTTTGCGTCTGCTCGGTCATTGTCTCCTCCAGAGGTCGTTATGACAAAGTTTCATAATGGCGTTACGTAACCGTTACATAACGCCATTATGTAACCGTTATATAATGGCTTGTGTTTCCTGGGAAACGGGGGCGCGCCTTCGGCGATCACGGGCCAATATCTCACAGCCCAGCAGCACCCAAAAAATCTCTTTGCGGAGCGCCTTCAAATCGGCGACGGAGAGCGGAAAACGCCGATCATCTTGGTAGAGCACAAAGCTGCTGTTCTCCCAGTTTTGGGCATCCAGGGTGACATCAAGCCAAAGGCGGCCTTCGCCGTCGATGTTGAATACCTCAGCCTCGGGCCGTTCTGGATCGACGTTCAGGATCACGCCATTAAAAGGCACTTGATTGCGGTATCGTTCGGCTGCCTCAAAGTCGGCCGCTTCGATCACTTCCGGGTTGTGTGGGTTAGATTCCCAATAGATTTTGAATTGTGGCATTTTGCTTGTTCCTTCCTGGTCGTTGTGTAACCGTTGTGTAATGGCGTTGTGTAACCGTTACACAACGGTCAGTATATATCTAGTATATACTGATGATATATACTGAATATATACCGCTCAATCGGCGCTGGCCGCTTCTTGAACAAAGGGGTTGAACCGGTCATACAGCCCGCCTAGCTCGTCGGGTTCCAGCCCGCCGGCGTAAATCTTGGTCACTTCCGGCGATGAATGGCCCATCAACTCTTGCAAGACCAGCGTCGAGACGCCGGACTTGTTCATGCGCTTGCCGAAGGCGTGCCGAAAGGCGTGGGGGTTGTGCTGGCCGGGCACATCCAGCCGGGCCGACAGCCGCCGAAGCACCTGGTACAAGCCCCGGTAGTTGATCGGGGCCTGGTCTTCTCGGCCGATGTATCCCCACCAGACCGGATCAGTTTGCTCGTGGGGCACGGTCTCACGGTAGGCGTGCAGCTCGTCGAGCGTGTGCGGGGTAAAGAACACCCAGCGGCTCTTGTCGCG
>JAFGEY010000483.1 GCA_016931365.1 Anaerolineae bacterium
ATCTGGAGTTTTTCCGTGACCAGGATCGACCAGAATGTGCCGCGCACTGTGTTGCCGATGTTCAGGATGATCAGCAGGCCGGTGGTAAACAGGGTCGCCGGAGAACGCAGAATCTGTCTGAGCACGGTGGGGTATTCGCGCAGCACGGCAAAGAGGGGTTGGTGTTTGGTTTCTTGCATCCGCACCAGGCCCTGCTGCGTTTCGGTGGTCATCGCATTGGTGAGGATGAATTTGACCGTCATCATCACAAAAGAGAGCAGGTACAGCCCGCGCATAGTCGGGATCAGATCAAAACGCTCGATCAACGGCCCGGTCAGCGGGGAGACAAAGGCGGCCAGCAGTCCGGCGATATAGACCCACGAATACACATCGACCAGCAGGTCAGGGTCGGTATCCTCGACGAGCAAGAGCTGCCACGAGTTGTGCGTGACGCGCAAGATGCTGTTGATGATCGCGGCGACGACAAAATAGGTGAAATCCTGGGCAAAGGCCCAGATCAGGCAGGGGATGCTCCACGAGAGGACGTCGAAAATCAACGTGGTCCGCTTGCGCCCCAATTTGTCGGTGATCGCGCCACTGAGGGCCATCCAAAAGATTTGAAAGACGATGCCAATCGTCGTGATCAGTCCGATCTGGCTGTCGGTCAGGCCAAAGGCGAGCATATAGACCGAGACATAAGGCGAGTACAGGTTAAAGGGGATACCCCATAACGGCTCGGTGTAGACGCAGCCGCGCACGTTGCCGCGCAGGTTTTTGAGGGTGACGATCAGTGGGTGGTTGTGCAAAGGTTCCTCCAGAGACAAGACATTTTGAGGATTATACTGTATACTGGGTACGGTGACAAAACGTGTGTCGGACAGGGAGGGTGCAATGAAGGATAAACTGCTGTTGGGCATCTGGCGCTACCTGGTGCCCATCCCGCGCCCGATCTGGCAAAGCCAGGTCGGCGGTGGCTTTGACTTGGGTTTCATGAGCGAGGCGCATCATCGGGTGCGCAATTTTGTGGTGACGGAGCTGCCGCGCACCGGCCAACCGCTGTCGCCGGAAGCCATCGCCGGGGCGTTGAACCTGCCACTCGACCGGGTGATCGACATTCTGGACGAGTTGGAACGGGGAATGACCTTTTTATTTCGCAGCGACGGGCGGTCGGTGACATGGGCGTACCCGGTCACGGTTGAGCCGACGCCGCACCGGGTGACGTTCAGCACGGGGGAACAGGTCTACGCCGCTTGAGCGATCGACGCGATTGCGACGCCCTTCGTGCAAGGGCATTTACGGGGAGAGAAACTGACTTTCGAGATCGAAACCGGGTGCGGTCACTGCGGCCGGCCGATCCACATCGCGATCGACAGCGACCTGAACACCCATGTGCGGGAGGCGGGGGCCGAGCCGCTGGTGCACGTGCCGATGGTGGATGTGCAAAAACTGCCAGCACCGAGCATCATCGAAGGTTTTTGAAGGAAATCGATTTTCTTCTGGTCAGAAGAACACGCCAGAGAACATCGACGCAGCGCAGGCGGTGAGCGCGGCCTGTATATGACGCTGTCGCAGGCGGTCTATGTCACACCGAAAACGCAAGGGCCGCTTTTTGGGGTTTAGCTATTTGGGGCTAGTCCCTCTCTTGAGTGTTGTTGTCGAATAACCGTATCGTCTAGCCGTAAAGACTATCCAGAAGAATGTCAAAACACTTCTCTTCTTTGTATCCCCAGGATGCCATCTTTTCTTTCCAGTCAACAACACGAAAGCGGGTTACGATTCGCAAAAAAACTAGATAAAAAATGATTTTTGTCGTATGCCAATAGTCCTGTAGATGGTATAATCAAGCATGATAAGGTCAGAAACGCTCAAGAGGGAGACCATCGGTCATCATGAAACCTGCTCCAGCATCACCAACAAACATCGACGAATACATTGCCGGCTTTACACAGGACATTCAAGAAATTCTGGAACAAATTAGGACGACAATTAGAGAGGCGGCGCCGGACGCCAGAGAGGCAATCAAGTATGGAATCCCAACATTCCTTCTAGCCGGAAATTTGGTGCACTTTGGCGCATTCAAGAAGCATGTTGGGTTTTATCCGACCCCGTCCGGAATCGAAGAATTCAGAGACGAGTTGTCTGCATACGATAGAGCGAAAGGCTCGGTCCAATTTCCGTTTGATAAACCAATGCCATTGAGCCTGATAAGCAAGATTGTAAAATTCAGGGTAGAAGAAACCCAACGGCAGGCGGCGTCCAAAAAAAGAAAGCACTAGAACGCGTACAGGGCATTTGCTTACCTGTTCCACGTTGCCGCAACCGATTGTGATGCGGTTTGACAAAACCAGAGGAGAACACACGTGATGAAATTGATTTCCAGATTCGCCTTGCTCATCTTGGTTATTGCAATTCTGTATCTATTGATCTCGGGAAGACTACTCTCTTGGTCACCATTCGTCATAGCAGGCCAGCTATCGGCCATTGCGTTGAGCATATGGGCCAGGCGAAGCTTCCAGAAAGGGCAGTTTAGTATCCATGCAGAACCCGGTGAAGGACCATTGCTGTCAGTAGGACCATACCGATTTATTCGACATCCGATGTATGCTGCGGCCATGCTCCTTGTCTGGGCAAGCATTCTTGGACATTTATCCAGCATTACTATAGTTGTCGGCCTGATCATTACAGGCGCAATTGCTATTCGCATCGTGACCGAAGAGCAATTTCTCCGCGCACGGTATTCTGATTATGCAGAATACTCGCGCAAAAGCAAACGGATAATTCCGTTGATAATCTAGCGTTGCCTGTTGATGAGACAGGACACCCGCTAAGCTTCGGGAGTGACAGATCCTATTTGGACTGTCAAAGAGATGCTGAAAACTGTTGTGCCCCCTCCGCTCAACAACACTGGATGGGGACCGGTTATTTTATTTAATGTAAAATATAAAAACGCTCCATCAGGCATCACGAAAGTTGATGAATGATGGAGCATTTTTGCGTGTGACTCAATAAACTTCGGGCACAAAGGTCTGGTCGGTGATCGGCGGGCGGACGTAACCCGAATCCGGCTGGCGCGGCGGCAGCTCGATCTTTTCCGGGGTCAGGTCCTGGTAGGGGATCAGGCTCAACAGGTGATGGATGCAGTTGAGGCGAGCGCGCTTTTTGTTGTCGGCGTTGACCACATACCAGGGACACTGCTTGATGTCGGTGGAGGCAAACATGGCGTCTTTGGCCTTGGAATATTCCACCCACCTGGTGCGCGCGTGCAAATCCATTGGGCTGAGCTTCCAGCGCTTGGTGGGGTCTTCGATGCGCGCTTGAAAGCGTCGTTCCTGTTCTTCGTCGCTGACCGAGAACCAGTACTTGATCAAGGTGGTCCCGGAGCGGATCAACATGCGCTCGAACTCGGGGCAGGAGCGCAGAAATTCGCGGTACTCGGATTCGCTGCAAAAACCCATGACGTGCTCGACGCCGGCGCGGTTGTACCAACTTCGATCAAAGAGCACCATTTCGCCCGCCGCAGGCAGGTACGGCGCATACCGTTGAAAATACCACTGGGTTTTCTCGCGTTCGGTGGGGATGCTCAGCGCCGCCACCCGACAGTAGCGAGGATTCAGGCATTGGGTAATCGTCTTGATCGTGCCGCCCTTGCCGGCGGCGTCGCGGCCTTCAAAAATGACCACCAACTTGAGGCCCTGGGCCTTGATCCACTCTTGCAGTTTGACCAGTTCAATTTGCAGCTTGCCCAGTTCTTTTTCATACTCCTGATTGCTGATCTTGCGCGGTGCCGCCTTGATGTCCTGGGGCGGCAGCTCGGCCGGCAGTTCAACCGCCGATTTTTGCTCCTTGTCTTTGTGCTTTTTTTTCGACACCTTGCTCTCCTTTCCTGACAGGGTTAGCCTTTTTTATCTCCCGAAGATGATTCCTTTTTCTTGCTCTGGGCCACTTCGATACCCTTTTTAGCCAGCTTGATCGCCAGTCCACCGCCCGGCACAAGCAGGTCGATGGTGTCGATGCCGATATCGAACAGGAAAGCGGGATCGACGATTTTGCCGACGTATTGCTGAAAGGTTTTGCCGTCGGTCTGCAATTTGCCTGTCAACCCATCGTACTCGATGATGGCGTCGCGATCTTTGGATATCCATTGATATTGAAAGGCATACACCGGGCGGTAATATAGGTCGACTTTTTCCACGTCGATGCGGTCTTCGATGATCCGGTCGGCCTGCACGCTCTTCATCATACCGATCAGGATATCGCGCACCAGCGCCGAGGCGCGCGCTTGCGGTGGGACGACAATCGTCGTTTCGGTGGTCAGATCGTCCAGGTCATCGTCAGGGATCTCGGTGGCGGCAAATTTCAGGTATTCGGCCAGCGACGGATCGGGCTGGTTGGTGAACCCGTCGATAAAGACCTCTTTGCGCATCTCTTCGCAGCAATGCTCGATACCGCTCAAGGTAACGGCCCCGTTCGTCGCGTCATACTCCCGGCCTTCGATGGTCACCGTTTTGACTTCGGCGCCGCCGACAGAGAGCTTGAACTGGCGGCTGCGCTCGTACTCATAGTGTGAGCTGCAAATGACGTGCCAGAAAGGCTGGTAGCGCTGCTCTTTGTAGAGCAGTTTGAAATCGTTGTCGGGAGGTTTGGAAAAGAGAGTGGCTACGCGGATCAGCTTGCCAAAGGCATCGAGCTTGCTGCCCCAGGCACGACCCTCGGCCTGATCCATCGAGAGCTGCGTTTGCAACAGCAGCGCGCGTTCGTCGGCGAGATTGATTTCCATATTTTTCCTCTAACTATTGTATAGTTTGTTCGATCACTTCAAATCGACAATAGGGATCGCATTTGGCGATGCAGTGTGTTTCTTCGACCCTGTATTCTTGCCCGGTGGCCCACTTGACCGCCTCGCCGACCGTGCCCACATAGAGGTGGCAGATCGGGTGGTCGCTGTGCCGGCCGTAGCAGACCGAGCAGGTGTGGGCGACGTAGGCAAAGCCGTCGCCGCTCTGCTCCACCTCTACGCGAACCATATCGTTGGTTTTCTTGAGCGCATTGCCGAGGCTGTTGAGGATAAAGCGAATGCGCTGCTTGTGGGGCAGCAGTTTGAGCGCGTTGCCCACCAGTCCCAGCAGCGCCGACTGCTCGCGCACGGCATAGTTGAACGAGGCCTTGCCCACCCGGCGCAAAATGCCGCGCCCGCCACGCCCGTAAAAATCTTCGATGGCCTGGTTGAGTCGGGCATAATCGGATGAATTCACCGCCGGTTCGAGGTCGTCGGGCGGCAGGTGATCGATGTACTGCTCCAGGTTGGAGGCGCGCAGGACGGCATCCAGCCCATGTTTGCCCATCACCTCTTCGATAGCAGTCAAGGCCTGCCGCATCAGGGCGTTGACAATGACCAGATCGTGAGATTCACCCATAGCTGACCCCCTGTTTGCAGACTTTGGTATGGATGACTTGATTGTATCATAATTATGGGGACATTGACAAGGGGAATTTCAACACATAGTTCAGGTTGAGGTACGAAACCCGATATTGCTCCCTAGGCGTAACTTTTGTGCAACTGAAAGCCGAATTGCCAAAAACGGCTGAAAAAATGAACTTTTACAACTGACCCTTGCCGAGTATGCTCG
>JAFGEY010000484.1 GCA_016931365.1 Anaerolineae bacterium
TACATTGCCGTCGGCGCGAAATACTGCTGGAAGCTCAATGACCTGATGTCCGTCTGCGGCAACGACGAGGAGGCCGTTTACGAGATGGGGGCCACCGTCGAGCCGTCGAGCGTGGCGTACAACTGCGTCTTTGAGCGCGCAGGCGGGTTCCGCCCCGGGGCGACGGTGGTCGTTTATGGGCAGGGGCCGATTGGCCTGACCGCTGCCGCCGAGTGCAAAGCCGCCGGCGCGGCCAAACTGATCGCTTTTGAGGTTTCGCCCACCCGCCGCGAGATCGCCAAGTCGATGGGCGCCGATTACGTCTACAACCCGCTGGAAGTCAACCCGGTCGAGGTGGTGATGGACCTGACGCACGGGCGTGGCGCTGACATGCAGGTCGAGGCCGCCGGCGCGCCGGACAGGACGATCCCGCTGATGGAGCAGTGCATCGCCATCAACGGCAAGATCGCCCAGGTGGGGCGCGCTGCCACCCGCGTGCCGATGTACCTGGAAATGCTGCAAGTGCGGCGCGGGCAGGTGTTCGGCTCGCAAGGCCACTCGGGACACGGCATTTTCCCCAGCGTGATCAGTATGATGGCTGCCGGGCTGATCGATACGCGTAAAATGATCACCGCGCGTTACACGCTGGACAATGTGGTGCAGGCGATTGCCAAGTCGACCGAGCGCAAAGACGCGAAAGTTATGGTAAAAATTTAGAGTGATGCGTGAAACGTGATGCGTGAAACTGAAGACTGTTTGCAGCACGCCATCACGTTTCACGTTTCATGAGGAGGATTCTATGCCAACTAAAATCAACGTTGGTTTGATCGGCGCGGGGCGCATTGGCAAGCTGCACGCCGAGCACCTGGCCTACCGCATCCCGGAGGCCGGCCTGGTCGCCGTCGCCGATGTGATGTTTGAGGCGGCGCAGGCGTGCGCCAACAGCTTTCGGGTTCCGCTGGCGGTGCAAGATTATCGCTCTATTCTCAAGCGAGACGAGATCGAAGCAGTGGTGATCTGTTCCAGCACCGACACGCACGCCCAGATCATCGAAGAAGCGGCGCGGGCCGGCAAGCACATTTTCTGCGAAAAGCCGATCGATCACGATCTAAAGCGCATCGACCGGGCATTACAAGCAGTGCAGCGGGCGGGGGTCAAGCTGCAAATCGGTTTCAACCGCCGCTTTGATCCCAATTTCAAGCGCGTGCGCGAGATGGTTGCCGAGGGCAAGGTGGGCCAGCCGCACATCTTGCGCATCACCAGCCGCGACCCCGCGCCGCCGCCGGTGAGCTATATCAAGGTATCAGGAGGTATATTCCTGGATATGACCATCCACGACTTTGATATGGCGCGCTATCTGATCGGCGCAGAAGTGCAAGAGGTGTTCGCCGCCGGTGGGGTGATGGTCGATCCGGCGATCGGCGCGGCGGGCGACATTGACACGGCAGTGGTCACGTTGCGCTTTGAAAACGGCGTCCTCGGCGTTATCGACAACAGCCGCCAGGCAGTGTACGGCTATGACCAGCGAGTGGAGGTGTTCGGCTCGGCGGGGATGGTCGATACCTTGAACAACACCCCCAACCGCGCCGTTTTGAGCAACAAGGACGGCGTTCACGGCGCGTTGCCGCTGCACTTTTTCATCGAGCGCTATACCGAGTCGTACATTGCCGAGATGCAGGCCTTTATCGCGGCGGTGCAGAACGACACACCAACGCCCGTCGGCGGGCTGGATGGGCGTGCACCGGTGGTGATCGGGCTGGCAGCGCAAAAATCGCTTCTGGAACATCGTCCGGTGCGGCTGGACGAGATTGGTTAAGCGGAATACGCGATGATATACGAAATTTTCGGCGAGTTTGACCTGACCCTGGCGCTCGAAATTGTCAGCAAGATCGCGCTGGCTATGCTGCTCGGCGGCCTGGTCGGCTGGGAGCGTGAGCGCCACCAGATGCCGGCCGGAGTGCGCACATTTATCCTCGTTTCGGTGGGGGCGTGCATCTTTACTTTCTTGTCCTATCACGCTTTTGGGCAAAAGGGCGATCCGGCGCGCGTAGCTGCGCAGGTTGTCAGTGGGATTGGCTTTTTGGGCGCGGGAATGGTGATGCAGCACAAGGGCGCGGTACACGGACTGACTTCGGCGGCCGGTATATGGGCCGTCGCTGCGGTGGGGATGGCGGTAGGCGCGGGCGACTATTTTCTGGCCATCTTTGGCGCAGTGGCCATTTTTATCGTGCTGGGCGTGCTGCGCCAGGTGTTCAAGCGCGAAATAGTTACGGCGACCAAACGCACGCTGACCGTTGCGCTGCGCCAGGTGCGCGGCCAGATCGAGACGATGGGGCGGCTGGTCTGTCAGGCGATCCACGACGGCGTGCAGGCAGTGGCCGAGGATAACCACGAGCTGGCCCTGTTGGTGTTGCAAGGCGAAGATCAGATCAACCAGCTGCGCTACCAGGTGGAAGAAGAATGTCATGAAATCCTGCGCACACAGCGTCCTGAGCAGGTCCAACTGCGCACGGTGATGGCGGCCACGCACGTCGTCACCAACCTGGAGCGGATCGGCGATTATGCCAAAGAGATCGCCAAAATCCGCTTGCAGATGGATCACGAGCCGCTGCTGACCCCGCTGGTCAAAACTCCGCAAATGGCCGATCAGGTGTGCGGCATGCTTCAGCGCGTGCTGGTCGCTTTTGCCGAGGACGATGTCAAGGCCGCCACCGCGATCTCGCACGAGATTGCGTCCATCGATCAAGTTTATCAAGATATCGTCGAAACGGTCACGGCCCAGATGACCAGTAAAAAGTCGAGACATTTTGAGCGCGGCGCGTACCTGCTCAATATGGCCTATTACCTCAAGCGCGCCGGCGAACGGGTGGTCAACATTGCCGAGCGCATCGTCTTTGTGCGCACCGGCGCGCTGGCCGAACTGGATCGAGAAGAATGAGGACGGCCGGACGTACCTTGTCTGTGCCCAACGGCATAAGAACGATCTCCTTGTTGATCTATTTTGCCGCCGTTTTGCTCTTTTTGTTCGTCTCGATCCGCACCTGGGTGTATGTCTACGACGAGGGATTTGCCCTGCTGAACGGCGAGCGAGTTCTGCGGGGCGAAATTCCTTACCGCGATTTCTGGACCGTCTACCCGCCTGGCCAATCGTATGCCCTGGCGGCCGTTTGGGGCCTGTTTGGCTCGACCCTGGCGGTGGCGCGAACCTACGACACTTTGGTGCGCTTTATGTTGGTCGTCGGTGTGTATCTGGTGGGCAGACGCATCGCCAACACGTCGATCGCGTTGCTCGCTGCTGCGCTGGTCGCGCTGTGGCTGGGCACGATCATGTTTTACGCTTACGCGATCTTTCCGGCGCTGGCGTTGGCGCTGTTTGCGTTGGTCTGTCTGATCGAATATGCGGCGACGGGCCGGCTGCGTTGGCTGGCAATCGGCGGCGTGCTGACCGGCGCGACGGCCTTGTTCAGGGCCGACATTGCCGTTTATCTGGGAATCTCGGTCGTGCTGGCCTGGGTCTCATCGAGTTTGCACTCATCGAGCCAACGCTCGACGGCGCTCCGGGCAGGGGCAGCGTTCCTGGGCTGCGCGGCGGCGGTCGCCGTGCCTTTTTACCTGTACCTGTTTTTCGCCGGTGGAGCAGAACAGGTCTGGCAGGCGCTGGTGGTTTTTCCACTGACCACATTCCGCGACGTCCGCCGTCTGCCGTATCCCCAATTGATGCCGAATTTCGCTCTGTTCTTTCAAAATCCGCGCCAATATGTGTATTGGGCACAGTTCTACCTGCCGCTCCTGATCGCTGCCGTTTCGGCTTTGATCACCGGCTCGACGCTGCTCAAAATCCGCAATGCCGCCGATCACAAGCTGACCGGCGGCATTGCCGTGACCGTCTTGGGCGGGCTGGTCTTTGCGCAGGCGCTCAGCCGCTACGACTGGATTCACGCCCTGCCGGCGGCGATTGGGGCCGTGCTGA
>JAFGEY010000485.1 GCA_016931365.1 Anaerolineae bacterium
ACATTACACTTCAACAGGCTGTGACTGGTACAGTTTTATGAGACTTTGTTAAAGAACCAGGGGTACGATTTTACGAGATTCAACACTATCTATCGCTTTAATGGCGAAGGACGTTTGATCGAGATTGCTGATCAAGATGGCAATCAAGTCGTGTTTAGCTATACCGATGAGAACCTGACACAAATCACCGATGCTTCTGGAAGGGTGATGACGTTCTCTTATACCGACGGCAAAATCACCACGATCACGGTACCGGACTATGGCATATTAGAATATGAATACTTGGACGGCCGCCTGGTCAGTGTGACCGACACTGAAGGCAGTCAGGCGAAATACACATACAATGCCGATGGCTATATTGTCGGCATCACTTCGCCTAACGGCAATCCGTTTCTGACCGAACAAAAGTACGATGACAAAGGCCGTGTGACATTCCAGCGCGGGGGTACCGGCTTTATCAATGAGTTTGAATATGTCGATGATACCACAACCATCATTCGCGACGCCTATGGCAATTTGAACACGCACGTCTACGATGATCAGCGCCGTTTGATCAAGGATATAGACGCGCTTGGGCACGAGACAACGTACACATACAATGATGACAACGAAAAGCTGACAGTCACAGACAAAAATGGTTATACAACAATCTATACCTATGATGATAACGGCAATCCACTGACCATCACCGACCCGCTGGGATATGTGACCACTTTTACCTACGACGATCAAAATCATGTCTTGAGCAAGACGGATGCTCTGGGTAATGTCTTTACTTACGAGTACGATGATGAAGGGCACCTTGTTCGTTTGGTAGATCCGCTCGGTGGAGTGATCGAACACACTTACAATGACCGGGGATTGTTGATTCGCACAACCGATCCGTTGAGCCATACCACGCAGACCGCTTACAATGAACTTGGACTGCCGGTTATCATCACTGATGCACTCGGTCATATGAGCACAATGACTTATGATGCAGCTGGACATTTGCTTTCGCAGACCGATGCAGAAGGAAATACGGCCACATACCGGTATAACAGCCTGGGACTGGTTGTGTCGGTCACGGATCCCGAAGGATACCGAACCACCTACGAGTATGACGCCGACAACAATCTGGTCAAAGAAACCAATGCTGACGGTTATAGCAAAACCTACACGTATGATGAAAACGGCCGCTTGGTCGCCGAGACGGATTGGGCCGACAATGTCACGACCTATGTCTATGACGACCTGGGGCGAAAAATTCTGGAGACGGATCCGCTGAGCGGCACGCTTGCCTACGCATATGATGCGGTGGGTAATCTGGTCTCTATGACCGACAAGCGCGGCGCGACGACCACCTATACCTACGATCCTAACGGCAACATGCTGACCAAGACAGATGCACTGGGCAATGTCACGACCTATCGGTACGATGCGCTCAACCGCCGGGTAGAGACGCACGGGCCGTGCGCCTGTTCCGCCCGTGTTGAGCGCGTGGTATACGACGCGCTGGGGCGTGTCATCGAGCAGATTGATGCACTGGGCAACAGTACATACTTTGAGTATGACGCAATGAGCCGCCAGATTTTACGGACAGATGCGCTTGGTTACAAAACGCGCAAGCAATATGACCTGGTCGGCAATCTGGTTGCCGAGATCGACGCCCTGAGCAATACCACCCGCTACGAATACAATGCCCTGAACCAGCAGATCAAGGTCACCAACCGGTTGGGCGACAGTGTGATCAAAACCTATGACAAGGCCGGCCGCCTGGTTGCTATCACCAACGAGCGTGGCTTTACAACCCGCCACGTCTATGATGGCAACAACCGCTTGATCAAGCAGATCGACGCCCTGGGCAACATCACCACGTATACCTATGATGGACGCGGCAATCGATTGACGATAACGGACGCTTTGGGCCGGGTGACCAACTATACCTATGATGCCAACAGCAATCAGGTCAGCGTCACCAACCCACGCGGGTATACGACCCGTTTCAAGTACGACGCGCTAAATCGCAAGATCAAGATGATTGACGCGCTGGGTGGAACGACCACCTATACCTATGATCCGGCGGGTGCCTTGCTGACCGAAACGAACGCGCGCGGCTACACACGTTCTACGGTTTATGATTTGCTGGGCCGCCGGGTCTCGACGACCGACCGCAATGGCAACATAACAACGTTTGCATACGATCCGGCCGGCAACCTGGTTCGCCAGGTGGACGCCCTGAGCGGCGCCACGAGTTGGACCTATGATGCCAACAACAACCGTCTGACCGAGACCAATGCTCTGGGCTATACGACTACCTACGAATATGACGCGCTCAACCGTCAGGTCCAAGTGATTGACGCGCTGAACGGCATCTCTACTCGTGTTTATGATCCGCTGGGCCGTTTGATCAAAGGGATAGATGCCAACGGTCACGCCACGCGCTACACCTATGATGCCGAAGGGCGACGCATCTCTACAGTCGACGCGCTGGGCAAGGTGACGTATTACGAGTACGATCCTGCCGGCAACCAGACCCAAGTCACGGATCGCAATGGCCACGCCACACTGTATTTCTACGACGCGCTCAATCGCCAGGTCAAGCTGACCAACGCCTTGGGCTACAGCCAGACCACAACTTTTGACGCTGTGGGCAATCGCATCAAGGCCATCAATTTCCGGGGTTATGCAACCTATTTCGAATATGATGCGAACAATAACCTGGTGCGCACAATGGATGCCCTCGATGGTGAAACGACCCGCACCTATGATGCGCTGGATCGTCAGGTTGCCGTCACCGACGCAAACGGGCACACCACAAAGTTCACCTACGATCCGGTGGGCAATCGCTTGAGCGTGACCCTGCCGGAAGGCCAGGTTTCCCGCTATACCTACGATGGCGAAAACAACCGCATCACCTATACCAGTGCCAAAGGCTATATCACCATCTATGCCTACGATGCGCTCAACCGCCAGATCAGCGAAACCGACCCGATGGGGCACGTCGCCCGTACCGAATACGATGCCATCGGGCAAACGGTGCGCGAGATCGATGCCAATGACAACGCAAACAGCTTTGCCTACGACCCGTTGGGCCGCCTGATCAAGGTGACGGATGCATTGGGCTATGTCGCCACCTATACCTATGACCCGGTCGGCAATATGCTCAGCGAGATGGATGCCAACGGCCACATCAGCACCTATGCCTACGATCCGCTGAACCGGCTGGTGCAAGAAACCAACCCGCTGGGCAGCATCTGGGCCTATACCTATGACCCCGAGGGCAACCTGATCCAAACCACAGATGCCAACGGGCAAACCATCAGTTATGATTTTGATGCCGTCAACCAGATGATCGCCATCCACTACCCCGTCGCCAGCCAGGATGTGGCGTTTGAATATGACCCCAACGGCAACCTGGTGCGCACACAAGATGCCATCGGCGAGACGATGTTGCGCTATGACCCTCTGGATCGTGAGGTCAGCAAGATCGATCCTTACGACCGCGAAACGCAGAATACCTACGATCCTGTCGGGAACCGGCTCTCGATTGCCTATCCATACACCGGCACAGTGACGTACAGTTACAACGCCAATGACTGGCTAGTTGAGATGAAAGACCCGCGTGGCGGCTCGACCACCTATGTTTACGATCCAGATCGCTTGCTTATCCGCACCGACTATCCCAACGAGACCTGGACCGACCAGGAATATGACAAGGCCGGGCGGCTGATTCGCCAGTTCAATGGCACCACCTACAATGCTGATGTGATCACGTCCTACGAATACACACTGGACGCCGTGGGCAATCGCCTGCGCACAGTTGAGCAATACACCAGCGGGCAGGTGCGCACGATCACCAAGACCTACACCTACAACGCCCGTTACGAAGTTCTGAGTGCATTCGAGGAATACGAGGGACCGCCGTCCTACACCGTGACCACCAGCTACACCTATAATCCCGTGGGCAACCGCTTGACTATGACCACCGACCGCGACATCGGCCCTGGCCCACAGCCCGATCCGGAGACCATCACCTACACCTACGACGCGGCCAACCATCTGCTCTCAGCCGGCGATGTGACTTATACCTACGACGCCAATGGCAACCGCCTGACCAAGTCGACACCCGGCACGCCGCCCGCGCAGGCTCGCCTGGAAACCTACGAGTACGACGCCGAGAACCGGATGACGCTCTACACCCGAATCCGTGTGCAGAGTGATCATATCGAGCAGCGCGTCTACAACCAGTACGATGGCCTGGGCCGACGATTGAATAAGGGAACGCAAGAGTCCGGCGGCGTGATCAAATGGGTGCAGTATGTTCTCGACGGCCTGAGCTACAACCAGCTGGTCGAGTACCCGCAAGTCAGCCCGCCCATCATTACTCAACTGTACCGCGGCTGGAACGGGCAGTTGGTCAGCATGGATGAGATCCAGGGCGGCGGCGTGGGCAGCCAGTACTGGTTTGCCACCGATGGCCTGGGCAGCATGGCTGCCACCACCAAACACAACGGCCAGAGTGTACACGAATACTTTTACGATCCTTATGGCCAGCTCATTGACGAAAACGGCCACTGGGAAGATTCTAGTTCGTGGACCAACCCGCACAACCACTATTTGCTTACCGGCAAAGAGTGGGATGAGGAAAGCCGCCTCTACTACTTTGGCGCGCGCTTTTACGATGCTGAGGTGGGAGTGTGGCTGACACAAGATCCATACCGAGGCGATGTTAATAGTCCGATGACTCGACACCGTACCTTATATGTGCGTAACAATCCGGTCAACCGCATTGATCCATTAGGTTTCTTTGATTGGAACACAGGGCATGTTGAGTGGGGTGATACGCTCGCGCAGATCGCTGCGGATGCCGGTGTGAGCATAGCACAAATCGTGAGTTGGAACCCCCAAATTGAGCACCCCGATGTGATCTATGCTGGGATGTATCTGTGGCTGCCTCAGGATGCCATTAATGCTGGCAGGCTGGCTGAAGCGGTTAGAAACGGGGCAGGCATAGATGAAGCTCGATGGGGCAAACCGGGTTCTGGCGCAGGCATCGGTTCTGATTGCGAAACTGGTCCAAGCGATGGTGCTGCGACTTGCCCTAGCCTCATTTCTTTTCCAGATATTGGTTTTCAGATGAATTTCTTCACGCCATACGGCTTTGAGGCCTTCGTTGCTGTGGATGTAGGGCAAGAAGGTGGGCATATCATTAAAGGGTCTGTAGCCATAGGTGCAGAATGGGATTTGGTCGAAAAGTTCCAAGTGCTGAAAAAGGCGGATGATTTAATCCAACAGTTCTTTGGCTTGCATATTGTTGCTCAAGCGCAGCTAGGTCTTGCAGGGAAAATCGATTTTGACGTTTGTACCGGCAATATTGATGATGTCAAAATCTGTGGCTTTGTCAATGGCGCTCTGGGCATAGAATTGCAGCAACAAGGTGTCCATAATCCCCAAAACGGACAATTTACCCGCGAACGAGTCGGTATTCAAGGTTCGATTGAAGGCGAAACATGCTTGAGTCTTTGTAGCGGAGATTGGACTGGATTCTTAAACTTATCATGGTCTGCTTACGCAAACTTTGGAAATAAATGGTTTAATAGAACCTACGAGGTTGGGGGTGAGATCAATTTTGGGCCAGTGACCTTCCATACTTTCGAAAAATTGGCGGTGTTGAGAGAATACTGCGGACAGTAGTTTTCTTTCTTGCACCCATTGCACAGGCTGGCTTGGTAGAGTACTCGAGAGCCGGGTTCTTGTCGAAACAATAGACAAGAACCCGGTTCGTTGCTCAACTGAATAGCCGCCCTGTCATATCCTCATCAAAAAGTGTCTGTAGATCTCCCCATCCGTCGGCTCTTTTGCCGGCACCATCAGCGGCTCGGCCAGCACCGGCTGCACGTCGCGGCGGTCGGTCGAGTAACCCAGCTTGACCACGCTGCGCGCCACCTCCATCCGCGACAGGAAACGCTTGTAGTGCTCGTCCACAAAGCCTTTCTCACTCAGCGCCAGGTGCGCCATCATCAGGTCGCGGTCCTTGGGATTCTTGAGCTGGGTGACAAAGGCGTTGTTGCACGAGTCCACGATCCCCGGCGGCAGGTCGGCCGGCGACTGAGTCATCAGGTGCAGCCAGATACGGTACTTGCGCCCGTCGCGCCACATGTCCTGGAACTGCTGCGCGGTCGTGGCTCCACCTTCATCGTCGCCTGATGCGCTGCTCACCCCACCTAACACTTTGTTGGCCTCCTCGAAGAAAATCTGCATCCAGTTGGTGAACCCGCCCTGGTTCAGTTCCTCGCGTCTGCGTCGCACGGCATCGGTGTAGAGGTGCCAGGCCATCATTGACAGCAAGGCCACCTTGGAATACTCGTCCAGTTCCGCGCCGCCCTCGAAGACGGTCATCCCCCAGGGCAGCGATACATCTTCGATGGTCATCACATCATCCCCACGGCCATACATCAGCGCCATCTCGCCCCGCGAGAACGGCTCCAGGCGCAGCAGCACCCCTTCCAGCGAGGTGCGATCGGCGTTCTGGCTGGGCTTGAGGTCATCGTACATCCGGCGCAGCCGGTCGTGCCAGGCCGGGATGTCCACCCGCCGGCTGCGGTAGACGGCCAGCGCCTGGCGCTCGACGGCGGTCAGCGCGCCCAGGTGCGTGCCTATGAGGGAGCGAAGGGATAGGTTCAGTTCTTGCAGTCGCCTGACAATTGCCTCTTCCTCGTAGCGATTGCGCACGGTGTTCCAATTCTCGTCGCCCAGCACCTGGCGGTCGGCGGTCAGCGCGCCGTGCTCCTGGTAAAGCTCGATCAGGGCCCGGCGCATAAAGCCCAACTGCCGCGGCCCCATTCCCCCGGCGTTGGCCCACAGGTCGCAGATCGTGCGCAGCTGCTGCTCCGGGTCGATGCGCTTGCCGAACTGGAGTGGATTCCAGCGCAGGGGACGCATCGCGCCGGGCTGGAGCTGGTAGATCTCGACGTGGCCGTCCAGGCCGGGCGCGGTGAGCATCTTGCGCCAGCCCTGACCAAAGTCGAGGACGACGGTGCGGTACTTCCAGCGGGCGGTCGTCTCCAGGGCCAAGCGCTCTGCTGCAACACTCTTGCCGTAGCCGGTGTTGCCGGCGAACACGGTGTGAAACATCCGCTCCGGCGACAATCGCACCTGGGCGGCGGTCAGGTCGCCCGTTTCGGTGGAGACCAGGTGGCCCAGCACCACGTCGCCGTCCATATCGGGCAGAAAGGCAAACGGCGGGATCGACTCCTGGGTGGTCAGGGCGATGCCCTCCTCAAAGATGCCCGGTGCAGCGTAAGCCGATAGTTGCAGCATCGTGAGCAGGCTGGCGTGCCGGTAGCCGCTCATCACGCCGGGGACGGTCTCCTCGGCGGCGCAAGGGGTGAAGCAGGCCGCGTGCAGGCGCAGGTGACCTTCCTCGGCGGGCGACAATTCCCGCGTCAGCACCGGCGTGACCACCTCATCAATGCCGTGGAAGGCCTGCGGCACGAGCGCCTGCGCGGCGCGCTTGCCGTTCTGCGTGCGGGTGAGGACGTACACGTCGGTCAGATACCCGCCCTCCTTGCTCATCTGATCCAGCAAGACTTCCTGCTGGCGGAGCAACTCGGTCAGGCGGATGGCCACGTCGTCCTCCCACTGGAAGGTCTTGGACAACGAGACGCTGGGCACGCCGCCGACGCTGAAGGAAGCCATCTCCGACAGGGCGTAGGTGCGCGCCTGGGCCACGCTGGCCGAACTGGACGTGCCGTGCGAGCTGCTCTCGGTGTGGGATGCTCCATCGGCGACACTCTTTGAGTCGGATACGCTGCCGCCGCGGCTCTCGCCCCACCCCTCGCCCCAACTGCGGGTGTGGCTCTCCGAGTTCGACTCGCCGGTCGAGGTGGTCACCGTGCGGGTGACGCCCTGCGACTCGCCTGCTGTCTCGGAAAGGGTCTGGCCGCGCGAGCCGCCGGCGCTGGAAGCGTGCCCTTCGCTGACCGAGACGCTGTGATTGCCGCCCACGCTCTCGCTGTGCGCCTGGGAAGTGGCGTTGGCCACCGTCTCCGAGTGCATCGAACTGCTGCCGTGCACCTCGGCCACCGACATCCCCTGGCTCTGGCTGGCGGTCATCGAGGCGTTGACCGAGGCATTGGCTCCCACGCCGAGGCCGAACGGCTGGGCGGAGACGCTGCCGCCGACGCTGGTTCCGAGCGTGGCCGCCTGGCCGGCCATCTGCGAATGGCCGACCGAGGTGCTGTGC